>NZ_CEEDAR010000009.1:0-46207 GCF_979252985.1 Clavibacter sp. AC415 | reverse complement strand
TGTTCGTCTACTTGGTTCAGTTATATGAAGCCGATGTTAACCGTTCCTCGTGCAGTGTCAAGAGATGTTTTCAGCGTATCGTGAAACGCTTTCGCGTTTTTCGTGCGCCGCTTTCACCCCGCGACTTGTCGATGAAGACGGCGTAGGCGAGTCCGATGGCGGTGGAGAGGAGCGGGACAAGATCACCCAGATGACCGTGTTGAGCAGCGTGCGGAGCGCCGACGGCTGGGTGAACATCCACCACGAAGTTGTCGAACCCGGCCCACTCGCCCGTGTTGTCGCGGAAGGCGAGGAGCGTCGTGCGGAACGCCGGGTAGATGAGGCCGACGGCGAGCAGGATCAGCGCGGGGAGGACGAAGGCCGCGAGCTGCGCCCGGTCCTTTAGCGCTTCGGCGCCTTGTCGATGAGGAACAGGATCAGCCCGATCACCACGGCGAAGACGGCCAGCGCGGCCACCACCTGGAGGATCTTGCCGATCAGATCAGCGGTCGTCATGGACGTCTCGCCCTTCGGGTCGGGGTGGGATGGGAGCGGGGCCGCCGCGTGCGCGGCAGCCCCGCGGGGTCTCGGAGGGCGGGACCGGTGCCAGCCAGTAGGGCCGGCGGTGGATCAGGACGCGAGCAGCTCGACTCGATGGCGTCGACCGTCTTCTGGGTGGAGTCGCCGCTCAGCCAGCCGACGATGCCCTTTCCAGAAGGAGTCGGTGCCGACCGCGCCGGGCATGAGGTCCGAGCCGTCGAAGCGGAACGTGGCGTTCGGGTCCTGCAGGATCTCGATGCTCTGCTTCAGGATGTCGCTCGACGCGTTCGCGGGGTCGAGCCCCTTGTTCGCGCTGATGACGCCGCCGAGCGAGACCCGGTTGTTCGCCCAGGTGTCGCTGGACAGGTACGAGAGCACCGCGGTGATCTCGTCGCTCGACTTGAAGGCGCCGACGAGCTCGCCGCCGCCGGTGACCGCCGTGGCGTCGCCCTCGTTCGTGGGCGGCAAGAGGAACGCGTAGACGTCGCCGTCGGGCGAGACCTTCGCGTCGGTGCCGTCGGCCTTCTTCCAGAAGCCCTCGTAGAACGAGGCCTGGTGGTGGAGCGAGCACTCGCCATCGAGGATCGGGGAGGCCGGCATCGCCGAACTCGGTGGAGATGATGGACGAGACGTCGCCCAGGCCGCCGTTGACGTAGTCGAGTTCTTGATCGTCCCCACGCTGTCGAACGCCGCGGCGATGGCCGGGTCGTTGAACGGGATCTCGTGCGTGACCCACTTGTCGTAGGTCTCCGGGCCGGCCTCGCGGAGGACGTAGTCCTCGATCCAGTCGGTGCCCGGCCAGCCGGTGGCGTCGCCGGAGCCGATGCCGACGCACCACGGCTTGTGGTCGCCGTCGGCCGCGATGGCGGCCGTGAGGTCCATGAGCTCGGAGGTCGTCTTCGGGACCTCGTAGCCCTTCTCCTCGAACTCCGACGGGGAGTACACAGACGTAGCCCTTGACGCTCGCCATGAGCGGCGCGCCGTAGAAGGTGCCGTCGACGGTGCCGTCGCCCTTCCCCAGTCGGGGGACCAGTTGGCGTCGACGTTCTCCTCGACCGCGGCGGGGGCGGCCTGCAGGTAGCCCTTCGACGCGAGCACGTTGAAGAGGCCGCCAGGCTGCGGGATGATGCCGATGTCGGGGGCGGAGTCGCCCTCCGCGAGGACCGCGATCTGCGCCTCGAACTCCTTGGTGCCCTGGTAGTTCACGGTGATGCCCGTGCAGGTCTGGAAGTCCTTCCAGGACTCGACGAGGCGGTCGGCCTCGTCGTCCTGGATGGTGCCGCCGATGCTGACCTCGGCGCCGTCGAACGTGCCGTACGACGAGTACGGCGAGCAGTCGGTGTCCGCCTGGTCCTCGGCGGCGATGTCGCCCGTGCAGCCCGTCAGCGCGAGGCCGGCGATGCCGACCGCTGCGAGGGGTGCCACGAAGCGACGTCGGAATAGGGCGTGGCCCATGTGCGTCTCCTCTTCATCGAGTGGATGCGGGTCCACCCCGCCGTCCTGTGCTGCGTGCGTCGGCGGGTGAGGCGCCGTCGCCTGGTCGAGCTCCCTGCTGTAGGGAGTCCAGGTTCCGACAGCCCGATGCAGGGGAGCTTCGCAGGCGACGGCAAGCCGGATCAGGTAACGAAACGGTCTACCTCTCCGGCACGGCGCGTGCGCCGCCGGTGCCGATGGTCCATCATCGGACTCGGCCCCCGCGCTTCCTGGAACCGCTTCCAGCGCGCGCGACCGGCGCGACGGGGCGCCGCGGGACCCGAGGGAGGGAGCGCGATGAGCGCCATCGCCGACGTCGCGCGCCTGGCCGGGGTCTCGAAGGCCACCGCGTCCCGCGCGCTCGAGCGGCCGGGGCTACGTCTCCCCCGCCACGCGGGCCCGCGTGTCCGAGGCGGCCGCGGAGATCGGCTACGTCGTCTCCTCCAACGCGTCGAGCCTCGTCACCGGGCAGTCCAAGAACGTCGGCGTGGTGCTGCCGTTCATCAACCGCTGGTTCTTCGCGGAGCTCCTCGAGGGCATCGAGGAGGCGCTCATCGAGGCCGACTACGACCTCACGCTGTACCGCCTCACCGCCGATCCGGAGCAGCGCCGGAAGGTCTTCGAGTACTTCCTCGTGCGCAAGCGCGTGGACGCGGTCATCGCCGTGAGCGTCGCCCTCACGCCGACGGAGGTCGTGCGGCTCCGCTCGCTCGACAAGCCGCTGGTCGGCATCGGCGGGCCCGTCGAGGGCATGAGCACGCTCAGCATCGACGACGAGGCGGCCGCGCGGCTCGCCACCGAGCGCCTCCTGAGCCTCGGTCACGCGCGCGTGGTGCACCTCGGCGGCGACCTGCACGCGCAGATGGCGTTCTTCGTGCACGCGAAGCGGCTCGCGGGCTACCGGGCGGCCGTGGAGGCGGATCCGCGCGGGCTCGAGGCGCGCTTCGCGACGGCCGAGTTCACGATCGACGGCGGCTTCCGCTCGGCCATGGCGCTCCTCGCCGACCCGCGCAGACCCGGCCGAACAGGCGCGTCTTCGCGGCCTCCGACGAGATCGCGATCGGGACGATCCTCGCGGCGCGGCGGCTGGGGATAGCCGTCCCGGCCGAGCTCTCCGTCGCGGGCATCGACGGGCACGCGCTCGCGCCCCTGTTCGGGCTCACCACCGTGCAGCAGCACCCGCGGCTGCAGGGCCGGGCGGCGGTCGGCGTGGTCCCTCGAGGGGCTCGCCCCGGGCGGGGCCGCGGAGCGCACCGTGACCATGCCCGTGGACTTCGCCGCGCGCACCAGCACGACCGCGCCCCCGGCCCCGACGACGCGCTGAGCGCGATCGGTGACCGGGGGCGCGTCCGGCGCCGAGCCGCGGTCAGGCGTCGCCGGCGGTGACCGCCTGCGCCTCCTCGAGGGCGTCGACCGGCTGCGCGTCGACGCGGCGGAGCCAGCGGTGGCCGGCCACGACGATCACGAGGGCGACGAGCACCGGATGCCGGCGGCGGCGTAGTACGGCGCGGAGTCGGTGAAGAGCCGCGCGAGCTCCGTCGCCGCGGGGGGCGCGATGGCGCCGCCGAGGAACCGCACCGACGAGTAGGCCGACGAGGCGACGCTCCGCGGGTGGTCGGTGGCCTCCATCACGCACTCGGTGAGGACGGTGTTCGAGGACCCCGAGGAGGAGCCCGCCGACGATGACGCACACCACGAGCCCGGGCGCCGACCGGACCACGAGCCCCGCCGCGGCGAGGTCGACGGCGAGCAGCGGCAGCACGAGGCGCAGGACCGACGTGCGCGCCATGCGCCGGGTCAGCAGCGGCGCGACGAGCACGGAGGTGATGGCGAGGCCGACGCCCCAGCCGAAGAAGGTGAGGCCGAGGCCGATCGCGTCGAAGCCCAGGGGGAACGGCGTGTAGGCGAGGAGCACGAAGAAGCCGATGTTGTAGAACAGCGCGGCCGACGCCAGCACGGCGAGCGCGGGCGTCCGCAGCGCGCGCAGGGGCGCGGACAAGCGCATGGGCGAGCGGGGTCCGTCGTCCTTGCCGAGCAGCGCGAGGATCGCGATGAAGCCGACCGCCATGAGGGTCGCGGTGCCGAAGAACGGGCCGCGCCAGCTCCCAGCTGCCGAGGAGGCCGCCGAGCAGCGGACCGACACCGCGATGCCGAGGCCGAGCGCCGCCTCGTAGAGCATGATCGCCGAGGCGGTGCCGCCCGAGGCGGATCCGACGATGGTGGCGAGGGCCGTCGAGATGAAGAGGGCGTTGCCGAGGCCCCAGCCGGCGCGGAAGCCGATGACCGACTCCACGTCCTGCGAGAGGCCGGCGGCGGCCGCGAAGACGACGATGATCGCGAGGCCGATGAGGAGGGTGCGCTTGGCGCCGATGCGGCTGGAGATCCAGCTGGTGATCAGCATGGCGAGGCCGGTGACGAGCAGGTAGCTCGTGAACAGCAGCTCCGTCTGCGTGGCGGTGGCGTCGAGGCTCTCGGCGATGGCGGGGAGGATCGGGTCGACGAGCCCGATGCCCATGAACGCGATGACGCAGGCGAAGGCGACGGCGAAGACGGAGCGGGGCTGGCGGAAGATGTCGCGGAACGGCGCGTGCGGCTGGGTGGACACGGGTGCGGTGTCGCCTCCTGGGATCGGTGCGGGTGGGGAAGGCCGGAGTGCGGCCGGTGGTGCGGTCAGGCGTCGGCGGGCGCGGGGGCGCCGTCGAGGCGCGCCATGACGAGCTCGACGGCGCGCGCGAGCACGGCCACGTCGTCGGCCGGGAGGTCGGCGAAGCGCGGGACGAGGGCGGTCGCGAGCCGGTCGCGCCAGTCGTCGAGCGCGGCCCGGCCGGCCGGCGTGATCTCGAGGAGCGTGGCGCGCGCGTCGGACGGGTCCGTGACCTGCGCGATCCAGCCCTGCCCGACGAGCGAGCGCACGATCTTGGTGGTCGTGGGCTGCGAGACCCGGCTGTGCTCGGTGAGGGCGCCGAGGCGCATGCCGCCGGGCCAGGTGACGAGCACCGAGAGCGTTCGCCACACGGCGGGCGAGCTGCGTGCCGCCGACCTCGTGCGCGGCGAGGCGCGTGAGCCGGTGGCCGGCCGTGACCAGGTCGCCGAGGACGGCGCGGAGGTCCGGTGCTGGCGTCGTCATGCGTCGATCATATAGCAAGGCTATGCATATGTCGAGCAGTCGGCGGCGGCACCCCGCGGGCACCCCCGAGCTGGGGGTCCCTCCCGCGACACCGGATGCCGTCCGAGGCCGCGCCGCGCCCGTCGGGGACCTAGCGTGAGACCGGTAGGGCCGGATCCGCTCCGGCCACCGCCCCCGGGAGCCGCCATGGCCGAGACCACGACCGTCGAGGCCGTGGAGCGCGCCGTCGACGAGGCGCTCGCGCGCGGGGACGACCAGGCGGCGGCGCGCGCCATGGCCGCCGCGTGGCCGCGGCACGTCGACCTGCACCCGCACCGCGTCCGCGACCTCTACGACCGCATCGCCCCGGCGGCGTGGGAGCACGACGCGTGGCTGGTCGCGGGCATCGCCGCCACCTACCGCGGCACGTCCGAGACCGACCGCCGGGCGTCCCTCCCCTACCGCTCCGCCGTCGATCTCCTGCTCACCGAGGACCCCCCGCCGACCCCGATCGTGCGCGCCGCGGTGCTCGTCCACCGCGCCGCGGGAGACCGCCGGGTGGGCCGCCTCGACGAGGCGCGCGCGTCCCTCCGCGAGGCACGGCGGATCCTCGACACCGAGCGGGGCCTGCCGCTCAGCGCCCGCATCTCCCTGCAGGCCGCCGTCGCGCTCCAGCAGGGGCTCGTGCTCGTGCATCTGGGCGCCTTCACGGCGGCGCGGGACGAGCTGCGGACCGCCGAGGCGCTCTCGGCGCGCCACCTCGTGCTCACGGACCGGCTCGAGTGCCGCGGCGCGCTCGCCTACGTCGCCTACTGCCTGGGCGACATGGCGGAGTCGCGCGAGCTCGTCGGCCGTGCCCGGGCCCTACCTGACCGACGAGGGGGCGGGCACCGCGCTCGCGCACAGCGGGTTCCGCGCGCCCGCCGAGATCGCGGCCACGCTCCTCGCGGTGGACGAGACGCGCCGCGAGGACGCGCTCGCCCTCCTCGACGACCTCCGGCCGGCGTGCACCGGCACGGACTGGGAGCTCCTCGGGCTGTACGCGGAGGCGACGGTCGCCGCCATCCACGGCCTCCGGCTCGATGCGCTGGACCACCTCCGTCGGCTCCACGACCTCGGCACGGCCTGGCCGGAGCAGGGGCCGCTGCCGGTCATGCGCGACTCCCTGCGCGCCTCGCTGCTGGCGCACCTCGGCCAGACGGCGGCGGCCTGGGACCTGGTGCGCACCCTGACGCCGACCGAGCGCCACTCGACGTGCCCGGCCATGGTCGCGGGCCGCCTGCGGGTGCTCGCGGACGACCACCAGGGCGCCCTGACGGAGATGGCGGACTGCCTGGAGATCGGCGACGCGCACTCCGGCCGCACGCTCGGCGACGTCCTGCTCGTGGTCGCGGCCGCGCACAGCGGACTGGGCGACCCCGCCCGCGGCGACCACGCGTACGACCAGGCGGCCCGCCTCGCCACGTCGACGGGGATCCTCCGGCCGTTCGCGGTCTTCCCCGCCGCCGCCTCCGCCGCCCTGCTCGAGCGGGCGCTGGACCGCGACCAGCTCCCGGAGGTGCGGCGGATGCTCGAGGGCATGCGGGCCGACCGCGGACCCGCGGCGGCGGTGCGCATCGACCCGCTGAGCGAGCGGGAGCGGGTGATCGTCGCGTGCCTCGCCGACGGGCTGACCGTCGCGCAGATCGCCGGTCGGCTCTTCATCTCCCCGAACACGGTGAAGTCGCACGTGCGGAGCGTGTACCGGAAGCTCGAGGCCTCGAGCCGCGCGGAGGCCGTCGAGCGGGCTCGCGCCCTCGGCCACGACCTCCGACCGGACACCTCCGCCTGAGCGGCCCCTCGGGCTCGCCGGGCGCTTCGGGCGGCCCGGGTCCCTGTGTCCGACCGGGCTCCGCTCGTCCCCGCCTCCGGGGACGACGCAGGGCGCCGACCCCCGAGGGGATCGGCGCCCTGAGCGCTGTGCGGTGGTGCGAGCTACTTGACGGTGACCGTCGCGCCCGCGGCCTCGAGCTGGGCCTTGGCCTTGTCGGCGGCCTCCTTGTTGGCGCCCTCCAGGACGGCCTTGGGGGCTCCGTCGACGAGGGCCTTCGCCTCACCGAGACCGAGGCTCGTGAGGGCGCGCACCTCCTTGATGACCTGGATCTTCTTGTCGCCGGCAGCCTCGAGGATGACGTCGAACGCGGTCTTCTCCTCGACCTCCTCGGCGGGGGCAGCGGCGCCGGGGGCGGCGGCAGCGGCGACGGGGGCCGCGGCGGTGACCTCGAAGACCTCCTCGAACTTCTTGACGAAGTCGCTGAGCTCGATGAGCGTGAGCTCCTTGAAGGCCTCGATGAGCTCGTCGTTGAGGGCTTGCCATGATGTATCTCCTTGGGTTGGTGTGGTGTCTCTTGGGTTCAGTGCATCGCGCCCCGGGAACGGAACCGAGGGGTGCTACTGAGCCGATTCCTGCTTCTCGCGCAGCGCCTCGACGGTGCGTACGGCCTGCGAGAGCGGTGCGTTGAACAGGTACGCCGCGCCGAAGAGCGAGGCCTTGAAGGCGCCGGCGAGCTTGCCCAGCAGCACCTCCCGCGACTCGAGGTCGGCGAGCTTGTTCACCTCGTCCGCCGTCAGGGGGTTGCCGTCGAAGTAACCGCCCTTCACGACGAGAAGAGGGTTGGCCTTGGTGAAGGTGCGCAGCGCCTTCGCGACGGCGACGGTGTCGCCGTGCACGAACGCGATCGCGGACGGGCCGACGAGCTCGTCGTCGAACGACGAGATCCCCGCCTGGTTCGCCGCGATCTTGGTCAGCGTGTTCTTCACCACGGCGTAGGTCGCGTCTGCACTGATGCTCTTCCGCAGCTGCTTGAGCTGGGCAACGGTGAGACCGCGGTACTCGGTGAGCAGTACGGCGTTCGAGCTGCGGAACTTCTCCGCGAGCTCGGCGACCGAGGCTTCCTTGTTCGCCATGGCACTCCTTATCACGTGGTTCCCCGACACCGCGGAAGCGGTGCGAGGTGCTGGCAGCCCCCGGCTGCACACATGGAAAACGCTCCGGCACAGGAGGCCGGAGCGGGAGTGCCGCGCAGGCCCTCGGGGCATGCGCTGCATCGTGCTTCGATCACCTGCGCGGGCCTTCACCTGAGTGAACCTTCGTCCGGCGCATCCCCTCACGGAGGCACGCCGACCAGCGGTCTGTGGCTCCGTTCAGAGTAGGGGGTCGACGGGCGCCGCGCAAGTCGGCTCCGCGGCGACCGGATCAGCGCTCGTCGCCCGGCGCTCCGCCCGCCGCGCCGTCCGCCGCACCGTCCGCCCGGGGGCGGTGCGCGGCCGCGTCCGTCCCGCCCCCGCCCCCGCCCCGTCGGACGACGCCCCCTCCGTGGAGCTGAGCGGCGTCGCGATGTCCTCGAGCGAGCTACCGGCCGCCTCGACGCCGAGGACGACCTCGACGAGTCCCGCGCCGATCATCAGCACCGCACCGATCAGGTAGCCGTTCGCGACCGCGCCGATGCTGTCCTCCACGAGCCGGCCGAACAGCAGCGGGCCGACGATGCCGCCGAGGCCGGTCCCAGCGCTCAGAAGAAGGCGATGGCCATGGCCCGCGTCTCCATCGGGAAGATCTCGCTCACGGTCAGGTAGGCCGCGCTCGCGCCGCACGACGCGAGGAAGAACACGACCACCCAGCAGGCGGTGAGGGAGACGGGGTCGAGCACCTCCGCCGGAAGAGCAGCGCCGTCACGACGAGGAGCACCCCGGAGCCGATGTAGGAGATCGAGATCATGACCTTCCGGCCGATGCTGTCGAACAGCCGGCCGAGGGTCAGCGGCCCGGCGAAGTTGCCGAGGGCGATGGCCACGAGCGCCCACGGCACCACGTCGTCCGGCACGTCCAGGAGCTGGCTGAGCACGAGCGAGTAGGTGAAGAAGACCGCGTTGTAGAGGAACGCCTGCCGGTGAACAGCGACAGGCCCAGCACGAACCGCTTCGGGTAGCGCGTGACCGCGACCCGCGCGATCTCGCCGAAGCCGATGCTGCGGCGCTGGCGGATCTCCAGGAAGTCCTCGTCGGGGTCGGTCGCCGGGAGCCGGGAGCCGGTCTCCTCCTCGATCCTCGTCTCGATCTCCCCCACGAGGCGCTCCGCCTCCTCGTCCTTCCCGTGGATGGACATCCAGCGGGGTGACTCGGGGACGTTGCGGCGGACCAGCAGGATCACGACGCCGAGCACCGCACCCAGGCCGAAGGCCACGCGCCAGCCGACGTCCGCCGCGAGGAAGGACTCGTTGAGCAGCAGCACGGAGATCACGGCCCCGAAGGCCGCGCCCAGCCAGTACGAGCCGTTGATGGCGAGGTCGACCATGCCTCGGCGCCGGGCGGGGATCAGCTCGTCGATGGCGGAGTTGATGGCCGCGTACTCGCCCCCGATGCCCGCGCCCGTGAGGAAGCGGCAGACGAAGAAGAAGACGGGGTCGAACGAGAACGCCGTGGCGACGGTCGCGAGCAGGTACAGGCCGAGCTTCGCGATGAACAGCCTCTTCCGCCCGAACCGGTCGGTGAGGTAGCCGAAGACGAGGGAGCCGACGCAGGCGCCCGCCACGTAGATCGCCGCGGCCAGGCCGATGTCCGACGGGGACAGGCCGAGTCCCGCCTGGGGTCGGTGAGGCGGCTGCCGATGGCGCCGATGATGGTGACCTCGAGCCCGTCGAGGATCCAGACCGTGCCGAGCCCCACCACGATGAGCCAGTGCCAGCGCGCCCACGGCAGCCGGTCCATCCTCACGGGGATGTCGGTGCGGATGGTGGAGAGCCCCGTCGCCGGTCATGTCGATCCCCTCGCCGTCGTGGTGTGACGGCGACGCCACTCGCGGATGCGGGCACCGCCCAGGGGCGCCGGGCGGTGCGGCCGGACGACCCTGGGCGGGCCGTCCGCGGACGCCATTCAGTACCCGACGACCGCGTGCGGCACGTAGTGCTCCTCGAGCCGGGCGACCTCGTCGTCCGTGAGCTGAAGAGGTCCAGGGACGCGACCGCGTCCTCGATGTGCGACACCTTCGTGCCGCCCACGATGGGCGCGGTGACGACGGGGTTCCGCGACACCCATGCGAGCGCCACCTGCGCGCGCGGGACCCCGCGCGCCTCGGCGACCTCCGCGACGGCGGCGGCGACCCGGCGGTCCGAGTCCTCCTGGGCCGCGTAGAGCGTCTTGCCGAACTCGTCCGTCTCGCTGCGGTCGGTCGTCACGTCCCAGTCGCACGTCGAGCCGGCCGCGGGCGAGCGGGCTCCACGGCAGGGAGCCCACGCCCTCGTCCACGCAGAGGGGCAGCATCTCGCGCTCCTCCTCGCGGTTCACGAGGTTGTAGTGGTCCTGCATGGTGACGAAGCGCGCCCAGCCGTTCGCGCGCTGGAGGTGCAGCGCCTTCGCGAAGCGCCACGCATCCATCGACGAGGCACCGAGGTAGCGCACCTTGCCGGCGCGCACGAGGTCGTCGAGCGCCTCGAGCGTCTCCTCCAGCGGCGTCGCGGGGTCGAACCGGTGGATCTGGTACAGGTCCACGTAGTCGGTCCCGAGGCGCCGCGGAGGCTGTCGTCGATCTGCCACATGATGTGCTTGCGCGACAGCCCGCGCACAAGTCGGCCCCTCCCCATGGCGCCGTGCACCTTGGTCGCGATGACCACCTCCTCGCGCCGCGTGAGCTCCTTCAGGGCACGGCCCATGATCTCCTCGCTCGATCCGTACGGAGTAGACGTTCGCGGTGTCGAAGAACGTGATGCCCAGCTCCACCGCACGGCGGATCAGCGGGAGCGAGTCCTCCTCCGGGAGCGTCCATGCGTGACCGCCGCGCGTCGGCTCGCCGTAGCTCATGCAGCCGAGGGCGATGGCCGAGACCTCGGTGCCCGTGCTGCCCAGGCGCACGTACCTCATGACGCGGCGCTCACGACGGGTGACCGGCGACCGGGTCGTCGCCCGTCTCGGCCGGCGCGTGGTCGCGCCAGGTGTGCTCGGGCTCGTACCCGAGGATCCGGCGCGCCTTGTCGATCGACAGCAGGGTCTCGTGCTCCCCAGCTCCCGGGTGACCTCGACGCCGGGGAAGACCTCCGCGGCCAGCTCCGCGCTCGAGCGGCTCATCACGGTGTCGGCGTTGGCGACGATGAAGCGGTCGAAGCCGCGGCCGTCGTGCTCGAGCGCCTTGCGGACCGCCTGCGCGCCGTCGCGGCCGTCGATGTAGCCCCACAGGTTCCACTTGCGCGCGAGCGCGTCGGCGTCGTAGCCGGGGAACGCGTCGTAGTCGTCGACGTCCATGACGTTCGAGAAGCGCAGCGCCGTGACCTGCAGCTCGGGGTCCCAGCGGCACAGCTCGATGGCCATCTGCTCCTCGAGGTGCTTCACCAGCGAGTAGGTGCTGTTCGGCTGCGCCGGGTACTCCTCGTCCACTGGGAGGTACGGCGGCGGCACGTCGAACGGCAGACCGAGCACGGTCTCGCTCGACGCGTAGACGATCTTCGTGATGCCCGCCCGGCGCGCGGCCTGGAACACGTTGAAGCTCGTGAGCATGTTGTTGTGGAAGGTGGCCACGTCGCTCAGGATCGCGGGGGCCGGGATCGCGGCGAGGTGCACGATCGCGTCGAACCCGTCGTGCAGGTCCTGCACGCCGAACACGGCGTCGACCACCTGGCCGTAGTCGGTGGTGTCGACGCGGACGTAGCCGGATCCGCGCTCCCCCACCTGGTCGATGTTGGTGACTTCGTGTCCGTGGGCGCGCAGGTCGGCCACGACGTGGCGGCCGAGCTTCCCCGAGCCTCCGGTGACGGCAATTCTCATCAGCGGGCGGATTCTCCTTCGTGGGGCGGTTCCGCCCCCGTCCATCCTGCCCCGCGGCGGACGGACGCGACAGCCGCGCGCCGCTCGGCGGATGCCCCGGGAGACGGCCGACGGCCCGCCGCCCCCTCTCGGGGGACGACGGGCCGTCCGTGCGGAGCCGGTGACTAGTCGCTGGTGATGGCGAGGTCCGGGGTGCTCGGCCCCGTGCCGATGCCGGCCGCGACCGGCAGGCCCTCGCGCTGCGTGGTGAGGAACGTGAACTGCCCGTCCACGTAGTCCACGTGCACGTGGTCGCCCGCGTTGAGCTCGCCCTGCAGGATGCGCTCCGACAGCCGGTCCTCGATCTCGTGCTGCACGGCGCGGCGGAGAGGCCGGGCACCGAGCGACGGGTCGAAGCCGACCTCGATGAGGCGCTCCTTCGCGGCGGTCTCGAGCGTGATCGTCAGGTCGCGGTCCATCATGCGGTCCGACAGGCGCTTCACGAACAGGTCGACGATCTGGAGCAGCTCGGGCTTCGACAGCTGCGGGAACACGATGGTGTCGTCCACGCGATTGAGGAACTCGGGCTTGAAGTTCTTCTTCAGCTCCTCGCTGACCTTGCCCTTCATGCGCTCGTACGAGTTCGCGGCGTTGTTCTCGACCTGGAACCCGACCGGGGCACCCGTGATGTCCTTGGTGCCGAGGTTGGTGGTCATGATGATGACCGTGTTCTTGAAGTCGACGACGCGGCCCTGGCCATCCGTCAGACGCCCCTCCTCCAGGATCTGGAGGAGCGAGTTGAAGATGTCCGGGTGGGCCTTCTCGATCTCGTCGAACAGAACGACGGAGAACGGCTTGCGGCGCACCTTCTCGGTGAGCTGGCCGCCCTCCTCGAAGCCGACGAACCCGGGAGGGGCGCCGAAGAGGCGGCTCACGGTGTGCTTCTCGCCGTACTCGCTCATGTCGAGCGAGATGAGGGCGTCCTCGTCGTCGAACAGGAACTCCGCCAGGGCCTTCGCGAGCTCCGTCTTGCCGACGCCCGTGGGGCCGGCGAAGATGAACGATCCCGAGGGACGACGCGCGGGTCCTTGAGGCCGGCACGGGTGCGGCGGATGGTCTTGGAGAGCGCCGAGATGGCCTCCTCCTGGCCGATGACCCGCTGGTGCAACGCCTTCTCCATGAAGACGAGCCGCGAGGACTCCTCCTCCGTGAGCTTGAACACCGGGATGCCCGTGGCCTGGGCCAGGACCTCCGCGATCAGGCCCTCGTCGACCTCCGCGGTGGTGCGGACGTCGCCCGAGCGCCACTGCTTCTCGAGGCGGAGGCGCTCGCCGAGGAGGTTCTTCTCCTCGTCGCGCAGGCTCGCGGCCTTCTCGAAGTCCTGGTCCTCGATGGCGGTCTCCTTGGCCACGCGGACCGTGGAGATGCGCTCGTCGAACTCGCGCAGCTCCGGCGGAGCCGACAGGATCGACAGGCGCAGGCGTGCACCGGCCTCGTCGATCAGGTCGATGGCCTTGTCCGGCAGGAACCGGTCGGCGATGTAGCGGTCGGCGAGGTTCGCGGCCGAGACGATGGCGCCGTCGGTGATGGACACCTTGTGGAACGCCTCGTACTTGTCGCGCAGGCCCTTGAGGATGTTGATCGTGTGCGGCAGCGAGGGCTCCTGCACCTGGATCGGCTGGAAGCGGCGCTCGAGGGCCGCGTCCTTCTCGAAGTGCTTGCGGTACTCGTCGAGCGTCGTGGCGCCGATGGTCTGCAGCTCGCCGCGCGCGAGGAGCGGCTTGAGGATGCTGGCCGCGTCGATCGCGCCCTCGGCGGCACCCGCGCCGACGAGGGTGTGGATCTCGTCGATGAAGGTGATGATGTCGCCGCGGGTGCGGATCTCCTTGGTGACCTTCTTCAGACGCTCCTCGAAGTCGCCGCGGTAGCGGGTACCCGGCGATGAGCGAGCCGAGGTCGAGCGTGTAGAGCTGCTTGTCCTTCAGCGTCTCCGGGACGTCGCCCTTGACGATGGCCTGCGCCAGGCCCTCGACGACGGCGGTCTTGCCGACGCCGGGCTCGCCGATGAGGACGGGGTTGTTCTTCGAGCGGCGCGACAGGATCTGCATCACGCGCTCGATCTCCTTCTCGCGCCCGATGACGGGGTCGAGCTTGCCGTCGCGCGCGGCCTGCGTGAGGTTGCGCCCGGAACTGGTCGAGGACCGTGCTGCCCGCCTGCGCGCTCTGCTGGGTCTCGCCGCCGACGGCGACCGCCTCCTTGCCCTGGTAGCCGGACAGGAGCTGGATGACCTGCTGGCGCACGCGGTTGAGGTCGGCGCCGAGCTTGACGAGCACCTGGGCGGCGACGCCCTCGCCCTCGCGGATGAGGCCGAGGAGGATGTGCTCGGTGCCGATGTCGTTGTGGCCGAGCTGGAGGGCCTCGCGGAGCGACAGCTCCAGGACCTTCTTCGCGCGCGGCGTGAACGGGATGTGACCCGTGGGCTGCTGCTGGCCCTGGCCGATGATGTCCTGGACCTGTTCGCGGACGGCATCGAGGGAGATGCCGAGCGACTCCAGGGCCTTGGCGGCCACGCCTTCGCCCTCGTGGATGAGGCCGAGCAGGATGTGCTCGGTCCCGATGTAGTTGTGGTTGAGCATCTTGGCCTCTTCTTGGGCCAGGACGACGACGCGACGAGCGCGGTCGGTGAATCTCTCGAACATCTGTATCTCCCTGGGCACCGGGGCAGGGGGCCGGTGCCGATATGTAGAGAGTAACGACGGGTCCCGGCAGTGCATGCCCTGTTCGCCGTGGGCGTGACGCGATGCGGCGGGTGGTGCGGCAGGCGGTCCGGAGGGCCTCCGCCGGGGCAGGCGCAGGGCCGGGGCAGGCGTAGGGCCGGGGCAGGCGCGGGGCCGGTGCCGGCGCGGGGGCCGGTGCGGCAGCCGGACGCGCTAGCGGTCGGCCTCGGGGGCGGGCACGCCCGTGCGGGCGCGCTCCTCGGCCTCGATGGCCGCGTACGCCTTCCGCTCCTGCTTGTCGGCCTGGATGACCGCGCGCATGATGAACCAGAAGATCAGGCCCACGCCGAGGGTGGGGAGGAGCGACCAGATCGCGCTCGCCCAGAAAGCATCCATGTGAGGAGGATACGCCGTGCTCTACGTGAGGATGCCGTAGACGCCCTGGCCGATCATGACGACGGCGATGCCACCGACGATGATCCAGAGCGCGTAGCGCGCGGTGGTGGGCTTCTTGGGGTCGGTGCCGTTCGGTCCGAGGGGCATGGTCGCCTACTTCACTAGGGGGAACAGGATGGTCTCGCGGATGCCGAGGCCGGTGATGGCCATGAGGAGCCGGTCGACCCCCATGCCCATGCCGCCCGAGGGCGGCATGCCGTGCTCGAGCGCGCGGAGGAACTCCTCGTCGAGCGGCATCGCCTCGTCGTCGCCGCGCGCCGACTGGCGGGCCTGGTCGAGGAAGCGCTCGCGCTGCACGACCGGATCGACCAGCTCGGAGTAGCCGGTGGCCAGCTCGAAGCCGCGGATGTAGAGGTCCCACTTCTCGACGACGCCCTCGATGGAGCGGTGCGCGCGCGTGAGGGGCGAGGTCTCCACGGGGAAGTCGAGCACGAAGGTCGGGCGCTCGAGGCCGCCCTTCACGAAGTGCTCCAGAGCTCCTCCACGAGCTTGCCGTGCGTGCTCAGCGGCACGACGACGCCCTCGCGGTCGGCGATGGCCTGCAGCTCGTCGACGGTGGTGGCGGGCGTGACCTCGACGCCGGCCGCCTCGCTCAGCGAGCCGTACATGGAGATGCGGTCCCACTCGCCGCCGAGCTCGTACTCCGTGCCGTCGGCCCACGTGACGACGTGGCTCCCGGCGACCGCCATGGCGGCGTCCTGCACGAGCGTCTGCGTGAGCTCGGCGATGGACGTGTAGTCGCCGTACGCCTCGTAGGCCTCGGCATCGCGAACTCCGGGCTGTGCGTGGAGTCGGCGCCCTCGTTGCGGAAGTTGCGGTTGATCTCGAAGACGCGGTCGATGCCGCCCACGACCGCGCGCTTCAGGTACAGCTCGGGCGCGATGCGGAGGTACATCTCCGTGTCGAACGCGTTGGAGTGCGTGACGAACGGACGCGCGGAGGCGCCTCCGTGCATGACCTGGAGCATGGGCGTCTCGACCTCGACGTAGCCGCGGAGGCGGAAGGTCTCGCGCATGGACGCGTTCACCTTGGCCCGGTCGAGGACGTTCCTCCGCGCCTGGTCGCGCACGATGAGGTCGAGGTAGCGGCTGCGGACGCGGGTCTCGTCGGAGAGCTCGGAGTGCAGGTTCGGCAGGGGCAGGAGCGCCTTGCTCGCGATGCACCACTCGGTGGCCATGACGGACAGCTCGCCCTTGCGGCTGGCGATGACCCGGCCGGCGACGAAGACGTGGTCGCCGAGGTCGACGAGGTCCTTCCATGCCGCGAGCGCGTCCTCGCCGACCTCGGCGAGCGAGATCATGGCCTGGATGCGCGTGCCGTCGCCCGCCTGGAGCGTGGCGAAGCAGAGCTTGCCGGTGTTGCGGTAGTGGACGACGCGCCCCGCGATGCCGACCACGCGGTCGGTCTCCTCGCCCGGCGCCAGGTGCCCGAACTCCGCGCGGACGGCCGGGATGGTCGTGGTCACCGGGACCTGCACGGGGTACGCGCCGCCGCCGAGGCCGCCCTCGGCGTTGAGGCGGTCGCGCTTCGCGAGGCGCACGGCCTTCTGCTCGGCGATGTCCTCGGCGGACCCCTCGCCGCCCGGGGCCGGGGCGGTGGGGTTCTCGGGCGTCGCGGGCGTTCCGGGGGTGTCGGTCATGTGCGGACGGATCCTCGCGGGTCGTGGGGCGGGCGGCCGGTCGGCCTCCCTCGATTCTCGCAGGTGCCGGCGGGGCCCGGGCACGCCGGCGCGGGCCGGCCCGACCGGGTCAGGCGATGACGACGGTCTCGTTGTCGATGAGGCGCGTGCTGCCGACGCGGGCGGCGATGACGGCGAGCGCGACGCCGCGGAAGCCGTCGTCCACGGTCTCGAAGGTCGTGGGATCCACCACCTGGAAGTAGTCGAGGGACACGGCGGGCTCGCCCATGACGACCGACTGCGCCGCCGCGATGACGGCGTCGATGCCGCGGGACCCGGCGCTCTGGGCGGCCTCGAGGGCCGCGGGCAGGACCCGGGCGGCGCGGCGCTCCCGGTCGTCGAGGTAGCGGTTGCGGCTGGAGAGGGCGAGGCCGTCGGGCTCGCGGACGGTCTCCAGGTCCTCGATGCGGACCGGGAGGTCGAGGTCGCGCACCATGCGGCGGACGAGGTGCAGCTGCTGGGCGTCCTTCCGGCCGAACGTCGCCACGTCGGGCGTCGCGATGTGCAGCAGCTTCGCCACGACCGTGAGCATGCCGTCGAAGTGGCCGGGACGGGAGCGCCCCTCGAGGGTGAGCGCGACGGATCCGCCCGTGACGCGGATGCGGGCGGGGCCGTCCGGGTACATCTCGGCGGCCGACGGGGCGAACACGAGGTCGACCCCGGTCCCCGCGAGGGCGGCGACGTCGGCCTCGAGGGTGCGGGGGTAGGCGTCCAGGTCCTCGCCGGCGCCGAACTGGAGCGGGTTGACGAAGACCGAGACGACGACCAGCGACCCGAGCTCGCGGGCCCGGCGGGCGTGCGCCAGGTGCCCGTCGTGCAGCGCGCCCATGGTGGGCACGAGCACGACGGTCGACGCCTCTGCGGCGGCGGCGCGCGCGGAACGGTGGTCGCGGATGCGGGCGCGCAGCTCGGCGATGCCGGTGACGACGACGGGCGCGGGATTCGACATGCCTTCGGGCTCCTCGGGTGCTCGGGACGCGGACACGCCAGGTTAGTGCGGTGCGCCCCCCTCGTCCGCCGGCGGCGGCACGTCGCGCGTGGTGAGGCGCGCCCCGCCCGACGGGGAGGAGCGGCGGAGGGCGTCGTCCACGGCGGAGCGGATCAGCGGGCCGAGCACGCGGCCGGGCTCCTCGACGCCGATGCCGGCGAGGAGGCCCGCCGCCTGGTCGACGATCGCCGTGGAGAACGTCGTGGCCGTCGCGATGGCCTCGGCGTACGCCGCGCGGTCGCGCTCCTCCACGACGACGGGCTCGCCCCCATCTCCACCACGAGCACCTGCGCGATGGGGAGCACGGGCGCGGGGGCGGTGACGGCGAACCAGCTCTCCGCCATCCGGCCGAGGTCCATGCTCGTGCCGGTGAACGACATGGCCGGGTGGATCGCGAGCGGGATGATGCCGGCGGCGAACGCGGGCGCGAGGACCTGGATCCCATGCGCCGCCGACGTGTGCACGACGAGCTGGCCGGCCTGCCACGCGCCCGTGGCCGCGAGCCCCGCGACGAGACCCGGCAGCTCGGCATCCGGGACGGCGAGGACGACGAGCTCGCTGCGCTCGATGAGCTCCGGGATCGCGAGGACGGGGACGCCGGGGAGCATCGAGTCGGCGCGCTCGCGGCTCGCCGCCGACACCGCCGAGATGCCCGTGATGGCATGACCCGCGCCCGCGAGCGCGGCGCCGAGGACCGGTCCCACGCGGCCGGCGCCCACGATGCCGACGCCGAGGCGTCCGGAGCGCTGGGACGGGGAGCTCACGCGGGGTCCTCCGGGGTGGAGCGGTGGCGGGGGGCGGATGCCGGGGCGGCGTCGGACGCGGTCTCCGGGGTGGCGGCGGGGGCGGGCGGATGCGGCCATGCGGCATCGGCGGCGTCGGTGGACGCGGACGTGGGGGCATCGGCGGCGGCGGACGGCGCTGGCGCGGCGGGCTCGACGCCGGGCCGCTGGTCCGTGGCGGGCGCGACGGGCGCGGCGGACGCCGCGGGCTCGGAGCCCGGCGCCGGCCAGTCCCGCCCCGGCGCCCCAGTGCGCGGACGTGTCGGAGCGGGCGGACGCGACCGCCGCCGCGACGAGGCGGGTGGAGAGCTCCATCCCGGTGGCGCGGTCGATGGCGCCGAGCCGCGTGTCGACGGGACCCGCGACCGTGGCGGCGCGGACCGACACGAGGTCGAGGCGGCGGTCGATCGGGCCCTGCGTGAGGTCGACGCCCTGGGTGCGGGCGTGCGGCACGATCACGAGGCGGCGCCAGATCACGCCGCGGCGGACGAGGAAGGCGGACGCGTCGACCGCGAACCCGGTGCGGCGCCAGGAGAAGGGCTTGAGGATCCGCGCGCGCCGCGGCGACGTAGTGAAGCCGTCGTCGGCGCCGCCGCGGCCGGTCATGCCCACGTCGACGAGCGCGAGCGCCTGCTCGCCCACGAGGTCGGGAGCACGAGGCCGAGCACGCGGTCCACGTCGCGGCGGTCGCCCACGGGCAGGATCGAGGTGTTCTGCTGCCCCGCGGCGCCGGGCGCGGACGAGTGCGAGGCGCGCGTGATGCGGATCTCCCACCAGCCGGCGGCCCGCCGGAGCGGCTGGACGACCTCGACCGCGTGGATGCGGCCAGGCGGGATGGTGTCGTTGCTCGTCGACAGCAGGCCGAAGCCCACGCGGACGCCGTCGGGCGTGCCGGCGACGCTGTAGCGGAGCGAGCGCGTGATGCGCCGCACGAAGAAGCCGGCGGATCCGAGGAGGGTCGGCAGGAGCGGCACGAGCAGGTACCAGGCCTCGAAGCGCACGATGAGCGGGATCCCGACCACCACGAACAGCACGAGGACGACCGTGGGCGCCAACAGGAGCACGGCGCCCACGAGGCGCGGGATCGGGATGCGCACGACCGACTGCGGCGGCGCGGCGTCGGGATCGAGCTCGGGCGCCAGGAAGTCGTCGACGCGGGCACCCACGAAGCCGCGCGCGGCACCGGCCGGGGCGGACGCGGCGGCCGGACGGGATCCGGCCGCCTCGGCGCGCGCGCCCGACGCGAGGCGGAGGACACGGAGCCGGAACGCGTCCGCGTCGCGCGAACGGAGGTACTGCAACGGCAGGTTGGCGTCGTTGCCGGCGACCTGGATCTCGAGCTTCGCCGCGCCGATCAGGCGGGCGACGACCGGACGCACGATGTTGACGCCCTGGATCCGGTCGAGCCGGGCCCGCCGGTTCGTGCGCGAGAGGATGCCGCTGCGCACCTCCACGGTCTCCTCCGTGACGCGGAACGTGTGCATGCGCCACGACAGGTACGAGACCCCGACCGCGAGCAGGGTGAAGGCGAGGAGGCCGAGGATCACCCAGATCAGGCTGCCGGTCTCGACGAGCATCGGGATGAGGTCCTGCTCGCCGTCGCGCCGCTGACCGGGCACGAACTGCTCCACGAGCTGCTCGCGCAGGGACGACAGGAGGAAGCCGATGACGACGAGGAAGACGATGCCGCCGCGCAGCAGCGGCGTCGCGGGGTGCAGGCGGTGCCAGTCGCCGTCGGTCAGCTCCTCGGCGATGCGCGCCTCCGCGGCGGGGATGGCGGGCTCGGCGGGACCGGCATGCGCGTCCGGGCCGGCGGGCGCATCCGGGCCGGCGGCCGCGTGCGGGCCGGCGGGCGCGTCCGGGCCGGCGGCGTCGGCGGACCCGTCCGGGGATCCGTGGCTCCACGCCGAGCGCGCGGAGTCCGGCTCCCGGGGCGTCGGGTCGGTCACAGCCCGGCCCGGCGGGTCTCGGCGAGGGCCACCAGGTGGTCGCGCAGCTCCTCGGCGTCCGCGTTCGTGAGGCCGGGGATCTGGATGGCCGCGGCCGCCGCCGCCGTGACGAGCTTGAGGTCGGCGAGGCCGAGCGCCCGCCCGACGGGGCCGCGCGTGATGTCCACGAGCTGCATCCGGCCGTAGGGCACCGCGACGACGCGCGTCCACATGATGCCGCGGCGGAAGACCAGGTCGTCCTCGCGCAGCTGGTAGCCCATCGCGCGCACCCGGCGCGGGACGAACGACGAGCGTCACCACGAGCTCGACGAGGGCGGCGGCGCCCAGCACGATCGCCAGCCACCGCGGCGCCTCGACCGCGAACAGGAACGCGGCGACGCCGCCGAGGACGAGGGCGGTGATCACCCCGCCCACCAGCTCGACGCCGATGAGGCGCGGGGAGACGCGGCGCCACGAGACGCCGTGCGGGTCGACGTTCGCGGTCACGGGGGCTCCTCGGGGTGGGTGCGGCGGTGGGCCTAGGAGAGCTCGCGCGCCGGGTCCCCGGGACGCGTGTCGTCCCGGTCGTCGGGAGGGACCGTGCACCAGTGCTCGGCGACCAGCCCGGCGACGAGCAGGACGACCGCTCCCACCGTACCGGCCACCGCCAGCCCGACGGAGGACGCGCCGGGCAGCACGGGCCGCGCCAGCACGAAGGCCAGCACCCCGCCCGTGATCCCCGTGAGCAGCGCCCGCGAGCGCCGACGCCTTGGCGAGCAGCACCACGCGCGTGGCGCGGAACGGGTCGACACGGCCCGGCGTGCGGCCGAGCGTCGAGCGTCGGATGGGACGGGCAAGCGCGAGCAGGACGATCCCGACGATGAGGAGGGTGGCACCGAGGGTGAGCGGCGGGATGAGGAGCGCGCGCCCGCTCATGAGGAGCGCGTTCTCGGCGAACCAGCCGACGGCCGCACCCGCGATGAGCAGGGCGACCAGGGTGGTGGAGCGCGTGCGGGTCATCGGCCGGCTCCGGCCGATCCCGCAGGCGCTGCGGCCTCGAGCTCGCGCAGCAGCGCGTCCACGCGACCCCTCCCCGGCAGCTCCGCGTCCGGATCGGCCTGCAGCCAGGGTCCGAGGACGAAGGCGCGCTCGGCGGCACGCGGGTGCGGGAGCGTGAGGCGGTCGTCGTGGATCCGCGCGTCCCCGAACGCGACGACGTCGAGGTCGATGGTGCGGTCGCCCCAGCGCTCCGCGCGCACGCGGCCGAGTTCGCGCTCGATGGCGGCCAGCTCGTCGAGGAGCGCGTGCGGGCCGAGGGCGGAGTCGACCAGGACGACGCCGTTGAGGTAGCCGGGCTTCGTCGGGTCCTCCCCGGCGGGCGTCACGGCGACGGACTCCACGAGCTCCGAGGAGCCGGACGACCCGGAGGCCGGGCACCCGGCCGATGCGGGCGACGGCGTCCTCGATCGTCGCCCGTCGGTCGCCGAGGTTCGACCCGACCGCCACGACCGCGCGCACGGGCGCGCCCGGGGCGGGGAGCGTCGACGCGCGCTCGATCACGACCGCGACGTCGTCGAACGGCACGACGATCGGCGCGTCCGGCTTGTGCACGGTGACGCGCACGGATCGTGCGACGGGGTGCGCGAGCACGACCGCCGCGACGCGCTCGGCCAGCGTCTCGATCAGGTCGACGGGATCCCGCCCGACGGCGGCCGCGACCTCCTCGGCGAGCTCCCCGTAGTGCAGGGTGCGGCCCAGCTCGTCGCTGCCTCCCGCGGGGGCGAGGTCGAGGGCGACCTCGAGGTCGATCACGAACGCCTGCCCGTCGCGACGCTCCGCCGCGTAGACGCCGTGGTGCGCGTGGACGCGGAGCCCGGTGAGGACGATGCGGTCGCTCGGGAGGGCGGTCACCACGAGCGGCCCACGACGATGGAGGGGAGGTCGCCCGGGTCGGTCGGGTCGTACCAGAGCGGGAGCTTGCCGCCGACGGCGGGCAGCAGGCGGTCGGCCGTGGTGACGGTGCGGGTCACGTGGTGGTCGCGGCCGTCGGCGTCGGTGAAGGCCACCGTGAGGCGGGCGCGGACGGCGTCGCCGGAACCGTCGAGGCGCTGCACGGCGGTGACGATGGCGGCGGTCCGGCGCCCCGTCTCGGTGACCCGTCGGGCCGTGGCGGCGAGGCGGGCCACGCGGCGCTGCACCACGGCCCACGCGGACGGCGGCGGCGATGCCGAGGACGACGAGCGCGGCGGCGACGACACCGAGGACCCCGTGGGACGCGTCCGTCCCCGGCCGTGGCGGCGAAGGGGAGGGCGCCGACGATGCCCAGCGCGGTGCCGAGGAGCACCACCGCGACCGGCCAGAGGACGGCTCCCGCGGTGGTGAGGACCGGCGACAGCAGCACGACGGAGGCGTAGACGGCGCCGAGCGATCCGAGGAGGCCGAGGACGGCGGCGACGGCCTTCACGACCACGACGGCCGTGGCGGCGCCGCCGGCGAGGTCGGCGGGGAAGGTGAGCCCGGCACCGAGGACGACCGACGCGATGAGCGCGGCCACGGCGATGCGCGCGAGCAGCCCCTGCGGGGAGACGACGACACGGTCCTGGCTCACGGCGCTCATGCTCCTACTCTGACAGACCGGCGGCGGACGCCGACCCGACGGCGGCGGTCGCGCGCCCGGCCTCGGCGCGCCCGCGGGACCACGCCTCCTCCACCGCGAGCGCGGCGCGGGTGGACGCGACGTCGTGCACGCGCACGGCCCACGCCCCGGCACGCGCGGAGAGCGCGCTGACGACGGCCGTGGGCACGTCCCGGTCCTCGACGGCGGCGCCATCGGGCAGCAGGCGGCCGAGGAAGCGCTTGCGGGACGCGCCGACGAGCACGCGGTGGCCGAGGCCGGTGAACGCCTCGAGGGATCCGAGGAGCTGCCAGTCGTGCGCGGCGTCCTTCGCGAAGCCGAGACCCGGATCGAGGACGATGCGGGCGGGATCCACACCCGCCGCCACCAGCGCCTCGACGCGGACGCGCAGCTCCTCGCGCACCTCGCCGACGGTGTCGGCGTACGACGCCCGTGCCGCCATCGTGTCGCTGTGGCCCCGCCAGTGCATGGCCACGTAGTCGACGTCGGCGCCCGCGACGACCGCCGCCATGCGCGGGTCGGCCAGCCCGCCGGAGACGTCGTTGACGATGCGCGCGCCGACGGCGACGCACGCCTCGGCCGTCGCGGCGCGCATGGTGTCGACGCTCACGGCGACGCCCTCGGCGGCCAGCTCCCGGACGACGGGCAGGACCCGGGCGAGCTCCTCGGCGGGGTCGACGCGGCCGGCTCCCGGCCGGGTCGACTCCCCGCCCGCGTCGACGACGTCGGCACCGGCCGCCACGAGCCGCCGGGCGTGCGCGAGCGCGTCGTCGAGCGCGAGATGGCGTCCGCCGTCGCTGAAGGAGTCGGGGGTCGCGTTGAGGATCCCCATCACGAGCGCGCGCGACGACGGGTCGCGGGTCACGGGCGGTCCCGGCCGCCCGCGACCGGCAGCAGCGCGAGCACCTCGGCGCGCGCCGAGGCCTCGGCGAGCGAACCGCGCGCGGCGATGGTGATGGTGGTGCTCCCCGCCTGGCGCGTGCCGCGGGCGGTGACGCAGCCGTGGGTCGCGTCGAGGATCACCGCGACGCCGCGGGCGCCGAGGCCGTGCTCCAGCGCCTCGGCGATCTGCTCGCCGAGCCGCTCCTGCATCTGGGGGCGGGAGGCGAGGTCGTCCACGACGCGCGGCAGGCGGCCGAGGCCGACGATGCGCTCCCCCGGCACGTACGCCAGGTGCGCGACGCCCGTGAACGGGAGCAGGTGGTGCTCGCAGATCGAGCGGAACGCGATGCCCGTGACGATGACGGGCTGCGGTGCCGCGGCCGTCTCCGGGAGCGGGAAGGTCTCCCGGAGGTGCCGGAGCGGATCCGTGCCGACGCCCGCGAAGAACTCGCCATAGGCCTCGGCGACCCGGGCCGGGGTGGTCGCGAGACCCTCCCGGCCCGGGTCCTCGCCGATGGCCAGGATCAGCTCGGACACGGCCGCCTCGATGCGCGCCCTGTCGACGCCCATCGGGTCAGGCCGTCGCGGGACGCGGGAAGGGCGAGCGCTTCGGCTTGCCGGCCGGCGGCTCCGAGTCGACCGCGCCGTCGACGACGCCCTGGTCGATGGGCGCCTTCTGCGGCATGGGCACGGGCGGGAGATCGGACAGCGGGCGCTTGTCGCTCGACAGCCACTGCGGACGGGGCGGCAGCTTCCGCACGTCCGCGAAGATCGCGGCGAGCTGGTCGTGGTCGAGCGTCTCCTTCTCGAGGAGCTCGGTGGCCAGGTGGTCGAGCACGTCGCGGTTGTCGTTGATGACCTGCCACGCCTCGTCGTGGGCGCCGTCGAGCAGCGCGCGCACCTCTGCGTCGACCGTGAGGGCCATGTCCTCCGAGTAGTCGCGTCCGCCGCCGAGCTCGCGGCCGAGGAAGGGCTCGCCGGAGCTGGAGCCGAGCTTGACGGAGCCGACCTTGGCGCTCATGCCGTACTCGGTGACCATGCGGCGGGCCGTGGACGTGGCCTTCTCGATGTCGTTGGAGGCGCCGGTGGTGGGGTCGTGGAACACGATCTCCTCCGCGACGCGGCCGCCCATGGCGTACGTGAGCTGGTCGAGGAGCTCGTTGCGGGTGACCGAGTACTTGTCCTCCAGCGGGAGCACCATCGTGTAGCCGAGGGCGCGTCCGCCGGGCAGGATCGTGACCTTCGTCACCGGGTCCGTGTTGTTCATGGCCGCCGCCGCGAGCGCGTGACCGCCCTCGTGGTACGCGGTGATGAGCTTCTCGTGGTCGCGCATGATGCGGCTGCGGCGCTGGGGGCCGGCCATGACGCGGTCGACGGCCTCGTCGAGGGCGCGGTCGTCGATGAGCTGCGCGTCGGAGCGCGCCGTGAGGAGCGCCGCCTCGTTGAGGACGTTGGCGAGATCGGCGCCGGTGAAGCCCGGGGTCTTCCGCGCGAGGACCTCGAGGTCGACGCCCGCGGCGAGCGGCTTGCCGCGCCCGTGCACCTCCAGGATCTGCTTGCGGCCCTGGAGGTCGGGGGCGTCGACGCCGATCTGGCGGTCGAAGCGGCCCGGGCGCAGCAGCGCCGGGTCGAGCACGTCGGGCCGGTTGGTGGCCGCGATGAGGATGACGTTCGTCTTGACGTCGAAGCCGTCCATCTCCACCAGCAGCTGGTTGAGGGTCTGCTCGCGCTCGTCGTTGCCGCCGCCGACACCGGCGCCGCGGTGACGGCCGACCGCGTCGATCTCGTCGACGAAGATGATGGCCGGCGCGTTCTGCTTGGCCTGCTCGAAGAGGTCGCGCACGCGGCTCGCGCCCACGCCCACGAACATCTCGACGAAGTCGGATCCGGAGATGGAGTAGAAGGGAACGCCGGCCTCGCCCGCGACGGCGCGCGCGAGCAGGGTCTTGCCGGTGCCGGGAGGGCCGTAGAGCAGCACGCCCTTAGGGATGCGGGCGCCGACGGCCTGGAACTTGGCGGGCTCCTTGAGGAAGTCCTTGATCTCCTCGAGCTCCTCGATGGCCTCGTCCGACCCGGCGACGTCCGCGAACGTGACCTTCGGGGAGTCCTTCGAGGCGAGCTTCGCCTTCGACTTGCCGAACTGCATGACGCGGTTCCCGCCGCCCTGCATGCCGGAGAACATGATCCAGATGAAGAAGCCGATGAGCAGCAGCGGCAGCAGGATGCTGAAGGCCGACAGCAGCCAGCTCGGCTGCGGCACCTGGTCGTCGAAGCCCTCGGCGGGGTTCGCCTCCGTGATGGCGGCGACGATCTCGGTTCCGCGCTGCGCGACGTAGTTGAACTGCACCATGGTGCCGTTGTCGCCGTCGGCGCTCGCGAGGGTGAGGTCCACGCGCTGCTCGCCGTCGATGATCTTGGCGGAGGCGACCTTGCCGTCCTGGATCAGCTCGAGGCCGTGCTGCGTGGTGATGGTCTTGTAGCCGGACCCGGTGATGAGGCTGAAGCCCACCGACACCACGACGATGGCGAGGACGACGATGAGGATCGGGCTGCGGAGGAGTTTCTTGAAGTTCATGAGCGTAGGGGCGCGGGCCCGACACCTTTCTGCCCGTGCCGCGCCGTACGGCGACGAGATGTCTCGAGGATACAAGCGGCTGTCTGGGCGTGGCCGCGGTGTTCGCCGCCAGCCGAACGTGCGCCGCCCTGGAGCCGGATAAGAGGAGAGGGGCGCGTCAGCTGTAGACGTGCGGCGCGAGGATCGCCACGTCGCGCAGGTTCCGGTACCGCTCGGCGAAGTCGAGGCCGTAGCCGATGACGAAGTCGTTCGGGATCTCGAAGCCCACGTAGCGCACGTCGACCGCGATCTTCACGGCCTCGGGCTTGCGGAGGAGGGCGCAGACCTCGACGCTCGCGGCGCCGCGGGAGCGGAGGTTCGCGAGGAGCCAGGAGAGCGTGAGGCCGGAGTCGATGATGTCCTCGACGATGAGCACGCGGCGGCCCGTGAGGTCGGCGTCGAGGTCCTTGAGGATGCGGACGACGCCGCTCGACTTCGTGCCCGACCCGTACGAGCTGACGGCCATCCAGTCCATGTGCACCGGCAGGGCGAGCTCGCGGGCGAGGTCGGCCATGACCATGACCGCGCCCTTCAGCACGCCGACGAGGAGGAGCTCCTCCCCCGCGTAGTCGCGCTCGATCTCGCGGCACATCTCGGCGATCCGTCCGTGGATCTGCTCCTCGGTGTGCAGGACCTCGGTCAGGTCGTCGGCGATGTCGGTGGATCTCATGTCACTCTTCCGTCGTCCTGGCGCTGAGGACGATGAGCTCGTCCTTGCGTACGACCCTAACGCCCGGCAGGTCCACCGGCCCCTGCCCGTGCCAGTCGGTCACGAGCCTCGCGACCTCGAGCACGTGCGTCCGGGAGAGGTGCGCGGCGAACTCCTCGCGGGCGGCGAGGCGGATCAGCCGGTGCCGGAGCGCAGGCGGGGCGGCCCGGAGCGCGGCGACCTCGAGCGAGATGCCGGCCTCGGCGTGGTCGGCGATCTCCTCGACCATCTCGGCCGCGAAGAGCTCGAGCGCGTCGTCGTCCTCGCGCAGCTGGTCGGCCGTGCGCGCGAGGGCCTCGGCGATGCCCGGGCCGAGCTCGCGCTCGAGGACCGGCAGGACGTCGTGGCGCACGCGGACGCGGCGGTACGCGGGGTCGGCGTTGTGCGGGTCCTGCCACGGGTCGAGGCCCTGGTCGGCGCAGGCGGCGCGCGTGGTGGCCGCGCGGATCCCGAGCAGCGGCCGCAGGTAGAGGGCGTCGACCTCGCGGGCGGGGGCCGACCGGGGCATGCCGTGCAGGCTCGTGGCGCCGGATCCGCGGGCGAGCCCCAGCAGGACGGTCTCGGCCTGGTCGTCGAGCGTGTGCGCGAGGAGGAGGGCGCGGGATCCCGTCCCGCGGAGCGCCGTCGTCGAAGGCCGCGTAGCGGGCGGCGCGCGCGGAGGCCTCGGGGCCGGCGCCGCGCGGGTCGACGCGGACGCGCGTCACGACGACGGGGTCGAGTCCCAGGGCGCGCGCCGCCTCGGCCGCGTCCGCGGCCACCGCCGCGGAGGCCTCCTGCAGCCCGTGGTCGACCACGACGGCGCCGACCGCGACCCCCGCCCGCGGCCCCTCGAAGGCCGCCGCGGCCGCGAGGGCGAGGGAGTCCGCGCCGCCCGAGAGCGCGACGAGCACGGGGCCGGCGGGTGCCGCGGGCAGCTCGGCGAGGGCCTCCCGGACCGCCCGCCGGAGGTCCGCGACGGCGGGCGTGAGACGGGGGCGCTCGGAGGGCATCCACTAACGTTATGGCAGCATCCCGCCCACGGCAGAACCACGAGGAGCACACGCATGGCCAGCTACGACGTCGTCGTCGAAATCCCCAAGGGGTCCCGCAACAAGTACGAGGTCGACCACGAGACGGGCCGCGTGTACCTCGACCGCGTGCTCTTCACGTCGTTCGTCTACCCCACCGACTACGGCTACTTCGAGAACACCCTCGGCCTCGACGGGGACCCCGTCGACGCGCTCGTGCTGCTCGAGTACCCGGTCTTCCCCGGCGTCGGCGTCGCCGTCCGCCCCGTGGGCGTGTTCAACATGAGCGACGAGGCCGGCATCGACTCGAAGGTCATCACCGTGCCCGCGAAGGACCCGCGCTGGGCCCACATCCAGGACATCGAGGACGTGCCGCAGCAGGTCCGCAACGAGATCGAGCACTTCTTCGAGCGCTACAAGGACCTCGAGCCCGGCAAGTGGGTCAAGACGGAGGGCTGGGGCGACGCGGCCGAGGCCGAGCGCATCGTGCAGGCCGGCTTCGAGAAGCTGCAGGCCGAGGGCGGCCACGACGGCCACGCCGGCGAGCCGGAGGAGGACGCCTGACCCGCGTCCGCACCCCGCACGACGACGCCCGCCCACCCGCAGCAGATGCGGGTGCGGCGGGCGTCGTCGTCGTGCCCGGGGACGCGGCGCGGGCGGGGATCAGCCCGGGCGGCCCACGTAGGGCATGAGGTCGCGACCGCCCCAGAGCCCCTGGATCTTGACCACGTCGCCGGGCTTCGGCGCCGCGATGATGGTGTCCCCGCCGAGCGAGATGGCGTCGTGGTAGAACCCGCCGCCGCTGTTCCAGAAGACGATGTCGCCGGCCTGGCGCTGCGAGAACGGCACGAGGCGGCCCTGCGCCTGCATCCGGTTGTACTGCGAGCTCACCGAGTGGCTGCCGACGTCGATGCCGGCCGCCCGGTACGCCATCATCACGAGGCCCGAGCAGTCCCACTGGTTCGGGCCGGCGCCGCCGAGCACGTACGGCTCGCCGAGCTGGGCCTTCGCGAACGCGATGGCGACCTGCGCGGCGTTGCCGGGACGGAGCGGGAGCAGGGGCGGGTGCAGGAGCCGGAGCGGGAGCAGGCGCCGGACGCGACGGCTGCGGCGGCGCGGGCTGGGGTGCGGGCTGGGGTGCCGGCTGCTGCGGCGCGGGCTGGGCCGGCGCGGGAGCGCTCGAGCCGCCGCCGGAGGCGCCGCCGCCCGACGAGGATCCATCACCCGACGCGGCTCCGCCGCCGGTCGACGCACCGCCCCCCGTGGAGCCGGATCCCGGGGACGGGGCCGCCGCTGCCGGGATGGCGGGCTGCGTGAGGCTCTGGACGTACTGGGCCTCGATCTCCGACGTGGAGTCCTTGAGGAGCGCGAGCTGCGCGATGAGCTGGTCGCTGTTGCGCGTCTGCTCCGCCACCGCGGCCGCGGCCGTCGCGGCCGCGCCGTTCGCCGCCGCCAGCGACTCCTCCGCCTCGTCGGCGAGACGGGCGAGCTCGTCCTTCGCGATCTGCGCCTGGTCGCTGAGCGACGCCGCGCTGTTGCGGTCCGAGAGGGCCTGCGCGTACACGGTCTGCGTGCTCTCGGAGAGCTTCGACATGGTGCCGAGCGAGCGCAGCAGCTCCTCGGCGTCGTCGCCGTCGGAGGCGAGGAGGCTCGCGGTGATGTCCTGGCCGCCCGCGCGCGCGAGGTGGCTGGCGAGGAGGCCGGCGCGCATCCGGCTGGTGAGCGCCGCGGCCTGGGCCTCGTCGGCCTTCTTCTGCAGGCGCTCGAGCTTCTCGGCCTGCGCGTCGCGCGCCGCCTGGGCCTGCGCGTACGCCTCCCCCGCGATCATCGCCTCCTTGTTCGCCTCGTCGGCCGACACCTGGAGGCCCGTCGCGAGCTCGGTGACGCGCTCGATGGCGGTCTGCGTCTGCGCCTCGTCCGCCTTCGCCGCCTGCACGTCGGCCCACGAGGGGTAGTCGGTGGCGGCGAACGCGGTCTGGGCGGCGACGCCGCTGGAGACCGCGATCGCGCCCACGGCGAGCGTGGCGATGACGACCGTGGTCGGGCGGAGGTGGGTCATGTCGTTCCTCATGTCAGTGCGTGCTGGTGATGGAGACGCCCTGGCCGTGCATGAACGCCACCGGGTCGGTGGGGTTCCCGTTCAGGCGGATCTCGAAGTGGGAGTGGCAGCCGGTCGAGCCGCCGGTGGTGCCGGTGATCGCGATGGGCTGGCCCGCGACGACCTGCTGCCCGTTCCGCACCAGCGTGCCGCCGTTGGCGATGTGCCCGTAGGCGGAGGAGACGCCGCCGCCGTGGTCGATGCGGATGTAGTTGCCGTAGCCGCCGTTCCATCCCGCGAAGACGACCGTGCCGGAGTGCACCGCGTACTGGGTGGTGCCGCACGTGGCGCCGCGGACGAGGTCCTCGCCGGCGTGGAAGATCATGCGGTGCTGGATGGGGTGGAAGCGCGGGCCGTAGTAGCCGCTCGTGTAGGCGCCGGGGAGCGGGGCGGTCCAGCCGGACGCGCTGATCTGGCCGGGCGAGACGTCGCCGCCCGCGCGGCCCTGGCTGGCGGCGAGCGCGTCGGCCTCGGCCTGGCGCTTGCGGACGCCCGCCTGGTAGTCGTCCTCGGTGGCCTCGCGGTCCTCCGCCATCACCGCGAGCTTCGCGTCGGCGTCGGCCTTCTGCACGGTCTGCTCCTCGAGCGCCGTCTCGAGGGCCGCCTGCGCGTCGGCGGCCTCCGCCAGGAGCCGCTCGGCCTCCGCCTTGAGGGCGTCGAGCTCGGTGAGCGCGACCTGAGCCTGGTCGCTGAGGGACTTCGCGGCGTTGCGGTCCTGCAGGGCGATGACGTAGATCCGGTCGGACTTCGCGGCGACCTTGCTCATCGTGCCGAGCTTGTCGAGGAGGTCGTCGGTGCCGTCGCCCTCGGTGAGCAGGAGGGTGCCGGACAGGTTCTGCCCGCCGGAGCGCATGAGCTGCTTCGCGAGCCCCGCCGCCTGCTCCTGCGAGCGCGTGGCCTTCTCGTCCGCCGCGTCGACCTTCCGCTGCAGCTGGACGGTGTCCTCGTACTTGTCGTCGGCGGCCTGCTGCGCGGCGTCGTGCTCCTCGCCGCGCTTCGTGACGAGCGCCTGCGCGTCGGTGACCTGCTGCTCGAGGGCGGCGATCTCGTCCGTGATGCGCTGGACCAGGTCCTTCTGCGCCTGCTCGTCCCCGCGCGCCTTCTGGACGTCGTCCCAGGAGGCGAACGTCTCGGCGTGGGCGGGGGCGGCGATCGACCCGGTGAGGAGGACGGCGAGCACCGCGACGACGGCCTGCAGGCCGCGGCGCCGGCCCAGGCGCGTGCGCGTGCGTGGCGCGCGTGCGATGCGCTCGCTCCGATGGAGTTCCGTCTGCATGGTGATCCCGATCATCGTGTCGCCCGGCTGGCCGGCTGCGCCTCCCCGCGGGGCCGGCGGGGTGCCTCGGATCTCATCCGCCACACCATCACCGGCTCTCACAGTAGCAACGGGGATCCTCGGCGCACAGCGCGCACGATGCGGGGATCCGCGCGGGGATCCCCTCCCGGGAGGGTCGAGCGAAGGCTAACCCCGGGGGCCGGGGACGCCCGGGCACCGCGCGGGACGTGTCGGCGATCCCGCGGCCGTCGAGAGCGCGACACGCCGTCCGATCCGCATGCCCGCGGGGACCGCCCCGTCGCCCGACCCGCCGATTTGAGTCCTCGCCCGGAGTGCGGTTATGCTGACGTGTCGGTTGCTGCAGACCTGGGAGACCAGGGCGAGCGGCCCCATCGTTTAGCGGCCTAGGACGGCGCCCTTTCACGGCGCTAACACGGGTTCGAATCCCGTTGGGGTCACCACAGCAGAGATCGACATGCAAGGCCCTGTAGCGCAGCTGGTTAGCGTGCCGCCCTGTCACGGCGGAGGTCGCGGGTTCAAGTCCCGTCAGGGTCGCCACGGATGTGAAGCCCTCTCACACGAGAGGGCTTCTGTCCGATGTGGGCGTCTTCTCGGAGTCGCCCGCTCGCCTGGGTAGCTCAGTTGGTAGAGCGTTCGACTGAAAATCGAAAGGTCCGCGGATCGACGCCGCGTCCAGGCACATCACGCCGGTCCCCGTCCTCGACGGCAGGGCCGGCGTCCTGCTTCCCGCCACCGACGCGTGCCCTGGGCCGGGCATCCTCCCGTCATCGGCAGACCCGGTGGATCAGTCGTCCGCCGCGAGCGCCGCCTCGAAGGCGGCCAGCACCTCGCCCGAGAAGAGCACGAAGCGCACGAGCTCGAGGCCGCGGCCCCGCCCCTCGGCGAGCGCCCCGCGCACCGCGGCGACCGCCACGCGCGCGGCGTCGTCCACCGGCCAGCCGTAGACGCCGGCCGAGACCGCGGGGAAGGCGACGCTCCGGATCCCGAGGCCGGCCGCCACCTCGATGGAGCGGCCGTACGCGCTCGCGAGCACGGCGGTGCGGTCGTCGGTCGCGGACCACACCGGGCCGACCGTGTGGATCACGTGCCGGGCGGGCAGCCGGAAGCCCGGGGTCGCGACGGCGTCGCCCGCGGGCAGCCCGTCGGGGAGGTCGTCGGCGCGGATGCGGCGGCACGCCGCCAACAGCTCCGGGCCGGCCGCCCGGTGGATCGCGCCGTCCACTCCCCCGCCGCCGAGGAGACGAGTTGGCCGCGTCGACGATCGCGTCCACGTCCTGCCGGGTGATGTCGCCGCGGACGGCCTCGAGTCGGGTCATGCGCCCAGCCTGCACCCGTGGCGAGGACGGGGAGAGAGGAGGTGGCCCGTGCGGACGGCGCTGTCCCACGGGCGGTGACCGGAACCGTTCGGGTTGGCTCCGGGCCCATCAGCCGTATTCGGAACGTGATGGAAAACGGTTTGCGCGGGGTCCGATCCGCCGCGGCCGGCCCGGGAGCACGGCGAGCCGTCATGTCCTAGGGGCTCCCCTGAGCAGGCCGGGCGCAGGGGGTCCGGGGATACTGGAGGGGTCGGCGCCCCGCCTGCCGGCGTCGACAGGAGTCCCATGGCCACGCCCGCATCCCGCCCCGTCCCCGAGCGGATCGACGGCTACATCGCGCTCCGCAGCTACGCCGCCATCGGGGACGGGCGCACGGTCGCGCTCATCGCCGAGGACGGCGACATCGACTGGCTCCCGCTGCCCGACCTGCACACGCCGCCCGCGTTCGCCGCGATCATCGACGCGCCGCACGGCGGGCGCTTCACGCTGCGTCCCGACGAGGACTTCGAGGTCGCCCGGGCCTACGTCCCCGGGACCAACGTGCTCACGACCACCTTCACCACGGCGTCCGGGAGCGTGCGGATCACGGACGCGCTCATCACCGGCGTCGCCGGGCGCCTGCCGTGGTCCGAGCTGGGCCGACGCGTGGAGGGGCTGAGCGGCTCGGTCGCGATGAGCTGGCTGGTCGCGCCCGGCACCGCGCTCGGCACGTCGTCGCCGTGGGTGCAGTCGACCCACAACGGGCCCGTGATCCGCGTGGACGGCGTCACGCTGGCGATCGTCGGCTTCGAGCACGGGCCCGCGGAGCCGGGCACGCAGTCCCTGTCCGGGGCCTTCACCACGGGCAAGGGGTCGCGCCACATGATCACGATGGTGGGGACCGAGCGCGAGCCCGTGCGGATCCCGAACCCCGAGATCGTCGACCAGGGCATCGACCGCACCATCCGCAACTGGGAGAACTGGAGCGCCGAGTTCCGGTACGACGGCGAGTGGGCCGACGCCGTGCAGCGCAGCGCCCTCGCGCTCAAGCTGCTCGTGCACGCGCCCACCGGATCCATCGCCGCGGCCGCGACGACCTCGCTCCCCGAGCGCATGGGCGGCGGCAAGAACTGGGACTACCGCTTCGCCTGGGTGCGGGACCTCGCGTACACCGTGAACGCGCTCGTCAAGTTCGGCCTCCGCGAGGAGACCCACGCCGCCGTGTCGTGGATGCTCCGCACGATCCGCGACAACGGACCGGACCTGCACGTCTTCTACTCCCTGCAGGGCGGCGTGCCCGAGGGCAGCACCGAGCCGGAGGTGCCGGGCTGGCGGGGCGTCGGCCCCGTGGTCGACGGGAACGACGCGCAGGCCCAGCTGCAGCTCGGCGTGTACGGCGACCTCTTCGACGTGGTGCGCACCTACGTCCGCGACGGCAACGTGCTCGACGCGGACACGGGCCGGCTCCTCGCCACCTTCGCCGACCGCGCCTGCGACATGTGGCAGCGTCGCGACGCCGGCATGTGGGAGCTCGAGGACGAGCAGCACTACACCACCTCCAAGCTCGGCTGCTGGCAGGCGCTCGACTGCGCGGTCGAGCTCGCGGAGGTCGGCCAGATCCCCGGCGTGCCCGACCGGTGGCGGGCCGAGCGCGAGCGCATCCGCACCTGGGTCGAGGAGGAGTGCTGGGACGAGGGCCGCGGCGCCTACGTCATGCACCCGGGCAGCCAGCGGCTCGACGCGAGCATCCTCCTGCACTCCATCTCCGGCTTCGACCGCGGCGAGCGCATGTCGCGGACGCTCGACGCGCTGCGGTCGGAGCTCGGCCGCGGACCGCTGCTGTACCGCTACTCCGGCATGCCCGAGGAGGAGGGCACCTTCACGGCCTGCGGCTTCTGGATGGCGGGGGCGCTCGCCTGCGTCGGCCGGATGGACGAGGCGCACGAGCTGATGGACGAGCTCGTCGCCCTCGGCAACGACGTGGGGCTCTACTCCGAGATGATCGACGCCGCGGACGACTCCTTCCTCGGCAACCTGCCGCAGGGCCTCAGCCACCTCGCGCTCGTCAGCGCGGCGATCACCATCGACGAGCTCGCGGGCGGGAAGGCCCGGTCGACGCGCACGCCGCGCGAGGACCGCTGAGGCGGACGGCGGCCGCTGCCCGGCGTGTCGCGGCGCGTCGCGGCGCGTCGGACCGTGCGAGACGTCAGGCGTCCGTGCGGTGCCGGGGGTCAGGCGTCGGCGCGGGGACGCATCGGCCCGGCGAACTCCGTGCGCACGCCGCGGGAGAACAGCACCGAGTCCGGGGCGCGGTCGACGATCCCGGGGAGTCCGGCGGACGCCACCAGCTCGTCGTCGAGGTCGACGAGCTCCGCGCGCTCCAGGGTCCACGCGTCGTGCGTGTTCGGCCAGTAGCGCGTGACGCCGCCGCGGGCCACGTGCATGCCCCACCGCGCCGTGAGGAAGTCGGCGAGCGGATCGCCCTCCACCTCCTCGCCGAGGGGACGCACCGAGATGCGGGACGACGGGCGCGAGCCCGTGCGCCGACGCGACGTGTAGGTGACGACGCCGTCGTGCTCCTCGTGCGTCATCGACGCCCACATGTAGGGCAGGCCGAGGCCCACGCGGGCGCCGATGACCGGGAGGAGCTTCGCCGCCTCGAGGGACCGGAACACGACCCCCCGACGGCCGTCGTCGCCGACGCTGTAGAGGCGGACGTTGAGCTCGGCGAAGGTGCCGGCCCACGGCACGGCCGGCAGCGGCGGGAAGGCGCTGCGGGACAGCACGAACGGGATGAGGCCGACCCAGCTGGAGCCGTCGTGCACGTCGGGGCGCGTGCCGGGCGGGAGGAGCGGGGCGACGAGCGCGGGATCCACGCGCCAGTGCACGAAGGCCAGGTCGCTCCACCGCTGGCGGATGACCGCGCGTCCGGGCAGGTCCGGGGCGGCGGCGGAGACCGGGTCCGTGGGGCGGGTCATCGTCCGGGCCGGGCGGCGGCGGGCGCGGGCGGGACCGCTCCCGGGGCGGCGGGCGCGGGCCGGCCGGCCGCGCGGATCACTTCGATGAGGCCGCGACGCATCTCCTCGGAGCGGGTGAGCTCGGGGAGCACGTCGCGCTCGAGGTCCTGCGCGCGCGACCAGGCCTCCGCGCCGGCCTCCGTGCGGGCGACGACGTGCCGGCGGCGGTCGTCGGGATCCGGCGCGCGGGACACCAGGCCCTCGCGCTCCAGGCGCTCGAGCGTGCGGGACATGGTCTGCGTCTCGACGTGGGCGGAGCGGGCGAGCTGGATCTGGCTGAGCGGCCCGTCGCGGAGGAGGTGGAGCGCGATGAGCCCCGCGTGCGTGACCCCCAGGGTCGCGAGCGCCTCGGCCCACGCGTGCTCGACGGCCCGCGCGGCCGTGGACAGCAGTCGCCCCGTGGGCCAGCTGGCGAGCTGGTCCTCCGCGGACACCTCTCCTGCCATCAGCTCATCTCCCTGCTACTGTGATCATCAGCAGGCTTACTATCCGCCTGCTGACATTCCCATCGTAGAGGAGCAGGCCGCATGGGCACCGTGAAGGACATCGTCCGCCAGATCGTCGTCATCTCGAGCATGGTGTTCGCCGTCGTCGGCTCCGCGTTCGGCTCCGGCGCGTTCAGCGACGAGAGCATCCAGAACGCCTCGAGCGGTGCGCTCAGCGCGAGCTACACGCCCGTCGCGCCGGCCGGGCCGGCCTTCTCCATCTGGAGCGTCATCTACCTCGGCCTCGTCGCGTACACGGTCTGGCAGGCGCTCCCCGCCCAGCGCGCCGACGAGCGCCAGCGCCGAGTCGGCTACCCGGTCGCCGTCACCCTCGTGCTCAACGCCGCGTGGATCCTCAGCGCCCAGGCCGGCCTCCTCGTGCTGAGCGGCGTCGTCATCGTGGCGCTGCTCGTGACGCTGATCTGGACCTTCCGCGCCCTCCTCGCCTCGCGGCCGCGGACCCTCGTCGAGGGCATCGTGCTCGACGGCACCATGGGCCTCTACCTCGGCTGGGTGAGCGTCGCGACCATCGCGAACATCACCTCGATCCTCACCGCCTCCGGCTTCCAGCCGGGGACGACCGGCCGCGACGCGTGGGCCGTCGTGCTCCTCCTCGTCGCCGGGGCGGTGGGCGTGCTGCTCGCGCTCCGCGACGGCGGACGCCTCGCGCCGACCGCGGCGATCGCCTGGGGGCTCTCCTGGGTCGCCGTCGGGCGGCTCAGCGGCGAGCTGCTCTCGACGCCCGCGGCCATCGCCGCGCTGGTCGCGGCCGCCGCCGTCGTGGTCGTGACGCTGATCGCCCGGACGCGCGCCGGATGGGCGGGGCGCACCGCTCGGCCTGCGGTCGCCGGCCGCTAGCGCTCCGCCGCCTCCCGGTAGGCCGCGTCGGCCGCGTGCTTCGCGGCCACGAGCCGGGAGATGCGGCGGTCCGTGTCGGCGTCCGGGCGGGTGAGCTCCGGATGGGCGGCGCGCCACGCGACGATGCCGCGGACGGCCAGGTGGAACGGGATCCGCGGCTGGAAGGCCGGGACGAGCCGCCGGATCCTGGTCGTGTCGAACACCGCGCTGTGGGAGAGGTCGCCGAGCACCAGCTCCGACCAGCCCCAGTCGGGCTCCACGACGGGGAACTGCTCGGCGGGCACGTGCACGAGGCGCGCCTCCACGCCGAGGGCGTCGGCGACGAGGCGGTGGATCCGGTCCCACGTGAGGACGTCGTCACTCGTGATGTGCAGCGCCTCGCCCACGGCCCGCTCGTCGCCGAGGATGCCGACGAGGCCGACCGCGAAGTCGTCGGCGTGCGTCAGGGTCCAGAGCGAGGTGCCGTCGCCCGGCACCACGACCTCCTCGCCGCGCGCGATGCGGTCCACGACCGTCCAGTCGCCGGCGAGCGGCGGGCTCGCCTCGTCGTACGTGTGCGACGGGCGCACGATCACGACGGGGAAGCCGCTGTCGGCGTGATGGCGGAGGAAGGCGTCCTCCATGGCGATCTTGTCGCGGGCGTAGGCGAGGAACGGGTTCTCCCGGAGCGTCGACTCGGTGATGGGGGTCTGGAGAGCGGGCTTCCGGTAGATCGACGCGGAGCTGATGGCGACGAACTGACGCGTGCGACCGGCGAACGACGCCACCCGGCGGTCGGCGCCGGCGGCGTCGAAGGAGAGGAAGTCGACGACGGCGTCGAACGTGCGGTCGCCGAGGGCGGCGGCGAGCGCGGCGGGATCCTGGACGTCGGCGACGAGGGTCGTCACGCCCGCCGGGACGCCGCGACCCTTCGCGTCGGCGCCGCGGTTGACGACGGTGACGTCCATGCCGGCGGCGACCGAGGCGCGGACGCAGGCGGCGCTGATGGTGCCGGTGCCGCCGAGGTAGAGGACGGACAGGGACGCGGCGCCGGGGATCATGTCGTGCACGCTACGCCGCGGGAGCCCCCTCCCCCGGCCGGCGCGAGGGGAAAGCTTTCGGGTATCCGCGGCGCGGTGGACGCCCCGAGCGGCCCCCGCGTAGGTTCCGGACGACCGCACCGACGCGCCCGTCCGTCGCCCGCGTCGTCCGCCCGCCCGTCCGCCTGACCGGACGAGCAGGACAGGCGACGGGCGGCCGTGGCGCCCGCAACTCGAGGGGACCCATGACCGCCACGCCCGCCGCATCCGCGTCCGCGCCTTCCGGCCGCCGAGCCGCCGCCATCCCCGATGCCCGCCGCGCCGACGCCGTCATCACCCTCCGCGACGCCTCCGGGCAGCCGCTCGCCCACGTGGACGTGCAGGTGGAGCAGGCACGGCAGGACTTCGCGTTCGGGAACATCGGCTTCGACCTCATCCCGCTCGCGAACGGCGAGACGGACGCGGAGCGGGCCGGCGTCGAGACCTTCGGCGGCGCCCGGCTCGAGGGCCTGGAGCGCCTCGCCGAGCAGTGGCTGGCGGTCTTCGACACGGCCACGCTCCCCTTCTACTGGCGCCGCTTCGAGCCGGTCCGCGGACGCCCCGACACCGAGCGGCTCCGCGCCACGGCCCGCTGGCTCCGCGAGCGCGGCGTGGACGTGAAGGGGCACCCGCTGGTGTGGCACACGGTGACCGCGCCGTGGCTGCTCGACCTGCCGCTCGAGGAGGTCGAGCAGGTGCAGCGGGAGCGGATCCGGCGCGACGTCCGCGACTTCGCCGGCCTCGTCGGCACGTGGGACGCCATCAACGAGGCCGTCATCATGCCCGTGTTCGACCGCGAGGACAACGGGATCACCCGGCTCGCGGCGGCCCGCGGGCGCCTCGCCATGGTGCGGCTCGCGTTCGAGGAGGCCCGGGCGGCGGACCCGGCGGCGACCCTGGTCCTCAACGACTTCGACCTCTCCCCCGCCTACGAGGAGCTCATCGAGGAGGTCCTCGGCGCCGGCATCCCCGTCGATGCCATCGGGCTGCAGACCCACATGCCACCAGGGCTACCGCGGCGAGGAGCAGGTGCTGGGCATCGTCGACCGGTTCGCGCGGTTCGGGCTGCCCATCCACATGACCGAGACCACGCTGCTCTCCGGCGACCCGATGCCCCCGAGATCACCGACCTCAACGACTTCCGGGTGCGCAGCTGGCCGTCGACCCCGGCGGGCGAGGAGCGCCAGGCGGACGAGATCGAGCGGCACTACCGCTCGCTCGTCGGGCACCCGGCCGTGGCGGCCATCACCTACTGGGGGCTCACCGACGACGGCATGTGGCTGAACGCCCCCGGCGGTCTCGTCCGGGCCGATGGCACGCCGAAGCCGTCCTACGAGGCGCTGCGCCGGCTGATCCGCGAGGAGTGGCGCCTCGCGCCGACGACCCTCCGCACGGACGCCGCCGGGCGCATCTCCGTCACGGCCTTCGCGGGCGACGTGCAGGTGACGCACGCGGGGCGCGAGGCAGTCGTGCCGGTCGCCGCGGGGGCGTCGGCGGTGGGGGCGGTGGTGGGTTAGGAGGGGGTGCGGGTCGGTCCGGTGGACCCTCGTCGCTAGAGGGACCGCGGGGACTCCGCGGGGGCCGCGGAGGGGGACGCCGAATCCACGTCCACGGCCGGAGGCAGCCCGACGTCGCTCGCCCGCTCGGTCTTGCCGTCCGAGCGAGGCGTGCGGGTTGCGCGTGCCTGCGGGATCATCCGGATGAGGCCGATGATGCCCTGCACGTCCCGACGGACCGCGGGCACCAGGGCTACCGCCAGGAGGTCCAGCGCCACGGTCGCGCCGACCGCGACGAGGAGATCCAGCACGGAGGAGCCGGTGGGCGCGAGTTGCAGGACCGCGCCCGTCGCCACTCCGGAGATGCCGACGACCCCGAGGATCCGACCGGCTCCGGCGTAGAGGCGACGAGTGGGGATCGGCGCACGGCGCGACAGCCACCAGATGGAGATCGGCCAGGACAGAGCCGGGGCCACGGCGTAGCCGATGGCGATGCCGAGCACCCCGCCGGTGGAGCCCACGAGGATGCAGGCGATCTTGATGGTCGCGCTGACCAGCGAGTAGCGGAACAGGTCTCCGGTGAGGCCCCGGGACACGTAGACCCAGTAGCCGACGAAGGCGAGGGTCTGGAACATGCCGGCGACGGCGAGCAGCCGCAGGATGGGGGCGACGCTCTCCCACCGCTCGCCGAGGAAGACGTCGGTGAGGGGCACGGCGGCGCTGGCGACGAGGCCGAGGCCAGCTACCAGCGTGTAGCCGAGGGCGAGCTGCCCGCGCGCCACGAAGTCGGCGAAGCGCCGTTCGTCGGTGGCCAGACGTGACAGGACGGGGAGCGCGACGGTGGTGAGCGGGCTCCTGATCTGATTGAGCGGGGTCATCAGGAGCTGGAACGCGCGGTTGTAGATGCCGAGGGATCCCGCGCCGAATCGGACCCCCACCAGGAAGGTGTCGACGTTGTTGCTGACGTAGCCGACCATCTGACTCGCGACCATGTTCCACCCGAAGCGGAGGAGGTCGCGCATGGGCACGTCGCGCCGGGGAAGTCGGGGGATCCAGCCGGCGAGGACCGCGGCGAGGACGAGCAGGACGAGCGTCTGCAGGATCTGCTGGGCCACCAGCGCCCAGTGCAGCCCGCCCGAGGAGCGCGCCCACGACGGCGACGACGAGGGCGATCGCGGGCGCGGCGACGTCGGCGGCGGCGAGCGCCACGAAGCGGAGGTTGCGGGTGAGGTCGGCCCGGTACTGCGTGGCGAGGCCGTTGATGACGAAGGTGATGCTCAGGGCGTGGGCGATCGGGATGAGCTCGTCATGGCCGAAGACCGCCGCGAGCGGCCAGGCGGCGCCGAAGACGAGCACGGCGAGCACGACACCGATGCCGCTGTTGATCCACCACAGGTTGTCGCGCTGACCGCGGCTGAGCTCACGGGCCTGGATGGCGGCCGAGCTGAGACCGAAGTCGCGGAAGATCTCGCCGACCCCGATGATCGCGAGGACCATCGCGAGCAGGCCGTAGTCGGTCGGCGTCAGCAGGCGCGCGAGCACCACCACCGAGACGACCTGGATGAGGATGCGCACGAGCTGCGCCCCGATGGTGATCACGGCACCTCGGGCTGCGCGCGCACCGAGCCCCCCGGTCGGCGACGCCGCCGCCGTCCGGGTCACGAGGCCCGCCGAGCCCGGACGCGCCGGTACGTGCCCTTGGCGGTGCGGTACGTGTCGCGCGCACGACCTGCGGCGAGGGCCAGCAGCCCGAAGCCCGTGTACCGCGGTACCGGAGCTCCCGCGGCTCGGGCGCCCACCAGACGGCCGAGGAGGGTCTGGCGGCGCTGGCGCTGGAGCGGCTGGATCGCGGAGACGTCGTCGATGTCGATCGGGACCGCCTCGATGACACCGGCGGCGACGGCGCGCACGATGAGGTCCTGGCCGCGACGGGTACGGGCGATGAGCGCGCTGACGCCGGCGCCCTCCGTGAAGTCCGGATAGCCGCGGGCGTCGGTCCGCCAGAAGTCGCCCGCCGTCACGTCCGAGCTCTCGCCGATGCCGTCCGGGCAGATCTTGCAGCGCCACTGCACGGACGGGCCCAGGTTCGCGCCCCAGGAGTCGTCGTAGCTGGCGCTCACGGAGGATCCGTCCGGGCGGACCGCCGTGAAGCGGCCGGGCCACCCGCGACCGCGGTACCAGAGGTCGGCGACGGGCTCGTCGTGCGCGATCCCCAGCTCGGCGACGAGATCGTCGGTCGCCTGCTGGCTGGGGGTCCCGGCGCAGAAGAAGGAGAGGAGGAGCGGACCATCCGCGCGGCCTTCGGAGGCCTGCAGCGCGCGGAGGGCGCTGACCTCGCAGGGCTTGCCCACGATCGCGGCGGACGCATCACGGGCAGAGGCGTCGGCGGCCGCCGAGACGGGCGCGTACCGGGAGCCGGCGGACGCGAGCGCCTCCTCCCGGGTGGTGATGCGGACGCTCACCGTGCGGCGCGGGGAGACGGGGTCGGCGGACGCGCCGACGACCGCCGAGGCCTCGCCGGTCTCGGCGAGCCATGCGGACAGCGCCGTCAGGGTCCCGCCGCTGGAACCGCGCTCGCGGATCGCCGGATCGACCGCCCAGGCCTCGAAGGCCTGCACGACGGGGCCCATCAGCGGATGCCGCGTGGCGCCCTGGGGCTCCTGGGCCGCGACGCGTCGTCCCGGGCAGGCCTGGTCGAAGTGGCGCACGGCATCCGGAACGGCGTCTGCGGGCCCGCGGCGCACGGGTCGGGAGAAGCCCTCAGCCGTCTCCATTCGCATGCCCGTGTCGAGGAGCGCGCACATGCCGCATCCGGAGCAGTTGCCGCCGTCCACGACGGCCGCGATCCGGCGGTCCAGCGTGGTGCTCACAGCGCCCTCAGTGCATCCTCGGTGACCCGCAAGCCGCCGTGGGCGCGCTCGACGACGGCGCGCACCTCTTCGGCGAGTCCCGGGACCGCGAGCTCGCGGGCGACGTCCGCCGCCGGGTCGGTCGCCGTCCGCAGGTCCACCGTGTGGGCCCAGCCGAGGTCCGCGAGGAGCGGCTCGAACTTGCGGCTGTAGGCGAGCGGCACGGCCGGTGTGCCGACCGAGAGCGCGTTGAGGCATGCGTGCATGCGGGACCCGATGACCACGTTCGCCGAGGCGACCGTGCGGCGCACGTCCTCGAGCTGGACGGGGATCACGATCTCGGCGTCGGGCGCCACCGTGCGGGCGAACTCGCGCATCGCGGGCACGTCGTTGTCGGGGTTCGAGGACTCGAGCACGTGCGCGAGCAGCGTCACGGCGCGGCCTTCGGCCACGAGCCGCGCATGCAGGTCGGCCAGCGTCCGGCGGTACGCGCGGTGGTCGACGTGCGGGTTCTCGTTCCAGAGGAGGCCCGAGACGTTCAGCACGACATCGCGCGTCCGCACGACCTCGGGGACCGGGAGTGCGAACACGACGTCGGTCGTGACGACGTCGGGCGCGTGCCCGAGCTCGGTCGCGTGATGGGCGCTGACCGTGTCCCGCGCCATGATGAGGCGCGACCGGCGCAGCGAGTGCTTCGCGATCGCTCGTCCCCGGCGCGTGTCGAACGGGCCGATGGTCTGCGGGCCCAGCACGACGGGCACACCGGCCTGCGTCGCGAACTCGGACACGGTGGACATGACCGCGAGGCGGTGCATCCCGTAGATGTCCGTGAAGCTGTCACCGGAGCGGGTGTCGACGACGAGGTCGAACGACCCGAGCCACTCCTGCATGCCGCGCTTGCCCGTGAGGCGCTCCTTGACGAGCGACCGGACGCGGCCGAACGGCAGCCGTGGGTCGCGGAAGCCGTAGTTCTGGAAGGTGATGTCGGCATCGGGGTCGATCCGGCGGATGATCGCCGCGGTTCCGTGGCCGAGGGCGCGGACGCCCAGGTTGGGTGAGGCGTCGTCCGCCCACAGCACGAGTGCATGCATGGAAATGAGAGCTCCGTCGTCGGGTCGCGGAGAAGAACGGGGAGTGGGTGCGGACGCGGGTGACGACCGAGCCCCGTTGTTCGGGTGGGTGGTCCGGAGGACAGGAGCCGGTCACGAGCCTATCCAGCGGCGTGCGGCCGGCAATCCCCAGAACGGGTGGCGCGGACCGCTCAGCCCCGCTCGAGGCCGCGCCGGATTCGGAGCGCCCGGCGGTACGCGGAGACGTGCGCGGTGCCTGCGCGGTCCCAGTCGCGGCCCGAGAGCTCGGGCGATGATGCGCGCGCGCCCGTGCGGACGGCCTCGGTCGCCCGCAGCAGCTCCTCCGGGGTCAGGTCGCCGTCGAACAGGTGGATCCAGCCCGGGCCGGCCTCCTGCGCGAGCGCCCGGTTGACCGCGTTGTCGGGCACGAGCACCGGCCGGTCGAGCGAGAGGGCCGCGAGCGCGCCGCCGGAGTTGTGCATGAAGCGGTACGGCAGGACGACGAGCTCGGACGAGGTGACGATCTCCACCAGCTCGGCATCGCTCAGGAAGTGGAGGTCGAGGCGGATCCGGTCGTCGCCGGCGGCGAGCGCCCGGACCGTGTCCGCCAGCTCCTCCGTGGAGGGCTTGCCGCCGATGCGCAGCGACAGGTCGGCCCCCGCGTCGCCCGCGCCGCGGAAGGACGCGACCAGCTGCTCGACGCCCTTGTAGCGGCGGACGAGGCCCACGTAGCCGAGCCGTCCCGGCACCTGGTCCGCGCGCGCCTCGTCGCGGAACCAGTCGCGGTAGTGCCCGTGCAGGACCGTCGCGTGCGGCTGGTCGGCGGGGATGTCCGTGACCGGGTTCACGCGCACGCGCAGCGTCGTCATCCGCTCCATGAGCGCCAGCAGGACCGACTCGCGGCGGCTGATCCCCTGCGGCCGCTCGAGGTTGTGCACCGTGCGGACGATCGGGATGCGGCGGATCGCGAGCTTGGCGAGGAACGCGACCGTGAGGACCTGGCGCACCGCCTTCTTCAGCGGGCTCCGACCGTCGACGAGGATCTCGGGCCAGTGCACGTGGAACACGTCGTAGCGGCCGAGGAGCGCCGTGCGCCAGCTGAAGTGCAGCGGGCGGACCCCGGGGGTCGCGGCGAGGGAGCGTCCGAGCATCACGATGTAGGGATTCGTCGTCGGTCGCGGCGCCTGCGAGGACTGGAGCACGACGAGGTCGCGGCCGGGCGGGCGGGAGGGGACGGTCATGGCGCTCCTGGGCGGGACGACCGGCGGCGGGTCGTCGGGCACGACCCCGGGGTCAGCGGTCGAGGAAATAGACTATGCCACCACTCGCCCCTGCCCGCAGGCGACCCCGCCGCACGCGATCCCGCCGCACGCGCCCGACCGATTGGGACCCCATGCCCGCCCCGCCCTCCTCGCCGTCGTGGTCGTCAACTACGGTTCCGCCGACCTCATCCGGGAGAACGTCCTGCCGCTCGTGGAGCGCCTCGAGGACGCGATCCTCGTGATCGTCGACAACCGCACCGACGACGCGGAACGGGAGCGCGTGCGCGATCTCGCCGCGAACCCGTCGACGCGCGTGCACGGCATCTACCCGGACGGGAACACGGGCTTCGGCACGGGCATGAACATCGGGGTGGCGGCGGCGCGCGGGCACGGCGCACGGGAGTTCCTCCTGCTGAACCCCGACGCCACCATCGAGCCCGACCAGTTGGCTGTGCTGCGCGACGTCGTGGCCGACGAGCCGCTCACGCTCGCGGCCCCGCTGATCCTCCGGCCCGACGGCAGCACCTGGTTCCGGGGGTCGGACCTCTACCTCGCCGACGGCCGCATCAGGTCGGCCGCGCGGCGCACGCAGCACCCCGGCCAGCCCGTGGAGCCGTGGCTCACGGGCGCGTGCCTCCTCGTGACCGACGAGCTGTGGACGCGGGTCGGCGGGTTCTCCGACGACTACTTCCTCTACTGGGGAGGACGTGGACCTCTCCCGCAGGGTCGTCGAGGCCGGTGGCCGGCTGCGGGTGGTGGAGGAGGCCGTGGCCGTGCACGCGGAGGGCGGGACGCAGAGCATCGGCCACGAGAGCGCCGGGCAGGCGAAGTCCGGGACGTACTACTACCACAACATCCGCAACCGGCTCCTCTACGGGGCCCGTCACCTCGACGCCCGGGACCTGCGTCGGTGGCGGCTCCTCACCCGTGATCGCGTACGAGGTGCTGCTGCAGGGCGGTCGACGGCAGTTCGCCCATCCCATCGCACCCGTGTGCGCAGCCGTGCGCGGGATCCGCGACGGGCTGCGCCTGTCCGGAGGCTGGCGCGCCGTCCCCGACTCCGCGCCGACCGCCACGTCACCCGCAGCCGACCGGCAGGCCGCTCCCGCCGCGTCCCTCGTCATCGCGATCCTCACCTACCGGCGACCGGAGGACAT
>NZ_CEEDAR010000008.1:0-78113 GCF_979252985.1 Clavibacter sp. AC415 | reverse complement strand
CTCCACGGGCGGCGGCAGCACGGTCTGGGGGCGGGCCACCTCGGTCGGCTCGTCGGGCAGGGCGTCGGGGACGTCACGGACGGGCGGGTTCGGATCCACCGCGACCCAGCCGGAGGACGCCGTGTCGACCTCGATCCACGCCGTGACGTCGGAGCCCGTGACGGCCACCGGCCCGCCGTCCGCGGCGCGCACGGCCTCCTCGCCCGGGGCGAACCCCATCACGACGCGCACAGGGAAGCCGCGCAGCTCGTCGGCCATCAGGGCCGCCGCGACCGCGTACTGCTCGGCGTCGCCCAGCATCGGGCGGGTGGTGAGGAGGTCGGCGATGCGCTCGGCGGAGTGGCCGGACCTGCTGAAGGGCGCGTCGCCCACCCCGTGGCTGACGTACCCGTCGGCGCGCAGGGCCGAGATCGCGGCGACGAGCTGCGCACCCGGCGAGGCCGACGTGCCGCCGGCCGCGTCGGCGCCGCCCGACGTGGCGCCGTCGGGCGCCGCGGTCGACGCCTGGACCTGCGCCTGGACCTCGTCCGGCACGCCCGTGGGCCAGCGGCGCGACCGCATCGCCCGGGCGCTCGTCGGCCAGCGACGCGAGCGGGGGCGTGGAGGCGACCACCGCCTCGATCTCGTAGGCGTCGCCCGCCGTGAGACCGCCGATCACCGCGCCGGTCGCCGTCGCGTCGTCGTAGTAGAACGAGTCGGCGAGGAGTGCGCCGTCGTCCCCCGCGAACCCGATGCGCTCGAGCCGCCCGGCACCCGGCAGCCAGACGCCGCGGTAGGCGCCGATGACGACGTCGAGCGTGACGTCGTCGCCGGCGACGCCGGCCTGGTCGAGCCGGTACGGCACGCGCGCGAACGTCCCCGAGGCCTGTCCGGTGCGGGACGCGTCGACGCTGCCGCGCGCGCCGCCCACGCCGTAGACGACGCCGTCGTAGGTGTCGAGCGCCGCGAGGCGCGCGCCGCGACCGCCCGCGGGCAGGCCGGAGACGCGGAACAGGGTGTCGTCGACGGCCGGGGCCTTCCAGTACGTGCGGAAGGAGCGACAGCGGGCTGAACCTGCTCCCGCGGGTCGAACGGCTGCTCGACGGTGGAGCGGAGGGCGGCGCGGGCTGACGTCGGGCCGGGGCGGCGGCGGTCGCCGCCACGCCCGCCACGAGCGCGACGGCGATGACCGCGGCCGCCGCGACCCCGGTGCGCGCCCCGGAGCGGCGCCGGTCGGCCGCGGACTCCAGGGGGATGCCCGACTGCCGGCCGAGACGGCGGACGGCGCGATGCCGGCGACGCCAGCGGCAGCGCGCGATCCACAGAAGCGCCGTCAGCGAGCCAGGCCAGGGACACGGGCACGAGGAGCCACGAGGCGTCGGGCGCGTCGGGACCCTGGCTGCGGTCCGGGCCCAGGGCGGCCGCGGCGACGAGGATCACGAGGGACGGGATCACGGCGAGCTCGGGCCGACGGGAGCGCAGCGCGACGGTGACGCCGACCACCGATCCCAGCAGGACGAGCGCGAACGCCGGCACGAGGAGGGCCTGGTAGTCGCCGACGGGGAGCGCGATGGTCAGCAGGCGCACGATCCCGAGGGACGCGCCCTCGACGAGCTCGCCGAGGCCCGCGAGCGTGGGCCGCCAGCCGTCGGCCGCGCCCGTCGGCACCGCGAGCGGCACCCCGAGCGCGAGGAACGCGACGAGGACCGCGCCCGCGACCACGGCGCTGCCCCAGCGGAGCCGGGCGCCGGCGATGGCGATGAGCGCGCCGACGGCCAGCGTGACGGCCGCCATCCGGACGAACGACGCGTCGCGGTACACGGGCCAGAAGGCGGCCGCGGCGAGGGCGGTGAGCAGGCCGATCGCGAGGACGGGGACGAGGGCGCGGCCCGGGTCGCGTGAGCCGGCCGGCACGCGGGCGCGGGCTCGGCCTGCGCCGGCACCGCCTCCGCGGACGCGCGCGGTCCCGCGGCGGGGCTCGGCGGGCGCGGCGACCGGACGCCGGCCGCCCGTCGGCGCGACCGGACGCGCCGGACGCGCTCACGTCGCGCCCTTCTGCAGGGCGACGCGCAGGACTCGTCGAGGTAGCCGATGGTGAGGACGGACAGCGCGCCGAGCCGCCGGAGGCCCGGCTCGACCTCGGGGTCGCACACGACCGCGACGACCTGCACGCCCGGGAGGGAAGCCGACGGCGGCCGAGCGGATCGCGGCGGGCGCGGCGCCGGTGCCGCAGACGAGGAACACGACGGAGACCCCCTGCCACCTCGTCGGCCGCGGCGCGCGCCAGCTCCCCGAGCGGGGCCGCGCGGTCGGACGCGCCGATCTCGGCCAGGTCGTCGAGGAGCCGCTCGCGCGTGACGGTCGCGAGGCGGCGCAGGCGCGTGGTGCGGGATCCGGGACCGGCCGAGCGGGCCGCCGTGCGGGCGAGGCCCGGCAGCGCGGGCAGCGTCGGCAGGCGGCGGGCGCGCACCCGGCCGGCGGCGCGGTCGGCGCTGGCGACGACCGAGACGGTGCGGGCCTCGACGATGGCGCGCGCGCCCAGGGACCCGACGACGCTCACCGCGGCGAGCTCGAACTCGGCATCGGCGGCGGCGGCGGTGGATCCGGCGACCTGCCCGGCCCCGCGGCCCGCGGCCACGGTGGTGCCGCCCGCCGGCAGCGCGGCGTCCCCCGCGGATCCCGTTCCTCCGCCGGCCCTCCGTCGCCGTAGTCGCCGGCGTTCAGCGAGAGCGCCACCATGATGTGGCTCCGCCGCGTCTCCTCGATCCGCCGCACCATGTGCACGCCGGTCTTCGCGGTGGAGCGCCAGTGGATGTGGCGCACCGCGTCGCCCGGCACGTACTTGTGCAGGTACTGGAACGACACGTCGCTGTCCGTGAGGTCGCGCGTGGCGCGGCCCTCGAGGTCGCGGACGAAGCCCGTGCTCGTGCTCGGCATCGCGATGGTGCGGGGGTGCACGCAGCAGCCGGGTCGCCGCCGCCGCCTCCGTCGACTCGCGGCGCACCAGCCCGATCGGGTCGCCGCGGACGATGCGGGCGGGGCCGAGCGCGATGACGCCGGCGCCGCGAGGTGGGGACCACGAAGACGTCCTCGTGGGAGTGCCCGTGGGCGAGCGAGGGCACGTGGATCTCGGCGAGCCCGGATCCGACCGGCACCTCGACGGTGAGCCCCACGGCCCGGCGGCGCAGCGGGTTCCGCACGGCGACGGTCGCGGGCGCGCGCTCGCCCGCGACCACGCGGTCGCGGGGCAGGCGCAGCGACACCTCCACGCCCGCGGAGCCGACGAGGTGCAGGAGCGCGACCACCCAGAGCGCCGCGGCGGTCCAGGCGATCCGCGACGAGCTCGCGCCAGCCCAGCGCGTATCCGGCCGCGCCCGCGGCGGCCCGCGACGACCGCGACGACCCGCCCGAGCGGCGTGACGACGGCGACCAGGCGCGACACGACGGACCGGCGCGGCGCCTCCTCGGCCGGCCGGCCGGCCTCCGGCGCGCCGCCGACGAGCGCGCCGTCGGCCGGGAGGGGGACACCGGCGGGGACGGGGCCGCCGGCGGGCGCGGGGACGCCGGGGGCGACCCGGCCGCGCTCATCCGACCGGCCGCGCGCCCGCGGCGCCGGCGCCGGCGCCGCCCGCGGACGGCGCCCCCGGGTGCCGGTCGCGCGGCGGCGCGGTCTCGATGAGGATCTGCGACAGCACGCTGGTGGGCGTCACCCCGTCGAACTCGGCCTCGGGATCCAGCAGCAGCCGATGCGCGAGCACGGGCTCGGCGAGCGCCTTCACGTCGTCCGGGACCACGTAGTGCCGGCCGTCGGCGGCGGCCCAGGTGCGCGACGCGCGCGGCGGCGCGAGGGCGCCGCGCGCACGCTCGCGCCGAGCCGCACCTCCGGCGCGGTGCGGGTCGCGTCGACGAGGCGGACGACGTAGTCGGCGACCGCGGGATCCACGTGCACGGTCTGCGCGCGCTCCTGCATCCGCCGCACGTCCGCCGCCGAGGCCACGGGCTCGAGGGTCACGTCGTGGGCGCTCACGGCCGAGCCCTGCAGGATCCGCAGCATCGACTCGTGGTCGGGGTACCCGATGGAGGTGCGCAGCAGGAAGCGGTCGAGCTGCGCCTCCGGCAGCGCGTACGTGCCCGCCTGCTCGACGGGGTTCTGCGTGGCGATGACCATGAACAGGGTCGCCCACGTCGTACAGGTGCGCCGTCGACCGTGACGCGGCCCTCCTCCATGACCTCGAGGAGCGCCGACTGCGTCTTCGGGCTCGCGCGGTTGATCTCGTCGGCCAGCACGATGCTGGCGAACACCGGACCGCGGTGGAACTCGAACTCGCCGGTGCGCTGGTCGTAGACGCTGACGCCCGTGATGTCGCCGGGCAGCACGTCGGGCGTGAACTGCACCCGGCTGTGGGTGCCGTCGACGGTCTGCGCCATGGCGCGCGCGCGAGCGAGGTCTTGCCCGTGCCCGGCACGTCCTCGAGGAGGAGGTGCCCGCCCGTGACCATGGCCGAGAACGCGAGCCGCACCACGTGCGACTTGCCGAGCAGCACCTGCTCGACGCTGCGCACGAGGCGCGCGAAGTCGTCCTGGAACGCGCGGGCGTCGTCGGCGGTCATCGTCGTCATGGGGCGTGCCTCTCGGGTGCGGCCGCCGTCTCCGGCGTGCGGGCCGCGGGTCCGGCCGTCATCCGCGGTGGGCGTACGTGTACAGGGTGCCCGAGTTCGCGGTCACGCGCACCTCGAGGATCCGCTCGCCGGTCGCGGGGATCGCGCAGGAGCCCGCGGCCCCGGACGACGCGTCGGTCCACGCCCCCTGGCCGCCGCAGCGCACCTCGCTGCGCGCGTAGCCGCCGCCGGCGCCGACCCGTGCGCCGGGGCCCGCGGCGGTCGGGGTGGACGTCCACGAGACGGTGGTGCCGCCCGCCGCGTCGGTCGCGAACTGCACGTCGCCCGCGCGGGCGTCCACGGCGGTGCCGGCGTCGACCGGGTCCGACCAGCCGCTCGAGCGCGGCCGGCCGTCGCCGCTGTCCTCGACGACGCGCACCTGGATGCTCGCGCCGACGCCCGTGCGCGGCAGCGTGAGGGCCTGCCCGACGCCGATCGGCACGCCGTCGCCCTGCCCGTCGACGCGGTACAGGAGCTGCGCGGAGGCCTGGGCGTTCCCGGGGCGGTAGCGCGCGTCGGCGAGGACGGCGCGGAAGACGCCCTCGCTCCCCCGGTCGCGGTCCGGCAGGGAGACGCTCACGACGGGCGTGGAGGGCGCGGTGCGCGGGGTGAGCTGGCCGGCCTCGACGACCGTGCAGCCCTGGCTGTTGGCCGCCAGCACGGCGAACGCGACCGGCTGGTCGGGGGCGAGGCCCGTGAACACGTGGCTGGTGGCGGTGCCGACGTCGACCGCGGGGCCGTGCTCGGGCGACCACGGCGACGCGCCCTCGGTGGCGACGGAGCAGCCGGGCGCGGAGCCCGGTGCGTACGCGGCCACGAGGTAGCGGATCCCGTCGACGCCCGGGCCCTGGAACGCGGGCCACGACACCGTGACGCGCGTCTCGTCGTCGGCGTCGGGGGTGGCGGTCGGCGTGCCGGTGGCGGTCGGCGCCGCGCGGGGCGTGCCCGTGGCGGTGGCGGCGAGCCACGCGGACGCGTCCTGCACCTGCGCGCTGTTGCGGGCCGCGACGGACACCGCGACCGGCACCTCGGGGACGAGGGACGGATCGCGGACCTCGACGCTCGTGGCATCGGCGGCGACCTGGCGCGTGACGCCGCCCACGCTCACCACGTGCTGCGTGACGGGGCTCGACGAGGACGGCACCGCGGCGGGCTGCCAGGAGACGCGCAGCCCGTCGACGAGCGGCTCGGTCGTCAGCCCGGCGGGCGCCGCCGGGAGGACGTCCGACCAGAGCCCGGCGAGCGACACGGGATCCGACGCCCCGACGCCGTTCACGGCCTGGACCTCCACCTCCACGGCGTCCGACGGGCCGTTGCCGGGCGTCGGGACCGTGCACGTGGTCGAGGGGCAGGTGATCGTCGCGGTCGCGGTCCCGCCGCGGAGGACGCGGACCTGGTACCCCGTGATGGGCGAGCCGTTGAAGGCACCCGGCTCGAACGCCACCGTGAGGGAGCGGTCGGCGAAGCCCGAGGCGCGGAGCGCCGACACGGGCCCCGGGCGATCCTGCACGCTGATGACGACCGTGCCGAACGCGGCCCGGCCCGGGTCGCCGGTGGCGTCGCGCACCTCGTACTGCACGCGGACGTCGCCCGGCGCGGCGTCCGCGGACGCCGAGACGGTGAGCGTCGCGCGGTCGGCGGAGGGCGTGACGGTGACGCCCTCCGGGAGGCTCGCGCCGTCGGCGCCGCGGATGGAGGCGACCGTCAGCGGGGTGCCCGGGAAGGGGTTCCCGGCCTGGTCGTTGGCGAGCACGTCGATGACGGTGGTGGATCCGCGCGTGACCGACCCGGTGTCCGTCGCGGGCTGCGGGAGCGGGCGCGTCGACGGCACGACCCGGAGGTCCACGCGGCCCGCCCGGCCCGTCTGCGTCGCGTCGCGGACGCTCACCGGGAACGACGCGGCGGCGCCCGTGGCGACGCCCTCCTCGGCCGAGATGCGCAGCGTGCCGCCGTCGACCGACGCGCGGAACCCGTCGGCGACCGCGCCCTCGAGCGCGAAGGACAGCTGGCCGCGGTCGTCCTGGTAGGGGTACGTGGTGAGGCGGCCGAGGTCGACGTCCTTCGACTGGCCGGGCTCCAGGTCGATGACGGCGCCCGTGAAGACGGGCGGCTGGTTCTCGGTGGGCGTCACGGTGATCGGCAGCACGAGCGCGGCGGTGCGCCCGCCGTCGGCGCCGGCGCCGGATCCGTCGGTCACCGTGAAGGAGATCGCCGCCGGCCCGAAGTACCCGGGCTCGCTCCGGTACGCGATGGTGTCCTCGTCCACGAGCTCGACCGGCCCGTCCGCGTGCGTGGCCGAGAGGGAGTTCGGGTCGGCGACGCGCACCGCGCGGCCCCCGGCCGCGACCACCTGGTCCGCGAGGTCGACCACGAGCCGCTCGCCGCTCGCGACGGTGGGCCGGGACTGGCCGACGCGGAGCTGCGGCAGCGTGTCCTCGAAGCCGGGCACCCAGATGAACGCGGTGGCGGAGATCGACGGGTCGTCCGGCTGCGCCACCGTGAACGGCACGATGCGGCGCTCGTCGCCGACCTCCACCCGGATGCGCCCGTCGGCGGTCACGCCCGCCACGTCCTCGTATTCCGCGCCGACGCCCAGCACGAGCGCCGACACGTCGCCCTCCGCGGAGAACACGCTGCGCATGACGTCGACGTCGACGCTCGACCGGTCGAGCACGTCGGAGAGCTGCAGCACGGTGTCGCGGGCGACGGGGCGCGTGGGCGGCGCGGCGGGATCCACGATCACGGTGAGGAACGCCTCGTCGGTGCCGCCGCGCGCGTTCCGCACCCCGTAGACGAAGCCGTAGCGGCCGGCGGCGTCGGGGGCGACGACGCGGACCGTGTCGCCGTCGAGCCCCGCGACGAGCCCCGCCTCCTGCAGCTGCACCGACACCAGGGAGAGCGCGCCGCCGTCGGGATCCGTGTCGTTCGCGAGCACCTGCACGCGGAGGACGCGGCCCGGGCGGACGGTCACGGTGTCGGCGGTGGCGACCGGGTTCCGCGCGCCCTCGACGCGCGGGCTGATGCCCACGCGGACGGTGCCGGTGGCGCGGGCGCCCAGCCCGTCGACCACGGCGTACGCGAACGCGTCGGTGCCGGTCGAGTAGTCGCCCGCCTGGTAGTCGATCCAGTCCGGCCCCACCTCCGTGACCTGGCCCTTCTCGGGCCCGGTGTCCTGTCCGAGCAGCCGCACGGAGTCGCCGTCGGGGTCGATGCCGGTGAGCGGCACGGGGATCCGCACGGTCTCCCCCGCGAGCACGCGCGCGGTGAGCGGGCGCGGCACGGGCGCGGCGTTGGTCGCGGCGTCGGCCTCGCGCACGGAGACGGTGAGGGTCGCGGTCGCCCACTGGCCGTCGGGCGCGACCGCGCGGTAGACGGCCGTGTAGTCGCCCGTGCGGTCGGGCGCGAGGTAGCGCAGGCGGTCCTCGCTCGCGAAGAGGAGGCCGGCGCCCTCGGGGAGCGGGTCGACGAGCACGGGGTCGAGGCGCAGCCGGTCGCCGTCGGGCTGCTCGTCGTTGGCGAGCACGGGGATGTCGACCGCGTCGCCGACGCGCACGGCCACGCGGTCGTCGGTCGCGACGGGCGGCTGGCGCACTGCGGGCTCGGGCACCTCGATGACGGTGATGACGCCGGTCGCCTCCGCGACGCCGTTGCTCACCCGGTACTCGACGTCCACCGGCCCGTCGAGCGGACGCCGTGAGGCTGATCCGCACGAGCCGCTGCCCGACGACCTCCGCGCGCACGCCCACGGCGTCGCCGGGCGAGGCCGTGTCGGTGATGACGAGCACGCCGCCGGCGGGGTCGAAGTCGGTCGCGAGCACGTCCACGTCCGTCGCCTGCAGCGCCCGCACGAAGACGGTGTGCGGCACGGTCACGGGACGGCCGTCGGACGCGGGCGCCCCGCGCACCTCGACGCGCACGACGCCGGTCGCGGTGGTCTGCCCGTCGGTGACCGTGTACTCCAGCAGGTGCGTGCCGGCCTGGCCGCCCTGGAGGCGGAAGGTCCCGGCCTCGAGGTCGGGCGTGATCACCACGCCGGCGCGCGCGGGCACGGCGGCCAGCCGGATCGCCCCGTTCCCGCCGCGTGCGGTGCCGTGAGCGGCTCGACGGTGATCTCGCGCCCGAGCTGCGCCTGCACGACGAAGCCCTCGGCGACGAGCGGCACGTCGTCGGCGCGGCGCACCGTGACGACGAGCTCGCCGGATCCCTCCTCGCGCCCGTCGGAGACCTGCAGCGCGACCGTGCGGGTGTCGCCGCCGGATCCCGCGTCCGTGTAGACGACGCGGCCCTCGGGCTTCCAGCTCACGGCGTCGGGCGCGGCGACGCTCGCGCGCGTCAGGTACATGGGGTCGCCGTCGGGGTCGTACCAGCCGCCCAGCACGTCCGTCTGCAGGCGCGCGCCCTCGGCGACCGTGCCGGTGGCGGGCTGCGCCTGCACGGGCGGGGCGTTCTCCTCGGCGGTGCGCACGGCGACGCGCACGTCGGCGCTGGCGGTGCCGCCGCGCCCGTCGCTGATCGCGTACGAGAACCGCACGGTGCCGGACGCGGAGGGGGCGAGCGCGAGCTGGAGGCCCTGGCCGTCGTCCACGATGTCGACCACGCCGACCTCCGCGTCGACGGGCGTCACGGAGTCGATCACGAGCACGTCGCCGTTCGGGTCGTGGTCGTTGAGGAGCACGGGCAGCGCGGTCGTGCGGCCGGGGCGCGCGCCCAGCTCGTCGTCGACGGCGACGGGCGGCTGCTGCACGCGGTCCGTCTCGGGCGGGGTGTCCGCGGTGTTCTGCTCCACGACGGTGTCGGAGCGGTCGCGGTCGATGAGGTCCGACCAGTTGTCGATGAGGCCCGCGCCCTGCTGGACCGCCCACGCCGCCCCGCCGCGCACGTCGTTGAGCACGACGCGCGCGCCGTCCACGAGGAAGCGGAGGGATGCCTGCGCGGGCATGGACGCGAGCGCCGCGGTGGTGCCGTCGGCGCCCGGGCAGCGCTCCCATCCCGAGCCGTCCGTCCAGCCCGCGTGCTCGCAGCCGTCGACGCGCACGGGCCGCGCGGGATCGCCACGGCCTCCGCCGGGCACGACGACGGGGTCGCCGCCCGCGACGGGCACCTCCACGAGCCCGCCCGTGTGCGCGACGAGCACGCCGGATCCGTCGACGGACGCGCGCTGCAGGGCGACGCGGGCATCCGCCGCGATGGAGCCCGCCAGGTCGACCGTGCGCCCGTCGACGAGCAGCGTCCGGGCATCGGCGTCGTAGAGGGCCCAGTGGCCGTCGACGGCCGTGAGCGCGAGCCGCTGCCCCGCGGGGCGACCGGCGTCGCCCGCGGCGACCGTCTCGCCCGCGAGCGCGGTGGCGGGATCGGCGGCCGGGTCGCCCGCGGCCTCCTCGGCCGCCGCGGGCGCGCCCACGCGGCCCACGTCCACGGTCTCCTGCACGGTGTCGTCCGTGGCGGCCGGGATGCGCGACAGCGTCCCCGTCGCCGCCGAGTAGACGAGCAGCGTCCCGTCGTCGCCCATCGAGGCGACCGCGTCGGCGCCGAGCATGAGCGTGGGGGCGCCGGCCGGCATCGAAGGCCGACAGCCCGGCGACGGGCACGAGCCACAGCTGGCCGGTGGCGGGCACGAGGATGGCGGCGCGGGATCCCGCGAGCATGACCTCGGCGCCCGCGGGCAGCGGCGCGGTGTCGACGACCTCGCTCGTCGCGTCGTCCACCACGTCGAGGCGGGAGCTCCCCCGGTCGGCGAGCAGCACCGTGGATCCCGACTGGAGCACGTCGATGTCCTCGCTGCGGGAGTCGACGACGCTGTCGAGCTCGAGCACGGAGGTGTTCGCGCGGCCGATGGCCTGCTGCGCGGAGTTCACGACCCACACGGAGCCGTCGTCGAGGTCCACGCGCTGCGCGTCGTAGCCGTCGCTGACGAGCGCGAACCCGGTGAGGAGGGCGAGCACGACGGCGCCGCCCGTGACGGTCGTCGCGGCCTGGCGGTGGCGGCGGATCCACTCGCGGATCATCGCGGCAGCTCCGCGCACTTCTCGGTCGACGCCTCCCCGGCGATGCCGTCGCGCGTGACCGTCACGCGGATGCACGCGCGGTCTCCCGCGCCGGCGGCGGCGGCGGCCACCCGGAAGGTGGTGTCGCGCTGCGTGCTCGGCAGCCCGCCGTCGCGGACCACCTGGTACGCGTCGTCGGCGCCGAGGCCGGGGTCGCGCCAGGAGAACAGGACGCCGTCGGCCGTGCCGGACGCCTGGATCTCGCCCACGACGGGGATGTCGCCGGGCGCCGTCCCCCGCCGGTCCCGCCGAGCAGCACCCCGACGAGCACGCTCGCGACGAGCGCGCCGGAGGCGGCCGCGATGAGCGCGATCCGGTGCCGTACGACGAAGCCGGGCCGGCCCGCGACGGCGTGCCGCCCGGGGACGGAGGCGCCCACGGGTCCGGATCCGGAGCGGCCGAGGCTGGTGGACACGGAGGCCGCCCGCACGGGGTCGGACGCGGAGGCCGTCGCCACGGCGCCGGATCGGGCGGCGGCGCCGGGCCGCGCCCCGGGGCCGGTCGCGCGGGCCGACGACGGGGCCGCCCTCCGCCGCGCGCGGCGCACGCCGGCTGTGCCGCCGGGGCCCGTCGTGCCGGGATCCACCTGCACGATGCCGCGCACGCGCGTGGGGTCGTCGTCCTCGTCGACGCCCGCGGCGACGGCGGACGCCCACTCCTCGCTCGCGACCTCGAGCGGCGTCTGCGCGAGCCGCAGCTCCGCCTCCACGGCCTGCAGCTCGCGCACGAACGCGAGCGCCGACTCGGGGCGCGCCGCCGGCTGCCGGGACATGGCGCGGCGGAGCACCAGCTCGAGCCGCTCCGGCACGTCGGCGCGGCCGGTCGGCAGCGGACGCGCCCGCTGGATCCGGGCCACGAGGTCCGCGGGGGCGTTCTGCCCGCCGGGCACCTCGAAGGGGCTCCGCCCGGCGAGCAGCGAGTACACCGTCGCGGCGAGCGACCACACCTCGCTCCGCACGGTGCCCGGGCTCTCGTCGGCCAGCACCTCGGGCGCCGACCACGGGATGGAGAGGCCCACCGCGTCGGTCGCGGCGGCGTCCTCGAGGGTCGACGCGATGCCGAAGTCGCTGAGCACCGGGTGGCCGAAGGCCGTGGTGAGGATGTTGGCGGGCTTGATGTCGCGGTGGAGCACGCCCGCGCGGTGGGCGGTCTCCACGGCGCTCGCGATGCGGATCCCGACGCGCAGCACCTCGGCGACGCCCAGCGGCTCGCGCCGGTACCGGTCGCTGAGGCTCGACGAGCACAGCTCCATGACGAGGTACGGGCGGCCGTCGGCGGCGACGCTCGCCTGGTGCACGGTGAGCACGGACGGGTGCGCGCTCAGCTGCGCCATGAGGTCGGCCTCGGCGCGGAACATGGCGCGGAGGCGGTCGGTCACGATCTCGGCGAGCATGACCTTCACGGCGACCTGGCGGCGCGGCATGTCCTGCTCGTAGAGGAAGACGTCGGCGAAGCCGCCGCTGCCGAGGACCGTCACGTACGTGAATCCCGGCAGCACCGGCGGGGACGACGGCAGGCGTCTGGCCATGGCCCCCTCTTCGGGTCGGGACCGACGGCAGGGGCTGTTGCGGGCGGCGGGTGGAACGCAGGTGTCCGATGAGTCTAGGTCGCCGATCCGCGCGGGTACACGGATCGGCGCCCTCCGGACGCCCCCTCTTCGGGAGCGCCCGTCGTGCGGGCGGGGCTAGTCGCGCGGGGGCAGGTCGCGCGCCGGCTGCCCGATGTAGAGCTGCTGCGGCGGCCGATCTTGGTGGCCTGGTCCTCGTTCATCTCGCGCCAGTGCGCGATCCAGCCGGGGAGCCGGCCGATGGTGAACAGCGCCGTGAACATGCGGGTGGGGAACCCCATCGCCTTGTAGATGACGCCCGTGTAGAAGTCGACGTTCGGGTACAGCTTCCGCTCGATGAAGTAGTCGTCCGCGAGGGCGACCGCCTCGAGCTCCTTGGCGATGTCGAGCAGCGGGTCCTGGATCCCGAGGGCCTCCAGCACCTCGTCGGCGCTCTCCTTCACGAGGCGGGCGCGCGGGTCGAAGTTCTTGTAGACGCGGTGCCCGAAGCCCATGAGGCGGACGCCGTCCTCCTTGTTCTTCACGCGCTCCACGTAGCGGTCGACGCCCTCGCCGGAGTCGCGGATGCGGCCGAGCATCGCGAGCACGGCCTCGTTCGCGCCGCCGTGCAGCGGGCCGAAGAGCGCGCCGATGCCCGCGGAGACGGAGGAGAACATGTTCGCCTCGGTTGATCCGACGAGCCGCACGGTCGACGTCGACGCGTTCTGCTCGTGGTCCTCGTGCAGGATCAGCAGCCGCTCGAGCGCGCGGCTGACCACGGGGTCCACCTCGTACGCTTCCGCGTTGTTGCCGAAGTTCAAGCGGAGGAAGTTGTCGACGAACGACAGCGAGTTGTCCGGGTAGAGGAACGCCTGGCCGATGCTCTTCTTGTGCGCGTACGCCGCGATGACCGGCAGCTTCGCGAGCAGGCGCAGGGTCGAGATCTCGACCTGCTCGGGGTCGTGGACGCTCAGCGAGTCCTCGTAGTAGGTGGAGAGCGCCGACACGGCGCTGGAGAGCACCGACATGGGGTGCGCGTTGGTGGGCAGGGCGCGGAACAGGCCCTTGAAGTCCTCGTGCAGGAGCGTGTGGCGGCGGATGTCGTCCTCGAACTTCGCGAGCTCGTCGGGGGTCGGCAGCTCGCCGTGGATGAGGAGCCAGGCCACCTCGAGGTAGCTCGAGTGGCGCGCGAGCTGCTCGATCGGGTAGCCGCGGTAGCGGAGGATCCCCTGCTCGCCGTCGATGTACGTGATCGCCGAGCGGGTCGACGCGGTGTTGACGAAGCCGTTGTCGAGGGTGGTGAGCCCGGTCTTCCGCGTGAGCGTCGAGATGTCGATGCTCGAGGCCCCGTCGACCGCGGGGAGGATGGGGAACTCCACCCGGCCGCCCGGATGCGTCAGCGTCGCGGTCGGCTCCTCCGCCGCCTGGGGCTTCTGGTCCGCCTGCTGCCCGCCATCGGTCACGGCGCCTCCTCGAGTCATGTGTCGGATCGGTCGGACCGATCCGCGCCGTGGGCGCTCATGGCGCCGTCGCGACGCCGGGTCCGAACCGACTACAGCCTAAAGGGCCGACCGGGACACTGTCGCCTCCGCCAGCATCCGGTGCGTTCCGTTGGAGGTCCTGCTACGCGGGAGGGGCGGAGCGGAGCCGCGCCGCCGCCGCCTCGATGCGCTCGTCCGTGGCCGTGAGGGACAGCCGCACGTGCTCGGGCGACGCGTCGCCGTAGAACGGGCCGGGGCCCGCGAGGATCCCGAGGTCGGCGAGCTCCGCGATGCCCTCCCAGGCGTCCCGGTCGCGCGTCGCCCAGAGGTACAGGCCCGCCTCGCTGCGGTCGATGCGCCACCCGGCGTCCACGAGCGCGGGCAGGAGCACCGCGCGGCGCGCGCGGTAGAGCTCGCGCTGCGCGCGCACGTGCGCGTCGTCGCCGAGCGCGACCGTCATCGCGTGCTGCAGCGGCGCGGGAGGGAGGAGCCCCGCGTGCTTGCGGACGCGGATCAGGCGGGCGATGAGCTCGCGGTCGCCCGCGACGAGCGCGGCGCGGTAGCCCGCGAGGTTCGACTGCTTGCTCAGCGAGTAGAGCGCGAGGACGCCCGAGTGGTCGTCGCCGACGACGCGCGCGTCGAGGATCGAGGGCGTCGGGCCCTCGGCCCACTCCCCCTCCCAGCCGAGCTCGGCGTAGCACTCGTCGCTCGCGATCACGGCGCCGAGCTCCCGCGCGCGGGCGACCGCGGCCCGCAGATCCGCGACGCCGAGCACGCGGCCGTCGGGGTTGCCGGGCGAGTTCCGGCCAGACCAGGCGGGTGCTCTCGGGCCAGTCGGCCGGGTCGTCGGCCGGGACGCTCTCCGCGCCCGCGAGAGCGGCGCCGATGGCGTAGGTGGGGTACGCGACCCGCGGGTGCACGACCACGTCGCCCTCGCCGAGGCCGAGCATGAACGGCAGCCAGGCCACCATCTCCTTCGACCCGATCGTCGGCAGGACCTGGTCGGTGCCGAGCGTCGCACCGCGGCGCCGCGCGCTCCAGGCGACCATCGCGTCGCGCAGCTCGGGCGTGCCGACCGTGGTCGGGTACGCGTGCGCGTCGGTCGCCCAGGCGAGCGCGTCGCGGATGAGCGTCGGCGTCGGGTCGACGGGCGAGCCGATGCTGAGGTCCACGATGCCGTCGGGGTGGCGCCCTGCCCTCTCGGCGTAGGGCGCCATCAGGTCCCAGGGGTAGTCGGGCAGCTCGCCGAGGGCCATGCGCGTCAGCCGGCCTGGGGCGGGAGGGCGGCGATGACGGGGTGGTCGGAGTGCGTCACGCCGATCTTGGTGGCGCCGCCGGGCGAGCCCATCTCGGCGAAGAACTCCACGTTGGCCGTGTAGTAGTCCGACCACTTCTCCGGCAGGTCGTCCTCGTAGTAGATCGCCTCGACCGGGCACACCGGCTCGCAGGCACCGCAGTCCACGCACTCGTCCGGGTGGATGTAGAGCGACCGCTCGCCCTCGTAGATGCAGTCCACCGGGCACTCGTCGATGCAGGCGCGGTCCTTGACGTCGACACAGGGCAGGGCGATGACGTAGGTCATTCGGGCGGTCCTTCCGGGAGCGGTGCGGCCCGCCACGAGTCTACGCGGCGCGGGGGCCCGCCCCGGCCGGGGCGGCGTCGCCGGGGCCCGCGCCCGGAGCGGCATCCGAGCCCGTGCCGGCAGCGGGCGGTCGCGTCGAGAACCGCGGCCACACCACGACGGCCGCGACGAGGAGCGCGGGCGCGAGCGACCACACCTGGCTCAGCCCGTCGTCGGGGAAGAGCACGGATCCGCTCGGGCCGCGCGTGCCGAGCACGGCGACCGCGGCCACGGTGCCGAGCCCGAGGCAGAGCGCGTGCAGCCGGTCGACGAGGAGCAGGCGGAACGCGACCAGCAGGCACGCGAGCGTCACCAGGGCGAGCACCAGCCCGACGGGCAGCGCGATGCCGCCCACGGGCAGCGTCGCGCGGTGCGCGGCCGTGCCGACCGCGCCCACCAGCACGCCGAGCGCGAGCGCGGCGATCGCCGTGCCGACGCGCTGGGCACCGCGCGGGGGCCGGGCGGCGCCGTCGTCCTGCGCGCGGCCGGCGGGGCGGTGGATCCGGAACATCTCGACCGCGGACACCGGCGCCCCGACCCCGTGCGACAGCGCGAACTGGTCGCCGTCGACGACGGTCTGGGTGCGGTGCGCGGCGACCGCGCGGATCTTGCGGTCGAGCACCTCGGAGGCGTCCACGACGACGTCGACCGCGTCGTCCGGCAGCACGAGGGTGCCGGCGGGATCCGGGTCCGGCGCGGGGAACCGGCCGCGCGCGGCGACGGCCTCGTGCGCCTCGCGGGCCGACGTCACCGTGGTGGTGACGAGGTAGGCGGGGATCCCGGCCTCCTCCGCGGCCCAGGTCGCGATCCCGTGCGTCCGCACGTGGTCGGGGTGGCCGTAGCCGCCGTGGTCGTCGTACGTGATGACGCTCGTCGCGTCGACGTCGGCGATGACCGCGAGCACGTCGCGCGCCTCGTCCGCCTCGTCCCCGGCGCACAGCGAGTCGGGGTCGAGGGGCTGCAGGGCGACGGGCACGCCGTCCGCGCCCCACTGCATCCCGGAGTCGACGTAGCGGCGCGGGGCGAGGCCCTGCCAGCGCGCGTCCGCGTCGCCGAGGAAGCGGTGGTCGTCGACGCCGAGGGCGGCCATGGCCTCGGCGAGCTCCGTCTCGCGGTGGTCGGCGAGCGCCCGGAGGTCGCCCTCGAGGTGCCGCAGCTCCGCGGGGATGACCTCGCCGCGCTCCCCCCGCGTGCAGGTGAGCACGGTGACGGGCACGCCGTCGCGCACGAGCCGCGCGATGGTGCCGCCCGTGACGATGCTCTCGTCGTCGGGGTGCGCGTGCACGAGGAGGACGTGCTCGCGCTCGGCGCGGGCGGTGCGGGCGGCCCGATCGGGGCGTCGGGACGTGCCGGTGCTCATCGGGCGATCCTATCCGCGCTCCTGCGCCGGCTCCCTGGACGGGCGGCGGGGGGACGCCGACTGGACGCACCCCGGCCCGCGCGCTACTGTGCACGAGGTAAGGCAAGCCTCACCTATATTTCCCCACCACGAGCAATCGGACGCGACCCGCGTCCGCCGCCGGAGAGGCGCACGCGTGTTCGCGAACTACCTGATCGGCCTGCGCGAGGGCCTCGAGGCCGCGCTGGTCGTCACCATCCTCATCGCCTACGTCGTCAAGATCGGCCGTCGCGACGTTCTCGGCCGCCTCTGGCTCGGCGTCGGGCTCGCGGTCCTCCTCGCGCTGTCGGTGGGCGCGGTGCTCACCTACGGCGCCTACGGCCTCACCTTCGAGGCGCAGGAGGCGATCGGCGGGTCCCTGTCCATCGTCGCGACGGGCCTCGTCACGTGGATGGTCTTCTGGATGCTCCGCACCGCGAAGGACATGCGCTCGGAGCTGCAGGGCGCCGTCGACCGCGCGATCGCGGGCGCCGCGTGGGGCCTCGTCGCCGTCGCGCTCCTCGCGGTCGGCCGCGAGGGCATCGAGACGGCCCTGTTCCTCTGGTCCGCCGTCCAGGCCACCGGCGAGACCACGATGCCGCTGGTGGGCGCGGGGCTCGGCCTCCTCACGGCGGTGGCGCTCGGCTGGCTCGTCTACCGCGGGATCCTCCGCATCGACCTCGCGCGCTTCTTCACCTGGACCGGCGCCCTCCTCATCGTCGTGGCGGGCGGGGTGCTCGCGTACGGCGTGCACGACCTGCAGGAGGCGGGCATCCTGCCGGGGCTCGGCGCGCTCGCGTTCGACGTCTCCGGCGCCGTGCCGCCCGGATCCTGGTACGGCACGCTCCTCAAGGGCACCGTCAACTCTCTCCCCGCCACCACGTGGCTCGAGGCGGTCGCGTGGGTGCTGTACGTCGTGCCGACGCTCACCGCGTACCTCGCGCTGTCGCGGCGCGGGCGCGGCGCCCGACCGGCGGCCGCATCGTCCGCGACCACGACGGCCGCCGCCGCCACGCAGCGCGTCGTCGACGCACCCGTCGTCCGCTGACCCGCGGCGCGCGCCGTCCCCTCCGCACCGCCTCCCGCTCGCACCTGCTCCACGCACCACGCACCACGCACCACGCACCACGTTGCATCCGCTCCCCTGCTCCCCGCCCCGATCCATCCACCGCCCGGCCCCGCCGGCCCGCTCCCCCGAGGACCCATGAAGCGCTCGACCCTCCCCGCCGCCGCCCTGCTCGCCGGCGCCGCACTCGCTCTCAGCGGCTGCGTCGCCAACGCCCCGGCCGGAGCCGCCGGCGACGGCGCCGCCGCGGACGCCGGCGTGACGCGGCTCACGGTCGACAGCTCGGCCGACGCGTGCACCGTGTCCGCCGCGACCGCGCCGAGCGGAACCGTGTCGTTCCACGTGACGAACTCCACCGACCAGGTCACCGAGTTCTACCTCCTCGCGGAGGACGGCCTCCGCATCGTCGGCGAGGTCGAGAACGTGAGCCCCGGCATCGAAGCGCGACCTCGTGCTCACGGCCCAGCCCGGGGACTACTTCACGGTCTGCAAGCCCGGCATGGTCGGCGACGGCGTCGGCCGCACGCCCTTCACCGTGACCGGCGAGCAGGTGGCGCTCGCGGGCGACGCCGCCCAGCAGGGCGAGGAGGCCGCAGCCGCCTACCTCGCCTACGTGAAGGACCAGGTCGGCAAGCTCCTCCCCGCCACCCAGGAGTTCGCCGACGCGTACCTCGCGGGCGACGACGACCGGGCGCGCGCCCTCTACCCCACCAGCCGCGCCTACTACGAGCGGGTCGAGCCGGTCGCGGAGTCGTTCGGCGACCTCGATCCCGAGATCGACTTCCGCGAGGCCGACGTGGAGCCGGGCACCGAGTGGACGGGGTGGCACCGCATCGAGAAGGACCTGTGGCAGCCCGCCCCCGACGCGAACGGCGGCGACGTCTACGTCCCGCTCAGCACAGCTGACAGGGCCCGCTTCGCCCAGGAGCTCACGGCCGACACGCAGCGCCTCTACGACGCCGTGCACGCCGACGACTTCTCCATCGACATCTCCACCGTCTCCAACGGCGCCGTGGGCCTCATGGACGAGGTCGCCACGGGCAAGATCACCGGCGAGGAGGAGATCTGGTCGCACACGGACCTCTGGGACTTCCAGGCCAACCTCGAGGGCGCGCGCGTCGCGTACGAGGGCGTCCGCGACATCGTGGAGCCCAGAGGACCCGGAGCTCGTCGCCACGCTCGACGCCCGGTTCGCCTCCCTCGAGCAGGACCTCGCCGCCTACGGCTCGCTCGAGCAGGGCTTCACGACGTACGACCAGCTCACGACCGAGCAGGTCAAGGGGCTCGCCGACGGCGTCAACGCGCTGTCCGAGCCGCTGTCGAAGCTGACCGGGGCGCTCGTCGGCTGATGACGCACCACGACGCCGCGAACGCCCCCGCTCCAGAAGCCCCTGCGGATGCCGATGCCGCACCGGCCGCCCGGCCGGCGGGCATCTCCCGCCGCGGGATCCTCGGCATCCTCGGCGCGGGCGCGCTCGGCGGGGGCCTCGTCGGGGCGGCGGGCGGCGTCATGGCCGACCGCGCCTTCGCGGGGGCCCGGCACGCGGCGGGCGGCGCGACGTACCCGTTCCACGGCGCGCACCAGGCCGGCATCACCACGCCCGCCCAGGACCGCCTGCACTTCGCGTCCTTCGACGTCGCCGACATCGACCGCGCGGGCCTCGTGTCGCTCCTCGAGGACTGGAGCGCCGCGGCCGCCCGCATGACGGCGGGCGGCTCCGCGGGCGCGCTCGGCGCGGTCGACGGCCCCTACGACGCCCCGCCGGACGACACCGGCGAGGCGCTCGACCTGCCGCCGTCGAGCCTCACCATCACCTTCGGCCTCGGCCCGTCGCTGTTCACGACGGCCGAGGGCGTGGACCGCTTCGGCATCGCCGACCGTCGTCCCGCGGCACTGGTCGACCTGCCGCGCTTCCCCGGTGAGGCTCTCGTCCCCCAGGCGACGGGCGGCGACCTCTGCATCCAGGCCTGCAGCGACGACCCGCAGGTCGCGGTCCACGCCGTCCGCAACCTGTCGCGCATCGCGTTCGGCCGGGCGTCCATCCGCTGGTCGCAGCTCGGCTTCGGGCGCACGTCCTCCACGAGCCGCGCCCAGGTCACCCCGCGGAACCTCTTCGGGTTCAAGGACGGCACCGCGAACGTCAAGTCCGAGGACACCCGCCAGGTCGAGGACCACGTGTGGGCCGACGCCGGATCCACGCCCGCCGAGGCGTGGATGCAGGGCGGCTCCTACCTCGTCGCCCGCCGCATCCGCATGACCATCGAGACCTGGGACCGGGCGTCGCTCCGCGAGCAGGAGCGCGTGGTCGGCCGCACGAAGGGCTCCGGCGCCCCGCTGAGCGGCGGCACCGAGTTCACCCCGCCCGACTTCCACGCCACGGGCCGGGCGGACGCGCCGCTCATCGACGCGGCGTCCCACGTGCGGCTGGCGCACCCGGACGCCAACGGCGGCGCGGTGCTCCTCCGCCGCGGCTACAACTTCGTCGACGGCAACGACGACCTGGGGCGGCTGAACGCGGGCCTGTTCTTCCTCGCGTTCCAGCGCGACCCGCGGACCCAGTTCATCCCCGTCCAGCAGAGCCTCTCCCGCGACGCGATGAACGAGTACCTGCGCCACGTCGGCAGCGGGATCTGGGCGGTGCCGCCGGGCGCCACGCGCGACGGATACGTGGGCGAGACGCTCTTCGCCTCCTGATCCGTCGCGCACGGCTCCCCGGCCCGGTCACCCGCGTCCACGACGCAGAACCGCGTCCCCTCGGGATCCTCCAGGATCACGTAGTCCGCGCTCGGCCGGTCGCCCCGACCAGTCGACGACGCGGGCTCCGAGCGCGACGAGTCGGCGGACCTCCGCCTCCTGATCGTCGGCGTACAGGTCGAGGTGGATGCGCGGGGGCAGCGCGCGATCCGACGGGTGGGCGTCCAGCGACACGTTCGGTGCACGGCCGTCCCGGGAGCGGAGCAGCACGAAGTCGTCGTCCGCCGGCTCGCGGACCTCGTAGTCGAGCGCACGCGACCAGAACCGGGTCTGCGCGGGGAGGTCGTGCACGCGGATGACGACGGAGCCGACGGAGATCATTCCCGGAGGCTACGCCCGCCGGTGCTCCCCGGCCCTCCGGCCCGTGCCGGGACCCCGGCGGAGGCGGAGACGGCGACGGGCCCGCCCGCCGGCCCCTCCTGCGGAGGGACGTGGCGGACGGGCCCGTCGGTGTCGTGCTGCGCTACGCGTTCTGCTTCTTCAGCCGCGAGGTCTTCCGCTGGCGCGCGTTGGCGTCGAGCTCCACCTTGCGGATCCGGACGAACTCGGGCGTGACCTCCACGCACTCGTCCTCGCGGGCGAACTCGAGGCACTCCTCGAGCGTGAGCTTCCGCGAGGGCGTCATGCGCTCGAAGGAGTCGGAGGTGGACTGACGCATGTTGGTCAGCTGCTTCTCCTTGGTGATGTTCACGTCCATGTCGTCCGCACGCGAGTTCTCGCCGACGACCATGCCCTCGTAGACCTCCTGCGTGGGCTCCACGAAGAACGACATGCGCTCCTGCAGCGCGACCATGGCGAACGGGGTGGCGACACCGGCGCGGTCGGCGACGATGGAGCCGTTGACGCGGGTCGTGATCTCGCCCGCCCACTGCTCGTAGCCGTGCGACACGGCGTTGGCGATGCCCGCGCCGCGCGTGATGGTGAGGAACTCCGTGCGGAAGCCGATGAGGCCGCGCGACGGGACGACGAACTCCATGCGGACCCAGCCGGTGCCGTGGTTGCTCATGCCCTCCATGCGGCCCTTGCGGGCGGCGAGGAGCTGCGTGATCGCGCCGAGGTACTCCTCGGGCGAGTCGATGGTGAGGTGCTCGTAGGGCTCGTGCACCTTGCCGTCGACCTGCTTGACGACCACCTGCGGCTTGCCGACGGTCAGCTCGAAGCCCTCGCGGCGCATCTGCTCCACGAGGATCGCGAGCGCCAGCTCGCCACGGCCCTGGATCTCCCAGGCGTCAGGGCGGCCGATGTCGACGAGCTTGATGGACACGTTGCCGATGAGCTCGCGGTCGAGGCGGTCCTTGACCATGCGGGCGGTGAGCTTGTGGCCCTTGACCTTGCCGATGAGCGGGCTGGTGTTCGTGCCGATGGTCATCGAGATGGCCGGGTCGTCCACCGTGATGGTGGGCAGCGGGCGGACGTCCTCGGGGTCGGCGAGCGTCTCGCCGATGGTGATGTCCTCGATGCCGGCGACGGCGACGATGTCGCCGGGGCCCGCGGAGCTCGGTGGGGAACCGGTCGAGCGCCTTCGTGATGAGGAGCTCGGTGATCTTCACGTTCTTGACGGTGCCGTCGTGCTTGACCCAGGCGACCTGCTGGCCCTTCTTGATCGTGCCGTTGAAGACGCGGAGGAGGGCGAGGCGGCCGAGGAAGGGCGATGCGTCGAGGTTGGTGACGTGGGCCTGGAGCGGGTGCGCGTCGTCGTAGGTCGGCGCGGGGACGTGGTCGAGGATCGCCTTGAACAGGGGCTCGAGGTCCTCGTTGTCGGGCAGCTCGCCGTTCTCCGGCTTGTTGGCGCTCGCGGCGCCGTTGCGGCCGGACGCGTAGACGACGGGCACGTCGAGGATGGCGTCGAGGTCGAGGTCGGGGTGCTCGTCCGACATGTCGGAGGCGAGGCCGAGCAGCAGGTCCTGACTCTCGGCCACGACCTCGTCGATGCGCGCGTCGGGGCGGTCGGTCTTGTTGACCAGGAGGATCACGGGGAGCTTGGCCTCGAGGGCCTTGCGGAGCACGAAGCGCGTCTGGGGCAGCGGGCCCTCGGACGCGTCGACGAGGAGCACGACGCCGTCGACCATGGACAGGCCGCGCTCGACCTCGCCGCCGAAGTCGGCGTGGCCCGGGGTGTCGATCACGTTGATGACGATGGGCGTGCCGTCGGCGTGCTTCCCGTTGTAGAGCACCGCGGTGTTCTTCGCGAGGATCGTGATGCCCTTCTCGCGCTCGAGGTCGTTCGAGTCCATCATGCGGTCCTCGCCCTCGAAGTGGGCGTCGAACGAGTTCGTCTGCTTGAGCATGGCGTCGACCAGGGTCGTCTTGCCGTGGTCCACGTGGGCCACGATGGCCACATTGCGGAGGTCGTTGCGCGCGACTAGCGCCATAGTGCTGTCCTTCAGTGGGAAGAGGATGCTGGCCTTGTCATCAAGGGAGTAGGGCGAAGAGCCGCCGTCTGCTATTCCCAGCGTCGTCCAGTCTATCGTGCCGATGCAAACCGGGCTCAGGGAGCGGCGGGGGCGAGCGTCCAGCGCCAGGCGTCGTCGAGGATCCCGGCCTGGTGCGACGACACCTGGACCCCGCCGACCCGCTCCTGCGCGGCCGCGAGGGCGGGGTGCTGGTAGAGCGGCAGACCGGCGCGGTCGCCGTAGATGCGGCGGTCGAGGCGCAGCAGGAGCTCGGTGCGCGCGTCGTCGTCCTCGGTGCGGCTGAGGGAGGCGAAGAGCGACGCGACGTCGGGGTCGGCGGTCGCCTGGCCGTCCCGGGCGTCCGCGCGTCCCTCGTGCGCCGCGCGGATGGACGCGACCGACGGGTACGCGTCCTCGGACGCCAGCAGCGCGGCGTCGTACGCGCCCGCCTGGTCGAGCACGCTCTCCCACTGCGGGGTGGAGCAGTCGGTGACGACGAAGCCGGCCTCGCCGGCCGAGTCGCGGATCGCCTCGAACGCGGCGATGCGGCGAGGATCGGCGGGGTCGTACAGCACGCAGACCTCGGGGGCCGCCTGGCCGGCCGAGGCGAGCAGCCGGCGGGCCTCGTCGAGGTCGATGTCGTCGAAGCGGCTCGACCCGTTGGCACGCACCTGGTCGGCGTAGCCGTCCGTCCCCGGGGAGAGGACGAACGAGTCGCGCGTGGCGGCGTCGGGGTCGAGGGGCTCCGCGGCGTCGCGGAGGATCTCGTCGCGCGGGATCGTGGCCAGGAAGGCGGTGCGGACGGCGACGTCCGACATCGCGTGGTTGCGGGCGCCGGCGGTCTGCAGGTCGAGGCGCTCCCATGTCGCGGACGCGCCGCGGACGACCTGCACGCCGTCGAGGTCGTCGAGCGCGTCGGCGACCCGACCGTCGGCCGCCGGCGCGATCACGTCGACGTCGCCGGCGGCCAGGGCCTGGACCGCGGCGTCGGGGTCCTCGATGGTGGACACGACGATGCGCTCGACCGACGGCCGGTGGAAGCCGGAGTAGTAGGGGTTGGCCCGGAGCGTGATGGAGGTGCCCGGGTCGATCGAGTCGATGGCGTACGGCCCGGACCCCACGGCCCGGTCGGGGTGCGCCGCGATCTCGGCCACGCCGAAGCCGCGGTTCCACGCGTCGGAGATGGGCGAGAGGAGCTCGGGGGCGCCGTCCTGCACGGCGTCCACCAGCGTCTGCTTGGCGCGGCCGGGGCTCGACATGTCGAGCGCGAGCTGGACGACGGCGTGCGCCGGCAGCCCGACCTCGAACGCGAGGCGCCAGTCGGGCGCGTACTCGTCGAAGACCATGGTGATCGACCGGCCGCCGTCGCCGATCTCCGGCGTGCGCGTCACGTGCGTGAGCGTCTCGTCGGCCGCGGAGTCGAACCAGACCGCCTCCTCCGGGAGCGGGCCGGTGTACCCGCCGGTGGACTCGTCGACGTACCCGGACGCGTCGAAGCCCGGGGTGTCGAGCGCGCCGGACCCCGCGGCCCAGGCGAGCAGGAGGTCGGCCGCGTCGACGGGCTCGCCGTCGGACCAGCGGACGCCCTCGGCGACGGTGTACTCGACGGTGAAGGGGTCGCGGGAGACGACCCGCGCGGACCCGTAGCCGGGGTCGGCGGCGACCGTGCCGTCCGGGGCGACCTCCGAGAAGCGGGCGTTCGTCGCGTGGACGATCTCCCGGTTGCCGTCGGTCCCGCCGGTGCGGGAGGCCGCGTTGTAGGAGGTGAAGGACGTGGGCAGCGCGGCGCGGATCTCGGTGTCGGCGACCATCCCGGTCGTCGGCGCGCAGGCGGCGAGGCCGGCCACGAGGGCCAGCGCGACGGCGGCGGAGGCACCGCGGACGGCCCGGCGGATCCCTCGCGGGCGCCGGGCTGGAGCGGCCTCGGGGCCTCGCGTGTCGCTGTCCATCGCGGACGATCCTACGCGAGCGGCATGACGAGGCCCGCCGCCCGCGCGCCCCCGCGAGGGGGTGCGCCGGACGGCGGGCCGGGTGGTGCGGGCGCGGGCGCGCCGCGGATCAGGCCGCGGGCGGCTGCTGGTCGCGCAGGGCCTCGCGGAGCTGACGGCGCTCCTGCTGCTGGTCGGGATCCGGCAGCGGCACGGCGGCGATGAGCTTCTGCGTGTACGGGTGCTGCGGGTTCCGGAGGATCGACTCGGTCGGCCCCTGCTCCACGATCTTGCCGTGGTTCATCACCACGATGCGGTCGGCGAGGAGGTCGACCACCGCGAGGTCGTGGCTGACGAAGAGGCACGCGAACTGGAGCTCCTTCTGGATCTCCTGCAAGAGCGCCAGCACACGCGCCTGCACCGACACGTCGAGCGCCGAGGTGGGCTCGTCGGCCACGAGCACCTTGGGCCGGAGCGCGAGCGCCCGGGCGATGCCGACCCGCTGGCGCTGACCGCCCGAGAGCTCGTTCGGGTAGCGGTTGCGGAAGCTGCGCGGCAGCTCGACCTGGTCGAGGAGCTCCTCGACGCGGTCGCTCTGCTGCTTCTTCGAGAACTGGCCCGAGAGCTCGAGCGGCTCGCCGATGCTCTGGCCGATGGGCCAGCGGGGGTTCAGCGAGGAGCCCGGGTCCTGGAAGACGATGCCGATCTCGCGGCGCACGGCCCGGAGGTCCTTCTGCGAGATGCCGGTCATGCGGCGCCCCGCGACCGTCATCTCCCCGCCGGCGACGGGCAGGAGCCCGACCGCGGCGCGGGCGATGGTCGTCTTGCCGGATCCCGACTCGCCGACGACGCCCACGACCTCACCGGGGTGGATGTCGAAGGAGGCGCCGGACACGGCCCGGAACGCCGGCACGCGGCCGAGCTTCGGGTAGTCGATGTCGACGTCCTTCAGAGAGATGGCGGGCTCGGTGGTGCGGGCCGCGACCTCCACCTGCGACGCCTCGCCGGTGCCGAGGTGCGGCACCGACGCGAGCAGCTGCTTCGTGTACGGGTCCTTCGGCGCCTGGAAGATCTCGCGCACCGAGCCGCGCTCGACGATGCGGCCGCTCTTCATCACGATGACGTTGGTCGCGAGGTCGGCGACCACGCCCATGTCGTGGGTGATGATGACGATCGCGCTGTTGAGGCGCTGGTGCAGCTTCCGCAGCAGGTCGAGGATCTCCGCCTGGATGGTCACGTCGAGCGCCGTGGTCGGCTCGTCGGCGATCAGCATGTCGGGGTCGCACGACAGCGACTGGGCGATCATGGCGCGCTGGCGCTGCCCTCCAGAGAGCTGGTGCGGGTAGGAGTCGAACGCCTTCTCCGGGTCGGGCATCTCCACGAGCTTCAGCAGCTCGAGCGCGCGCACCTTCGCGGCCGACGGGATGATCGACTGGTGGACGCGCAGCGCCTCCACGATCTGGAAGCCCACCGTGTAGACGGGGTTCAGCGCGGTCATCGGCTCCTGGAAGATGACGGCGATGTCGTTGCCGCGCGCCTTCCGCAGGGTCGCCTGGTCGGCGCCGACCATCTCGACGCCCTTGAGCTTGGCGCTCCCCGGACCCGGCCGTTCTTCGGCAGGAGGCCGAGCAGCGACATCGAGCTGACGCTCTTGCCCGAGCCGGACTCGCCGACGATCGCGAGCACCTCGCCCGGGTTGACCGTGTAGTCGAGGTCGATGGCCGCGGGGATCCACTCGTCGCCGACCCAGAAGTCGACTCCGAGGCCGGAGACCTCGAGGATGGGGGCGGCGGGATCCGCCCCGTTCGCGTGAGCGCTCATGCTGCGGCCTCCTGGCTGGTGGAAGTAGGGGTGTCGGGGGGCGTCGATGCGGGCCGTGGGACGATGAGGCCATGGATCAGCCCGTCGTCATCCGCCCGTCGTTCGGACGCCTGCTGACCGTGATCGTCTCGGCGATCGCGGTCCTGGTGCTCGTGAGCACCGTGGTCGGTGGTCGTGCCGACCTCCTGCCGACGGCGGTGTGGGCTCCGCTGATGCTGGCCTACGCGTCGTGGCTCGTCTTCTGGAACCCGCGGGTGCGCATCGCCACGGAGGGCGTCGAGATCCGCAACGTCTTCCGCACTCACGACATCTCGTGGCCGGCGATCCGCCGGGTGGACACGAAGTGGGCCCTGAACATCACGACCGCGCACGAGCGCGTCACGGCCTGGGCCGCTCCGGCGCCCGGCCGGCACTCGAACGCCTACATCACGACGAAGGAGGAGCGGAACCAGCCGTACCTCAGCGCCATGATGCGGGACGCCCGTCGCGGGGACCTGCCGCGCACCGACTCGGGCGACGCGGCCACGGTGATCCGGCTGCGCCTGGCCGACCTCGCCGAGGCGGGCCACCTGGGCGGCCCGGTCGAGGAGGCGGCCCGCCGCGTCCGTACGCACTGGGTCGAGATCGCCGTGCTGGCGGTGCTGGTCGTCGCGACCGTGGCGAGCAGCCTGGTCTGAGACCGGACCGGAGCCGCGGGCGGGGCCGACGGGCCGGCGCGTCGCCGTCACCGTCATCGGCCGTCCGTGCGGTCGGACGCCGGGCCGTCTGCCTGCGAGTCCGGTCGCGCGGACCCGACGGGCGGCGAGACGCGGACGCCCTCGGCGCCCGACCCTGCCTTCGGGCCGCTGTCGCGTCCGCCGCGGCCCGTGAGCATGGCGAACATCTGGCGGTAGGGGCCCTGTCCGCCCGGCATGCGCCGCTGGCGCGGGTCGAACGCGTCGCGCAGGCCGTCGCCGATGAAGTTGATCGACAGCGCGATGATGATGATGAACAGGCCCGGGAACCAGAACAGCCACGGCCGGGTCGAGAAGGCGCCCTGGTACTCGTTGATGATCTGGCCGAGCGAGACGTCCGGCGGCCGGATGCCGAAGCCGAGGAAGGACAGCGCAGCCTCGAGCAGGATGGCCGCGCTCATGAGCAACGTCGTCGACACGATGACGACTCCGATGGCGTTCGGCAGGATGTGCCGGAAGACGATGCGGCTGTTGGAGGCTCCAGCGACGCGGGCGGCATCGACGAACTCGCGCTCGCGGAGGCTGAGGAACTCTCCGCGTACGAGGCGCGCGAGGCTCGGCCAGCCGACCAGACCGAGCGTCACGCCGAGCACGGCCGCTCCGAGGCTGCCGAAGGTGCGGCCGAGGACGGCGGCGATGACGATGACCGGGATCACGATGATCAGGTCGGTGAAGCGCATCAGGATCGAGTCGATGCGGCCACGGAAGAACCCGGCGAGGGCGCCGATCACGATGCCGAGGAACGCGGCGATGATGCCGTATACGACCATCACGACGATGGACTGCTGCGTGCCGCGCATGACGCGGGCGAAGATGTCGCGCCCGATCTCGTCCTGGCCGAAGGGGTGGGAGCCGAACTGGAACGGCAGCACCCATGTCGGGTCGCCGCCGTTGACGATGGGCGAGGCGTTCTCGTAGCCCCACATCCACCACCCCGGGATGCGCAGGCCGAGGAACTGGATGCCGACGGAGGAGTACACGAGGATCGCGACCAGGACGAGCACGACGAGCGCGGTCATCGCGCCCTTGTGACGCAGGAACCGACGGCGGACGACGGTGCCCTGGCTGAGGCCCTCGATCTCGCGCTGCTCGATGGTCAGCTCGGAGTTGGCACCGCCCTCGGGCAGGTTCGGGTCGTTGTGGGGGTCGTTGGGGTTCCCCATCAGTGCGTTCGTCATGTGTCAGCTCACCCGGATTCGAGGATCGAGGACCGAGTACAGGATGTCGGCCAGCATGTTGAAGATCACGGTCAGGATGCTGGTGATCAGGATGAATCCCATCAGGGGGTTGAGGTCGGTGGTGCGCAGGGCGTCCTGGAAGATCGACCCCATGCCCTTCCACGCGAAGATCGTCTCCGTGATGACCGCGCCGCCGATGAGCGCGCCGACGTCGAAGGCGATGACGGTGGCGACGGGGATCATGGCGTTGCGGAACGCGTGCCGCATGATGACGGTGCGCTCGGTGAGGCCCTTCGCGCGCGCGGTGCGCACGTAGTCCTGGTTCATGACCTCGAGCAGGCTCGCCCGCGAGTAGCGCGAGTAGCTGGCCACCGAGATGAGCAGCAGCGCGATGGTGGGCAGGAGGAGGTGCGTGTAGCTGTCGAGCATGCCCTGCCAGACCGAGCCGTTGAGGCCCGGGGTGACGGCGCCGACGGTGGCGATGGGGCGCCCGCGCGTGTTCTGCACGTAGTCGGGCCACACCTGCATGACGCGGTCGACGATGATCAGCAGCGCCACGAGCCCGCCGGTGATGGCGGCGCCGCGCGCGACGATGGGCTTGTCGTTCTGGCCCACCACGTAGCCGACGACGATGCCGACCACGGCGAAGGCCGCGATGAGGACGAGCGTGATCCACCAGGGGGCGGAGACCGTGAGCACGTACTGGAGCGGGAACCAGAGCGCGGCGCCGAGGGCGGCCATGCCGAGCGCGGAGTAGAACGCGCGCCGGTTGCGCAGGCCCGTGGAGAGCGACGTGATGAGCACCGCGATGAGCGCGCCGAGCGCGGCGATGAGGAGGATGCCGAGCCCCGGGCGCGCGAACCACTCGGTGATCGTGAGGTACGTGAGCACGATCGCGGTGATGACGGTGGCGGAGCCGAACACGACGAGGCGGGGCTTCGGGTCGCCGCCGATGATGCTCATCCAGACGAAGCCGGAGAGGAGGGACAGCACCACGATGACCAGCGGCGGTATCGAGGGGTCCGTCAGGAAGTCGTTGAAGCCGATGGCGACGTACTGCTTCAGCAGCACGGCCACGAAGAAGACGGGGAGGGAGAAGAAGAGGAACGACGAGAACGTGACCGTGTAGTCGTAGCCGCTGTACTGGCGGAGGGCCGTCGTCATGCCGATGGCGACGCCGATGATGACGGCGATGACGGTGGCGATGGTCACCAGCTGGATGGTCTGGCCGGCCGCCGTGGCGATCATGCCGTTGACCTCGCGGCCGTCGATGGCGCGCCCCAGGTCGATCTGGCCGATGAACACCTTGAAGACGCCGGCGAGCCAGGTGAAGTAGCGCAGCGGCGGCGGCACGTCGAGGTTCAGCGCCTCCGTGCGGGCCGCGATGAGCGCGTCGCGGTTGGGCGACGGCGATTCGCGCAGGTCGGCGAGCGGATCACCCGAGTTGGCGGCCAGGTTGTAGATGATGAAGCTGGCGCCCAGGAGGACGAAGAACGACGCGACGAGGCGTCTCAAGACGAAGGTAAGCACAGGGCGACGACGTCCCTTTCTGTGTTCGGCCAGGGCTCGTGACCCGACCCGACGAGAGCATACGCGGCCGGATCCGCGGATCACGAATCGGCAACGGACATGGAGAGGGTGCCGAGGCCAGGTGGCCTCGGCACCCTCACGCTCACCCCGTTCGGGGGTGCGCGTTCACTGCTGCCGTGCTACTCGGCGGAGGTGTTCGCCGGTGCCCACTCGTAGAAGTTCCAGAAGAACGTCGGGGAGAGGAAGGCCGGCTTGACGCCCGTCACCGTGTCGCTCCAGGCCGTGAGGCCCGGGAACTGGAAGATCGGCGTCGTCCAGCTCTGCTCCTGGATGAGCGTCTCCGCCTGGATCAGGATGTCGCGCTGCTTGTCGGGGTCGGTCTCGGTGTCGAGCTGCGTGAACAGGTCGTCGATCTCCGGGTTGGACCAGCCGTAGTAGTTGTTGATGCCGCCGGTCTGGTAGTTCGGGCCGGACTCGCCGACCGCGAGGCTCGTGGACTGCCATCCGAAGAGGGCGATGTCGTACGAGTCGGTCTTGCTGGAGAGGTCGGCGCCCCACGTCGCGCTGTTCACGTCGATGAGGTTGAAGCCGGCCTGGCTGGCCGACTGGCGCATGAGCTCGAACTCCTGCTGGCGACGGGTGTTGCCCTGGCCGTAGAGGACGCGGGCGTCGATCGTGCCCGTGACGCCGGCCTCGGCGAGGAGCGCCTTGGCACCCTCGATGTCGACCGTCTGGTCGGCGTAGCCGTTCTCCTTCACGGAGGCCTCGTAGTTCTCCGTGCCGGGCACGAAGACGTTCGAGTTGCGGAGCTCCGCGTCCTCCTGGAGGGGCTTGATGAGCTTCTCGAGGATCTCCTCGCGCGGCAGGGTCTTGAAGAACGCCTGGCGGACGAGCTTCGCCTTCTCCTCGTCGCCGCCGAACTTCGCCGCGTCGAACGCGCCGCCGTTGGTGGTCTGGAGGTCGACGTGCTCGTACGTGCCCTCGGCCTGGCCCTTGTACTCGACGCCGCTGAGGCCCTGGACCTGCTTGAGGAGGTCAGCCGTGGGCTGGCCGGACGCGATCGAGACCTCGCCGTTCTCGAGGGCCTGGATCTGCGCCTGCGGGTCGGCGATGAAGCGGACGGTGATCTCCTGGTACTTCGGCTTCTTGCTGCCGGTGTACTCGGGGTTCGCGGTGAGCGTCACGTACTGGTCGGCCTTGAGGTCCGAGATGACGTACTGGCCGGTGGCCAGCGTCTTCTGCGCCTCGGCCGGGCATGTCCGAGTAGCGGTAGCCGTCGTTCCAGATCTTGGAGACCGGGGCGAGGACGCTGGCGTCCTTGTCCTGGATCGCCGTGATCAGCTTGTCCTTGGCGTCCTCGGCCGACAGGTCGTCGTCCGGGAAGGCGAGCTGGGTCGTGCCGTGGGCGGAGACGCCGACGCCGTTGCCGGTCGCGACCTCCCAGTCGACGTACGGCTTGTCGTACGTGTAGGTCAGGCTGCGGCCGTCGTCGCCGATCTCGGGGGTCTGCGTGACGAGGCCGAGGCGGGTGTCCGCCACGGCGCCGGAGTTGAAGAAGACCTGGTCGTCGCCGGTGGTGACCGCGCCGGTCTCCTCGTCGGTCTGGACGTCGTCGCCGCCGACCGTGTTGACGTTCGTGGTGTTCGCCGCCCAGTTGAGCAGCATGTCCGCCGCGTCGACGGGGGTGCCGTCGCTCCACTTGACGCCGTCCTTGATGGTGAACTTCACCACGAGCGGGTCGTCGGAGACCTTCTCGTAGGTGCCGAAGTCCTCGTCCTTCACCAGGGTCGGGCCGTCGTCGTAGTAGTTGAACGATCGGTTCGTCAGGTAGACGATGTTCGTGTTGGCGGTCGCGTTGCCGGTCGCCGACAGGTTGTTGTACTCGAGGAACGGGTCGTTCCAGGCCACGGTGATCGAAGAGCCGTCGATGACCTCGGACTCCTGAGCGGGCGCAGAGCAGCCGCTGAGGACGAGGGCACCGGAGACAATTGCAGCACCAGCCACCACAAGGCGTCTGATTTTCAATGTTCCTCCTGTGCATGGGAATGGCGCGGACCCACCGTGCGTGCGGTCGACCGCGCAGATAAGAACGACCCTAGGTACGGCTGGGAGTCTTTGCAAAAACTGGACCCAAACGTTACATACCGGTAACTCGGACGCGCGGATCCGTGCGTCGGGGTCCGGATCCGTGCGTCTCGACCGTCGGGATCGCGCGTTCCCACCGCCTCCGGCGACGGATCGCGTCGTCCGGGGCCCTCACCGGCCACGCCCAGCCGCCGGGCGGCCGGGCGGGCGCGCGCGCCTAGGATCGGCCCGTGCCCGACGCTCCCGACCGCCCCCGCGCCCCCCGTCCGCCGCTGGAGCGCACGGCGCGGACGCGGCTCCGGTGGGAGATCGCGATCGTGCTCGGGCTCTCCCTCGGGGCGAGCGCGGTGTACTCGGTCCTCCGCATCGTCGACCTGTCGACCCGCACCGAGTCGCTGGGGTCGCAGAGCGCGACCATCAACCGGAGCCTGAACGACCGGCAGGTGTTCGACCTCCTCTACCAGCTGCTCGATGTCGCGACCGCGCTCGTGCCGGTGGCCCTCGTGCTCTACCTCCTGTGGCAGCCCGGCCACAGCGCGTTCCGGCGCATCGGCCTCGACCTCACCCGGCCCGTACGCGACGTCGCCGCCGGGTTCGGGCTCGCCGCGCTCATCGGCGTGCCCGGGCTCGGGCTGTACTTCGCGGGCCGGGCCCTCGGGATCACCGTCGACGTGGTGCCGACCGCCCTCGACTCCTACTGGTGGACCGTGCCGGTGCTCGTGCTGGTCGCGCTCCGCGCGGCCCTGCAGGAGGAGGTGATCGTCGTCGGCTACCTCTTCACACGGCTCCGCGAGCTCGGCTGGGGGAACGGGCGGCTCGGGACGTGGACCGTGATCCTCGCTGCGGCGGTGCTGCGGGGCAGCTACCACCTGTACCAGGGCTACGGGCCCTTCGTCGGCAACGTGGCGATGGGGGTCGTGTTCGGCTGGTGCTACGTGCGGTTCGGCCGGACGGCGCCCCTCGTGGTGGCCCACCTGATCCTCGACGTCGTGAGCTTCGTGGGGTACCCGGTGGCGCTGCAGCTGCTGCCCGGACTGTTCTCCTGAGCCGGCCCGCCGGACGATCCGGGGGCGGGCCCTGGTCAACACCCGTCGCCTGTGCCTAACCTGGGAATGTCGCACGACGAGGTGCGGCCTCATCTCGAGGAGATCACATGGGCGACGCCGCTCATCCGGTCGGGGACCCCCGGCCGGCCGTCGACTACCGGGAGGTCGAGGACTCGGCCCGGTTCCGGGAGCTGAAGCGCGCGCACCGCGGCTTCGTGTTTCCCGCTGGCCGTCGCGTTCCTCGTCTGGTACTTCGCGTTCGTCCTGCTGTCGGACTACGCGCACGAGTTCATGTCCACGCCCGTCATCGGGAACGTGAACCTCGGGATCCTGCTGGGGCTCGGGCAGTTCGTCACCACGTTCGCCATCACCACCTGGTACGTGAGCCGGGCGAACGCGCGCTTCGACCCGATCGCCGCGGAGATCCGCGCCGACCTGGAGGAGCGCGAGCGCGTCGCCGCGACGCGCCCCCGCGGGAGCACCCCGCCGAAGCGCCGGAAGGGCGGCCGACGGTGAGCGCGCCGGGCGTCTCGGTCATGGCCACCACGCCGACGACCGACACGGGCGATCCGGTCCTCAACATCTCGATCTTCGGGGCGTTCGTGGTCATCACCCTGGTGATCGTCTTCCGCGCGAGCCGGAACAACTCGACGGCCGCGGACTACTACGCCGCCGGCCGCTCCTTCACCGGACCGCAGAACGGCACCGCGATCGCGGGCGACTACCTCTCGGCGGCGTCGTTCCTCGGCATCGTCGGCGCCATCGCCATCAACGGGTACGACGGGTTCCTCTACTCCATCGGGTTCCTGGTGGCGTGGCTCGTGGCCCTGCTGCTGGTCGCCGAGCTCATGCGCAACACGGGCAAGTTCACGATGGCCGACGTGCTGAGCTTCCGGCTGAAGCAGCGTCCGGTGCGGCTGGCCGCGGCCACGACGACGCTCGCGGTCTGCTTCTTCTACCTGCTCGCCCAGATGGCGGGCGCCGGCGGGCTCGTCTCGCTGCTGCTCGGCATCGACGACCGGCTCGGGCAGTCGCTCGTGATCGCGGTCGTCGGGGCGCTGATGATCGTCTACGTGCTCGTCGGCGGGATGAAGGGCACCACCTGGGTGCAGATCATCAAGGCGTGCCTGCTCATCGCGGGCGCCGCCGTGATGACCGTGTGGGTGCTCGCGATCCACGGGTTCAACATCTCGGAGCTGATGGGCGCCGCGGCGGCCGCGGCCGACAAGCCCGTGCTCGAGCCCGGCAACCAGTACGGGGCCACGGGGATCACGAAGCTCGACTTCCTGTCGCTCGCGCTCGCGCTGGTGCTCGGCACGGCGGGCCTCCCCCACGTGCTCATGCGCTTCTACACGGTGCCGACCGCGAAGGAGGCCCGCCGCAGCGTCGTCTGGGCGATCTGGCTCATCGGCGTCTTCTACCTCTTCACCCTGGTGCTCGGCTACGGTGCCGGCGCGCTGCTCGGCAGCGAGCGGATCCTCGCGGCCCCCGGCGGCGTGAACTCCGCCGCGCCGCTCCTCGCGCTCGAGCTCGGCGGGCCGATCCTCCTCGGGATCATCGCCGCGGTGGCGTTCGCGACCATCCTGGCGGTGGTCGCCGGGCTCACCATCACGGCGGCGGCGTCCTTCGCGCACGACGTGTACGGCAGCGTCATCAAGAAGGGGCAGGTGTCCGCGAACGGCGAGGTGCGGGTCGCGCGGATCACGGTGGTCGTGATCGGCATCGTGTCGATCATCGCGGGCATCGGCGCCAACGGGCAGAACGTCGCGTTCCTCGTGGCGCTCGCGTTCGCGGTGGCCGCGAGCGCCAACCTGCCGACGATCCTCTACTCCCTCTACTGGCGGCGGTTCTCCACCCGGGGCGCGGTGCTCAGCATGTACGGCGGGCTCGGGACGGCGCTCGTGCTCATCGCGTTCTCCCCCGTGGTGTCGGGCGCCGAGACGTCGATGATCCCGGGAGCCGACTTCTCGTGGTTCCCGCTGAGCAACCCCGGCATCGTGTCGATCCCCGTCGGGTTCCTGCTCGGCTGGATCGGGACGGTCACGTCGACGCGCAAGGAGGACCCGCTCGTCGCAGCCGAGATGGACGTGCGCTCGCTCACCGGGCACGGCGCCGAGAAGGCGACGGAGCACTAGGGCTCGGCTGCCGGACGTGCGACGAGGGCGGCGGGACCGGATGGTCCCGCCGCCCTCGTCGTGCGCGCGTCGTGCGGCGTGCGTCAGCCGCGGATCAGGCGAAGGCCTCCGGCGGCGGGCACGCGCAGAAGAGGTTGCGGTCGCCGTACGCCTGGTCGATGCGGCGCACCGGCGGCCAGTACTTGTCGCGCACGAGCGTCGCCACCACCGGGTAGACGGCGCGCTCGCGCGTGTACGCGTGCATCCACTCCCCCGCGATGACCGACTCGGCCGTGTGCGGCGCGTTCCGGAGCGGGTTGTCGTCGGCGGGCCACTCGCCCGCGGCGACCGAGTCGGCCTCCTGCTTGATGCCGATCATCGCCGCGACGAAGCGCTCGACCTCGGCGAGGTCCTCGCTCTCGGTCGGCTCGACCATGAGGGTCCCGGGCACGGGGAAGCTCATCGTGGGCGCGTGGAAGCCGTAGTCGACGAGGCGCTTGGCCACGTCGTCCACCGTCACGCCGGTGGCGGCCGTGAGCGGGCGGAGGTCGAGGATGCACTCGTGCGCGACGAGGCCGTCCTCCCCGGCGTAGAGGACCGGGTAGTGGTCGCGCAGGCGCGCGGCGATGTAGTTCGCCGAGAGCACCGCGGCGCCGGTCGCCTGCATGAGGCCCTCCGCGCCCATCATCCGGACGTAGGCCCAGCTGATGGGGAGGATGCTCGGCGACCCGTAGGGCGCCGCCGACACCGGGGCGCCACCGTGCTCGATGGTCGAGACGACGCCGCCCTGCACGAGCGCGTGCACGTTGCGCTGCGCCTGCGGGTGGCCGGGCAGGAAGGGCGCGAGGTGCGCCTTCGCCGCGACCGGGCCGACGCCGGGCCCGCCGCCGCCGTGCGGGATGCAGAACGTCTTGTGCAGGTTGAGGTGCGAGACGTCGCCGCCGAAGTCGCCGAACCGGGCGAAGCCGAGGAGGGCGTTGAGGTTCGCCCCGTCGACGTACACCTGGCCGCCAGCCTCATGGACGGCGTCGCAGATCGCGCCGACCTCGTGCTCGTAGACGCCGTGGGTGGAGGGGTAGGTGATCATGAGGCCCGCGAGCGTGTCGCGGTTCTCGGCGATCTTCGCACGGAGGTCGCCGAGGTCGACGTTGCCGAGCTCGTCGCACGCGACGACCACGACGCGCATGCCCGCGAGCACGGCGCTCGCGGCGTTGGTGCCGTGCGCGCTCTGCGGGATGAGGCACACGGTGCGCTCGGCGTCGCCGTTCGCGAGGTGGTAGCCGCGGATCGCGAGGAGGCCCGCGAGCTCGCCCTGGCTGCCCGCGTTCGGCTGCAGGCTCACGGTGTCGTAGCCCGTGACGTCGGCGAGCCAGGTCTCGAGCTGCAGCACGAGCTCCAGGTAGCCCTCCACGTCGTCGACGGGCGCGAAGGGGTGGATGGCCTGGAACTCGGGCCAGGTCACCGCCTCCATCTCGGTGGCCGCGTTGAGCTTCATGGTGCAGGAGCCGAGCGGGATCATGCCGCGGTCGAGCGCGTAGTCCTTGTCGGACAGACGCTTGAGGTAGCGCATCATGCCGGTCTCGGACCGGTGCGTGGAGAAGACCGCGTGCGTCAGGTACTCGCTCGTGCGCACGGACGCCTCGGGGATCGACGACAGGTCGCCGGCCGCCCCCTCGTCGTCGGCGAGCTCCGCGCCGAACGCGCGGGCGACGACCCGGAGGTCCTCGGTGCGCGTGGCCTCGTCGACGCTGAAGCCGAGCGTGTCGGCGTCCACGCGGAGCAGGTTGACCCCGCCCCGGGCGGCCTCGGCGAGGATCTCGTCGGCACGGCCGGGCACAGAGACCCGCACGGTGTCGAAGAACGCCGCGTGCAGCGGCTCGACGCCGACGGACGCCAGCGACCGGACGAGGCGGCGGGCGCCCCGGTTGGCCTGGCGCGCGATCACCCGGAGGCCCTTCGGCCCGTGGTACACGGCGTACATCGACGCCATGACCGCGAGGAGCACCTGCGCGGTGCAGATGTTGCTCGTGGCCTTCTCGCGGCGGATGTGCTGCTCGCGGGTCTGCAGCGAGAGGCGGTAGGCGGGATGCCCGGCCGCGTCTTGGCTGACGCCGACGAGCCGTCCGGGCATCTGCCGCTCGAGGCCGGCGCGTACGGCGAGGTACCCCGCGTGCGGACCGCCGAAGCCCATGGGCACGCCGAAGCGCTGCGAGGTGCCGACCGCGATGTCCGCGCCGAGCTCGCCGGGCGACGTGATGACCGTGAGGGCGAGCAGGTCGGCCGCGACGACCGCCAGGCCGCCGGCCTCGTGGACTCGGGCGATGACCGCGCTCGGGTCCCAGACGCGGCCGGAGGCGCCGGGGTACTGGATGAAGGCGCCGAACGCGTCGGGCAGCTCCGCGGGATCCACCGTGGCGAGGTCGTGGGCGACCAGGTCGATGCCGAGGGCGGCGGCGCGGCTGTCGAGGAGCGCACGCGTCTGCGGCAGCGCGTCGGCGTCGATGAGGAACACGGGCGTCTTCGCCTTCGAGGCCCGGCGCGCGAGCAGCATGCCCTCGACGACCGCGGTCGACTCGTCGAGCATGGACGCGTTCGCGGTCGCGAGCCCGGACAGCTCGGCCACCATCGTCTGGAAGTTGATGAGCGCCTCGAGGCGGCCCTGCGAGATCTCCGGCTGGTACGGCGTGTAGGCCGTGTACCAGCTCGGGTTCTCGAGCACGTTGCGGGTGATGACGGCGGGCGTGATGGTGTCGTGGTAGCCGAGGCCGATCATCGACGTGCGCACGCGGTTGCGGCCGGCGATGCGGCGGAGCTCCGCGAGGGCGTCCCGCTCGGTCGCTGCCTCGGGCAGCACGGAGTCGCCGTCGGTGCGGAACCGGCCGACCTGGATGGTCTCCGGCACGGCCTTCGCGAGGAGCGAGGCGATCGAGTCGTGGCCGAGGACGCCGAGCATGGTGGCGCGCGCCTCCGAGTCGATGCCGATGTGCCGGGCGCCGAACGCGCCGGGCGCGAACGCGGACGACTCCTCGGCCGCGTCGGGCACGGAGGAGGGGACGGCGGTGGCGGCCGGGCGCGTGCCGGCGTCGACGGCGGTCACTCGCCCACCAGCGCGCGGTACTCGTCGTGGCTGAGGAGAGCGGGGAGCGCCTCGAAGCGCACCTTCACCAGCCAGCCGGCCCCGAACGGGTCGCTGTTCACGAGGTCGGGCGAGGCGACGACCTCGTCGTTGACCTCGGTGACCGTGCCGTCGATGGGCGCGAAGAGCTCGCCGACGGACTTGGTCGACTCGATCTCGCCGACGACCTCGCCGCCGGAGAGCTCGTCGCCCACCCCGGGCAGCTCGACGAAGACGACGTCGCCGAGCTTGTCGGCGGCGTAGGCGGTGATGCCGACGGTGGCGACGTCGCCGTCGACCTGCACCCACTCGTGCTCGGCGGTGTACTGGAGGCTGGTCTGGTCGGTCATGCGAGGGCCTTTCGCGAGTAGAACGGGAGGGTCACGACGGTGGCGGGCACGCGCGTGCCGCGGACGTCGACGGTGAGGCGCGTGCCGGGGGCGGCGAGCGGGGGATCCACGTACGCCATGGCCACGGGATGGCCGAGCGTGGGCGACAGGGCACCGCTGGTGACGATGCCGACGGGCGGGACGGCGCCCTCGGTCGCGTCCATCACGGCCTCGAGGGCGGCGGCGGAGTCGCCCGCCGCCTCCTCGGCGTAGACGGCGTAGTCGGCGCGGGGTGCGCGCCGGCCCTCGGTGACGAGGCCGACGAGCACGCGGGCCACGGGATCCGGGCCCCGCTCCACGGCGGCGCGCCCGCGGAAGTCGCCCTCCTTGGCGAGCGCGACCACCTTGCCGAGGCCGGCCTGGACGGGGAGCGTGTGGAGGCCGAGCTCGTGGCCGTAGAGCGGCATGCCCGCCTCGAGGCGCAGGGTGTCGCGGCAGGCGAGGCCCGTCGGCAGGAGACCGAGCGGCGTGCCGGCGGCGATGAGCGCCTCCCACAGCGCGACGGCGTCCTCCGTGGCGACGTACAGCTCGTAGCCGTCCTCGCCCGTGTAGCCGGTGCGGGCGACGAGCACGTCCTGCCCGGCGAAGCGCGCCGGGGTCGCGCGGTAGTAGCGGAGCGCCTCGAGCGGCGCCTCGGTGTCGAGGCCCTCGGTGGCCTCGAGGATCGCGCGGGACACCGGGCCCTGGACGGCGATCAGCGCGACGTCGTCGCTCGCGTCGTCGACCTCGACGTCGTCGCGATCTGCGGCGGCCTCGGCGAGGACGGCGAGCACGGGATCGTGGTTGCCGGCGTTGGCGACGACGAGGAAGGACTCCTCGCCGGTGCGGTAGACGATGAGGTCGTCGACGATGCCGCCGGAGGGATCCAGCAGCAGCGTGTACTTCGCCTGCCACTCGGCGATGGCGGACAGCCGGCCCGCGAGGACGGAGTCGAGGAACGCGGCGGCGCCCTCCCCCTCCACGGAGATCTCGGCCATGTGCGAGATGTCGAAGATGCCGGCGGCCTCCCGCACGGCGCGGTGCTCGGCGAGGTCGCTCGTGTAGCGGACCGGCATGAGCCAGCCCGCGAAGTCGGTGAAGGAGGCGCCCGCCGCCCTCGTGCACGGCGTGCAGCGGGGAGCGGCGGGGCTGCGCCTCGTCCGGGGCGTCGGCGGGTGCGTCGGGCATGGAGTCCTCCCGGGTTCCTCCGGCGCGGGCGCGCCGGGTGCGGGACTCCCCCTCTGTCATGTGCCTGAGAGCTTCGCGCCGTCCGAGGACGGTGCTTTCACCGTGGGCGAGCCGTACGGGACGACTGCTTTTCAGAGTGGCCAGTGCATCGCGGTACAGGGACCTGAGAGATTGGCGGGGAGGCTTGCTCCTTCGGTGCTCCCGGAGGAGCTCTCCCGCGATGCGTGCGCGGCCGTGCTACGTGGACCAGCATATCGAGCGGGACGTTTCCGTCGTGTGACGATCCGGGGGACGCCGCGTGCACGCCCCGGACGCGACGACGCCGCCGCCCCCTGCTCGGGTGCGGCGGCGCCGGGTGGTCGGCGTGCCTCGGTCAGACGGCGTCGGGCGACGGCGCGGACGGGGTGGGGGCGCCGGGCTGCGTGCCGTCCTCGTCCTGGTCGATGACGCGGCGGACGTCGTCGGCGAGCTGCGCGACGCCCTCGGGCATCATCTCGAAGCCGTCGGTGGTGCCCACGTTGATGACGAGGCCGGTGCCCTCCGGGATCGCCTGGACGAGCTCGGCGGCGGGGATGGTGGCGACGTGGTCGGCCACGCTCGTGACCTTCTCGTCGATGCGGTCCTCGTGCGTGAACGCGGCGAGCATGGGCACGCCGTCGCGGTCGAAGAGGACCGGCTGGAGCTGGTCGGTCTCCGGGGTCAGGGGCGTCGCGGTGGGCACCACCACGGTCGTGTTGATGAACTCCGTGAGGACGGCGGTCATGTCGGACTCGCCGGCCTGGCCGCGCGCGATGGCCTGCTCGAGGGGGGTGGGCTCTCGGTCCTGTGAATCGGTCATGCGTCCATCGTGCCCGATCCGGCGGGGTGCCGGCTGAGGGCCGCGGAGCGGGAGCCGCGGTCCGGCGTAGGATCGTGACCTCCATCCACCGCCTTACCCGAGGGGAGCCGACCGTGCCGATCGGACGCCAGCGCCCCCGCGGGGAGCTCGAGGCCGCAATCATGGACGCCCTGTGGGACGCCGACGAGCCGCTCACCGGCAAGGACGTCGTCGCGCGCATCCCGGATCCCCGGCCCGCGCTCACGACCGTGCTCACGGTCCTCGACCGGCTGGGCCAGAAGGGGCTCGTCACCCGCTCGAACGAGGCGCGCGCCCTCACGTTCGCGCCCGCGCGATCGCGCACGGACCACGCGGCGTCGCTCATGTCGGGCGCGCTCGCGGCCACGCGCGACCGCGAGGCCGCGCTGCTCCGCTTCGCGGGGACCCTCGACGGGGACGACCTCCAGGCCCTGCGCCGCGCCCTCGGCGGGGACGACCAGGCCCCGGATCCCCGGGGCTAGCGCGGGTCGTCGGGGCTGGCGCGGGTCGCTGGCGCTGGCCCGGGTCGCCGGGGCCAGCGCGGGTCGCCGGGGCTAGCGCGGGTCGTCGGCGCCGTCGGTCGGACCGCCGACGCTCCGCCCGTCCTCGCCCGGGAACCGGCGCGACAGACCGGCGCACCACGCCGAGCACGACGAGCACGGCGGCCGCGAGGATAACGAGGCCGATGAGGACGAACACCCACACGGGCGTGGTCTCCGCCGCGTCGGCGAGCGGCACCGACTCGCCGGACTGCGCGTCGGACGTCGGGGCGGGCGCTACCTGGTCCTCGGCGCCCTGCGTCGTCATGGTGCCCTCGGGCTCCGGCTCCGGCGTCGCGGTGGCCGCGCTGCCCGCCCACGCGTCGCCGCATGCCGGCGCGGCGAGCACCGCGGGCGTGCCCGTCGTGTCGCCCTCGGGCGCGTAGGTGAAGGAGTACGTGCCGTCGATGGGGTGGCTGTCGCTCGAGACCGCGCGCCACGTGACCTGGTAGGTGCCGGCCGTGCCGAGCGCGATGCGGCTCGTGGCCGTGGTGCCGTCGACCGTGACGCAGCCGTCCTCGTGGAAGGTGCCGCCGGACGCGTTGACGACCTGGATGGCGAAGCCCGAGTTCTGGGCGTCGAGCGAGAGCAGGTCCTCGCTGAAGTCGAGGGCGATGGTGCCGGGCTCGGCGGTGACGGTGGCGTCCGCGGCGGGCGTGGACCCCACCAGGCGGTCGTGCGCGGAGGCGGGACCCGCGGGGATCAGCGCACCGCCCAGCACGAGCGCGGCGGCGCCCGCGGCGAGCGCGGCGCGTCGGAGGAGGGACGGGGTGCGGGGGTGGAGCGGAGACGCCATGGGTCCATCATCCCCTGGGCGGCGGGGGCACGGCACGCCGTCCCGGGCGACGCGTCGCATGCGCAGAAGTTGACACGTGGCAACGATGTTCGCGCGCTGGACGCCGACGGTACACCTGGCGCCGACGCCGTACGGCGGACGCTGGGATGCGCCCCGCCCGGGGGCACCACCTAGGAGAACAGCATCCCCATGAAGTCCACCACCTCCCCGAAGCCGCGTCGCCGCGTCCTCCCGATCGCCGCCGCCGCCGTCGTCGCGACGATCCTGCTGCCGGCCGGCGCGTTCGCCGCCGGCATGGCCCTCTCGCAGAACGGCGGCGCCGCCCGCCTCGGCGGCGCCGACCAGACCTCCCAGATCCGCGCCGAGATCAAGAACTCCGGCGCGAAGAACGTCATCCTCCTCATCGGCGACGGCATGGGCGACTCCGAGATCACGATCGCCCGTGACTACCAGTACGGCGCCGCCGGTCGCCTCCCGGGCCTCGACGCCCCGCCCCTGACCGGCCAGTACACGACGTACTCGCTCGAGAAGGACGGCGACCGCAAGGGGAAGCCGGACTACGTCCCGGACTCCGCCGCGACCGGCAGCGGCTGGGCCACCGGCACCAAGACCTACGACGGCGCGATCAGCGTCGACATCGACGGGAAGCCGCAGGCGACCCTCACGGAGATCGCGAAGGCCAACGGCCTGCGCACCGGCGACGTCAGCACCGCCGAGATCCAGGACGCCACCCCGGCCGTCCAGGTCGCCCACGTCGACAGCCGCTCCTGCTACGGCCCCGACTCCGCCTCGTGCGGCGACGACGCCCTCGCTGCCGGGGGCCTCGGCTCCATCAGCGAGCAGCTGCTGGACACCCGCCCCGACGTCACCCTCGGCGGCGGATCCGCGAGCTTCACCCAGACCGCGAAGGCCGGCCGGTACCAGGGCCGGACCCTGTTCGACCAGGCCGCCCAGCGCGGCTACCAGGTCGTCCGGGACGCCGCCGGTCTGAACGGCGTGAAGGCCGCCGACCAGACGCAGCCCGTCCTCGGCCTGTTCACCCCGGGCAACTTCCCCACCCGCTTCTCGCCCACCCCCGCGACCGTCGGCGGCGCCGACCTCGCCCCCGTGGACTGCGTTCCGAACCCGGCCCGCCTCAGCAGCGACCTGTCGCTGGCGAAGCTGACCGACAAGGCGATCTCGCTGCTGGACACGAACAAGGACGGCAAGGGCTTCTTCCTCCAGGTCGAGGGCGCCAGCATCGACAAGCAGGACCACGCCGCGAACCCCTGCGGCCAGATCGGCGAGACGCTCGACCTCGACGAGGCCGTCCAGTCCGCGATGGCGTTCGCGAAGAAGGACGGCAACACGCTCGTCATCGTGACGGCCGACCACGCGCACTCCAGCCAGATCGTCGACAACACGCCGCCCACGTCGCTCAGCGCCGCCGTCCGCACCCTCGACGGCGGCGTCATGAAGCTGTCCTACGGCACCGCGGCCCTCGGCGGGTCGCAGCAGCACACCGGCAGCCAGGTCCGCGTCGCGGCCTACGGCCCGGGGGCGGCGAACGTCGTCGGCCTCACCGACCAGACCGACACCTTCTTCACGATGGCGAACACGCTGAGGCTCGACCGGGACACGGCCGCGCTCAGCAAGGGCGCCTCGGTCGTCTCCAGCGACTTCCGTCCCGACAAGGGCGAGAGGATCACGATCACCGGCACCCGCTTCGCCGGCGACCGCCAGGTGACGCTCACCACCTCCGCCGGCGAGCTCGTCGGCACCTTCGACGTCATCGACGGCAAGGTGACGATCCCCTTCACCGCCCCCGCCACGAGCGGCCCGCTCACGCTCACCCTCACCGGTGCGCAGACCGGCAAGGCCGTCACCGCGAAGGTCACCCTCCGCTAGCACCGCCGCCCACCATGTCGGGGCGCCTCCCCCGCCACTACCGGGGAGGCGCCCCTTCGTGCGCGTCCGGGTGACGCGCGCTGCGCCTCCGGGCGGTCGAGGGGGCAGGGTGGAGGGACGGCGGCGCACGAGGCGCCCGCCCCGAGCACGAGGAGGATCCGTGGCCCCCGACGACGACGACATGCCGAGCACCATCCGCCGCTCCCCCGAGCACGCGCAGGCCACCTGGTCGGCCGCGCACGCCTCCGCGGAGGAGCAGTACGGATCCGGCGAGCGCGCCGAGCGCACCGCCTACGCCGCGCTGAAGCACGGCTTCGAGAAGGTCGGCGACCACTGGGAGCCGAAGGGCGAGAAGGGCCCCTCCGACGACGGCGCCGAGCGTCGCGGCGCGGGGACGCAGGGCGGGGTCGACGCGAACGCGTCGAAGGCGCACCTGATGGACGTCGCGCGCCGCCTCGACGTGAGCGGCCGGAGCCGCATGACGAAGGACGAGCTGGTGGACGGGATCCGGAAGGCGAACGACCGGGAGACCCGGAGGGCCCGCGAGAGCGGGGACTGACGCCGGGAGCGGGGGCGCGTCGTGACGCGCCCCCGCTCGCCGGCCGGTCGTCAGCCGACCGTCGTGCCGCCGCGGAAGTCGTCGAGCACGGTGAGGAGCGCGCCCTGCGTCCACAGGCCGATGCGGCCGGTCGCGTCGTGGAAGCGCGCGGCGTCCGCGTCGGAGAGCTCCGTCGTGGCGACGAGGTCGTCGTCGAGGAGGACCTCCACCGTGTCGTCGGCCGTGTAGCGCGCCGTGAGGACGTCGCCCGCGAGCAGCTCCACCGGGATCGCCGGGTAGGCCGTGCGGGTGCCGTCGGTCGCGATCGCCGTGGTGGTGATCGCCTTCGTCCGCGCGTCGTACGCGACCGTGATCGCGCCGCGGTCGACCGTGCGGGCCGACTGCGACTTGAGGACGAGGCCGACCGACTGCGCCGTGCGGGACACCTTCGTGAGCCGCACCGCCGCCTCCTGCGTGGCGCCGAGCGCCTCGCCGTGGAGGAGCGCGCCGCCCTGGTACGGGCGGAGCGTGCCGGCCGCGAGCCGGTAGGCGGTCGCGGCGGTGGACCCGGTCCAGGATCCGCCGACCGCGGAGCCGCGTCGGGCGAAGTCGTCGAGGACCGCCGCCTGCACCCGGAAGGTGCGCGTGACGGCCTCGGCCGGTGCGTACTCGTCATCCCCCGCCTGCGTCGCGGTGATGGTGCAGACGCCCGCGGACGTGGGGGTGAGCTGATCGCCGTCGACCTCGCACGCCCCGGAGGCCGCGAACGACACGGACAGGCCCGAGGTCGCGGTGGCCTTCAGCGCGATGGGGTCGCCGCCCGCGGTCGCGCGGGTGGGCGCGGTGAACGCGATGCTCTGCTCGGCGAGCGCCGAGGGGCCGCCGGAGACCAGGAGGAAGCTGACCTGGATGTCCGGTCCCGCCGCCTTCGCGATCTCCACCTCCAGCACGCCGTCCGCCCCGACGACCGCGGTGTACGCGCTCGAGGAGTCGGCGCCGAAGGGCCGCGCCCGCTCGACGACCTGCCCGTTCAGCGTGATGCGCGCGGTGCGGCTCGCGGTGGTCCACGGGTCCGAGAACCCGAGGTCGACGCGGTGCTCGCCGGGCGTCAGCCCGCCGAAGGAGTACGTGAGCGTCGCGCCCGACTTCGCCCAGCGGAGCGTCGAGTACAGGTCGCCGCCGGCGTCGCCCTTCACGTCGCTCGATCCGGTCCAGCCCCAGGTGGTGCCGGTGGCGGGGTCCTGGCCGAGCGGCTGCTCCGGCACCGATCCGAGGAGCGGCGCGTCGCCCGCGGCCGCCTGCACAACGGCCTTCCAGTCTGCCGTCGCCCAGCCGCCCGCGTCCACCGCGTACTCGAGGTCCTGCGGCACGACGACCACGCGGCGGACGAGCGTGCGCCCCGTCGTCGAGCGTGCCGCGCAGCTGCACGGGACCGGCCCCGGCGAGCGCCCGGGCGTCCCAGGTGATGCCGGTCGTCGTGGTCGTGCCGTCGCTCCGCACCTCGACCTCGTCGGGCAGCGACGAGGCGTCGTCGGTGCGCACGGTGGCGGCGATCTCCGTCGTGACCTCCCACGGCGCGTAGGCCGGGATATCGCGGACGCTCCACGTGCCCGGGTCGGTGAGCGTCATGGATCCGCCCTCGCCGAAGGAGAGGGGCAGCCAGATGTACGGCGCGTTCGCCAGGTCGTCCGGCGTCCACCGGTCGCCCATGTAGACGAAGCGGCCGCCCTCCGGGTCGATCGGGATCACCGAGGTGCTCTGCGACCCGAAGGTCGTGGCGGCGCCGTCGCCCTGCGCGGGGTTGCCGCGGTCGGTCCAGGTGCCGAGGATGTCGGTCGCCGTCGCGTACGAGGCCGGGTTGGGGTTCCAGCCGGTCGCGCCCGAGGTGATGAGGTAGTAGGTGCCGTGCGACTTGAAGAGCACGGGCGCCTCGCGGTGCGCGCCGATGTAGGGGCGCGTGAAGTCGACGCCCTTGACCGCGTCGGCGGGCCCGGTCGCCAGCGCCGTGTAGTCGCTGTCGAGCTTCGAGATGTAGAGCGAGTAGTTCTCCTCGCTCGAGTAGATGATGTAGGCCGTCCCGTCGTCGTCGACGAACAGGTTCATGTCCCGGGCCATGCCCTTGCTGCTCGGCTGGTAGTCGGGCTCGCCCGGGGGCGCCTCGTGGAGCCGGTAGTCCTGCAGGTAGCGGAACGGGCCGGTCGGCGAGTCGGACACCGCGACGCCCGCGGTGGCCTTCGCGTACTGGGCGTCGCTCGTGGCGGTGGGGCCGTCGGTGTGGATCCACATGACCCACTGGCCGGTCGCCTCGTTGTGGATGACCTTCGGGCGCTCCAGGATCGCCGCCGGGCGCGAGGACCCGGCCGCGGGCGTCGTGCCGAGGTCCTCGTAGACGGCGGCGCGCGCGTCGGCGTCGAGGTCGCCGTAGAGGGCGGCGAAGAAGGGGTCGGCGTCGAACTGGTCGGGCGACGACATGGCCCGGAGCGCGAGGCCCTCGTCGGTCCACGCCTCCAGGTCGCGCGACGAGTACACGTGCACGCCGGGGCTCGACGCGTAGCCGTTGGAGCGGTCCTCGCCGTACCAGTAGTAGACGGTGGCGCCGGTCTCGTCGACCGAGGGGACGATCTGGCCGCCGTGCGCCTGGATCACGTTCCCCGCGGTGTCGAGGCGAGCCTCGCCCGGGGTGAACGTCGCGTCCTCGACGGCGGCGGGAGCCGGCGGGGTGACTGCTGCGGGAGCGGCTGCGGGAGCGGCTGCGGGAGCGGCTGCGGCGGCCCGCGCGGCCGCGCCGGACGGCGTCGCGGCGTGCGCGGGGAGCCCCGCGAGGGACAGGGCGGTGGCGAGGCCGGCGGTCACGGCGACCGCGCGCATCCCCCTCCTCCTCGGGCGTGGCTGCGGTGCTCCGTCCGCGGGTGTCCCGCGTCCTGGTGCGGATGGTTGCGTGATCATCATCGATCGTCCTCCTGGTGCGCGATGCGGATCGAGACGCGCCGCATCGTCGCGGAGCCCCCTCGCATCGCCTCCCACGCTAGTCGCGGATTCCTCGGATGCCGGAAAAGGGACGCGGGACGAATGCCCGATCCCCCTCAGCCGAGGTCGACGCGGAACAGCTCGCACTCGGCGTCGTAGTAGCCGCGGGTGCGGCCGAGGGCGCGCATCCCGATGCGCCGGCACACGGCCTGCGACGGCGCGTTGGCCGGGTTCGTGACGGCCAGCACGCGCGTCAGCCCGCCGGAGGCCGCGTGCACCAGGACGCGTCGCGCCGCCTCCGTCGCGACGCCGCGTCCCCAGGCGTCCGGGTGCAGGTGCCAGCCGATCTCCGTCTCGCCCTCCGCGGGCGCGTCGCGCGGGGCGGGGTCGTCGTCCGGCACGGGATCCGCGGATGCGGGGAGCCCCTTCAGCAGCAGCGACCCGAGGAGGGCGCCGTCGGCGCGGTCGACGATCGCCCAGATCCCGCGCACGGGGTGGTCGAGCGCGGCGTAGCGGTCCGCGCGCGCGGCGGCCTGGGCCGGATCCGCCTCGACGCGGCCCGAGCCGATCCACCGCTGCACGTCGGCCCGGGAGTGCAGGTCGAGGAGGAAGGGCGCGTCGGCGGCGGCGTAGCGCCGGAGCAGCAGGCGGTCGGTCACGAGGTCGGGCACGGCCCCAGGCTAGGCCGAGGTCGGTGGCTCCTCGTAGCGTGACCGCATGCCCGAGCCGGTCGATGCGTGGTGGGCGCGACGCCGCTGGTCGCGCGGCCTCGACGTGCCGTATCCCGTGGGGGCCTACCGGGAGGCGTGGGCGTCGTTCCCGGTGCTCATCCGGCAGTACCACCCGGAGTTCAACCGCGGCATCACGCTCACCCAGGTGCCGCCCGCCGCCGACGTCTTCCTCACTTGGCAGTGCGACACCGGTCACGTCTTCGTCGCGACCCCCGAGGAGCAGCGCGTGCGCCCGGGCCGCGAGCGCCGCCGGTCGTCGTGGTGCCCGGAGTGCGCCGAGGCGGCGGCTCCGCGCACGCCCGTGCTGCCGATGGCGGACCGGGTGCCCTGGCCGGGCGCGTCCCCGCTGGTGGCGGGTCCGGTGGCGGGTGCCCCGACCCCGGCGGCCCGCGGGCTCGCGCCCGGGTCCCCGTCGTCGCCCTCCGGCTCGCCGCGCCCGCGGCGGGGCGCGCGCGACGGCATGCCCGCGTCCCGCGGCACCGCGCGCGACCGGCGCGGGAAGGACGGCACGCCGAGCCCGGCGCCGCGGGCGGTGCGGGACCCGGCTCCGGTCGCGGATCCGCCCGTCGCCCGCACCCGCCGCTCCCCCGGCGTCTGCGGCAGGACCCCCGACCTCCCCGTCGGCGAGCCGTTCGCGAGCGCCTGCGCGCCGCCGCCCGCATCCGCCGTCGAGGAGCGCCTGCGGCAGGAGCTCGCCGCGCGCCTCGAGCACACCCCGGGACTCAACGCCGTGCGCCTCGCCCGCCCGTTCTTCGAGCACCTCGAGGCGTGGCCCGACATCCTGCTGCCGGAGCTCCGCGTCGCCGTCGAGTACGACTCGACCGGCCGCCACGGGCTGGAGCACGTCGGCCGCCGCGAGGAGGCGGATCGCCGGAAGGACCGGGCGCTCCGGGCCGTCGGCTGGGAGGTCGTCCGGATCCGCACCGGGAAGCTGCCCCCGCTCGGGCCCTACGACCTCTGCGTCTCCGGACTCACGCGCGGCACGGTCGACCTGCTGCTCGACCGGCTGCGCGAGATCCGCGGCCCCTTCCTGGTCGACGCCTACCTGCGCGAACCTCCGGTCGCCGACGCCGACGCTGACGCCGACGCTGACGCCGACGCGACCGCGGCCTCCGGCTGAGGCGAGCGAGCGGCGGGCTCGGTCGGGAGGGCGGCGGTCGAGCGAGCGGCGGGCGTCAGCTCACCCGCAGCGCCTGCGCCGCGCTCCGCCACCGGGCGAGCAGCTCCCACGGGTCCGGCTGCCCCGCGGCGAGCGCCCGCACGTGCTCGCGCAGCTCGTCGTCGAGCGCGAACCACTCCGTGCGGTCGAACCGCTGCCGCGCGAACCGCGCGTGCCGCGCCCGCTCCACCGCGCGCCCGCCGCGCTCGAACGCCAGCAGCTCGTCGTGCCGGAGCGTGCCGAGCCGCTGGCGGGGGTTCGCGCTCGTGCCGATCTTCAGCCGGTCGCCGAAGCGGATGTAGTAGACGACGTCCACCCGCGGCGGCGCGAGCTCCCCATCCGGGTGATCGCCGTGCCGCCACTCGCAGACGGCGCACAGCCAGCCCGACGGATAGCGGACGCCCAGGCGCGACCCGCAGGCCGGGCACGGCGACGGCAGCACGTCCTCGACGCCGTGCTGCCGCTGCCGCCCAGGCCGCCGCGGCCACGAGGTGCGCCGCGCACAGGGGCACGGGCGCCCCGGCTCGGCGGGCGCGACGCAGGCCGCGGCCCGACACCTGAGGGATCCGCTCGACGTCATGCCCCGACGCTAGACGCGGGCGCCGACACCGCGGGCGCGCGATGCCGCCGCCCCGCGATGCCGCCGCCCCGCTGACCGGCGGGGCGCGGCGGCGGGTCCTGCGGTCAGCGCCTAGCCCGCACCACCACGGGCGCGTCGTCCGCGAGCCCGCGGCGGAGCTCCACCGAGGTCCACGGCACGGGCGCCCCGGCGAAGATCGGCGCGAGGACCTCCCACATGATCCGGCGGTCGGGTCCCACGAAGTAGACGTCGTAGGAATCGGCGCCGAACTCGTTGCCGTCGATGCGTCCGGCCTCGAGCAGCTGCAGTGCGTCGTCGCCCGCCGCCTCGGTCGCCGCGAGGGACTCGAAGGCCTCGTAGGCGGATCCCGCGTCGCCCGCGGCGAAGCGCGGCACGACCCAGTCGTCGGGCTCGTCCGGGCGCGTCCAGGGCCGGGCGGCCGCGACGACGGCCATGGTCAGCCCGGTGATGATGCCCGTCAGGAGGAGCGCCCGGATCCGGGGCGTCACCGGCGAGCCCCCGCGGATCCGGCGACTGCTGCGGCGCTCATGCGACCTCCTCGTCACGGTCGCGCTCCCACGGCGCGCATCCGGTGCCAGCATCGCAGACGGGAGGATGTCGTGACGGTTCGCCGTCGCCCCTGGCCTCGGGCGCCGTCGGGCGATACGGTCCGTCGAGAGCCGACGACCTGGGGTCGTCGCCACCGGCTCCCGAGGAGGAGCGCCATGACGGATCCGCACGTGCTCGGACGGCTCATCGTCGGCATGAGCGACGTCTTCGACGTCATGGACGCCGCCACGATCGATGCCTGGGACGGGCTCACCGGGCTCCAGATCCAGCTCCTCCGCGTGGTCGCCACCGACATGCGGGTGGACCGCGGGTCCCTGGCGGTCTGGACCCGGACGTCGCGCGCCGCACTCGTCCCGAGCCTCGCCGCCCTCCTGCACCGCGGCGTCCTCGCCGAGGAGACGGACAGGATCGGGCCGCACCTCGTCGTGGCCCCCGCCGGACGCCAGCTCCTGGCCGCGGTGCTCGTGGCGCGCGCGGGATGGTTGCGCGAGGCCGCCTCGGCCGTCGGCCCCGTCGCCGACGAGGAGGAGCTGCGGCGCACGGCCGAGCTCATGGAGAAGCTCGCCGCGACCACCACGCAGGGAGCGACCGGCCCGGACGCGAGCTGACGGCCGCGAGCCGTCGGTCGCGAGCCGTCGGTCGCGTCACGGCGCGCTCTCCACCACCGGATCCGCGGCGATCGCCTCCCGCGACGACGCATACCGCATGATCGAGGGCCGCAACCGGCTCTTCACCGCACGGCACCCCGCCCCTAGGGTGGGGAAATGGCGAACCCCATCGAGGCACCCGCACCACCGCGATCCGAGCTGAAGCGCTCCATCACGGCCAAGCAGCTGTACTTCTACGTGGTCGGCGACGTGCTGGGATCCGGCATCTACGTGCTCGTGGGCCTCGTGGCCGCCGCCGTGGGCGGCGCGTTCTGGATGGCGTTCCTCGTGGGCGTCTCCATCGCGACCATCACGGGCCTCGCCTACGCGGAGCTCGTGACGAAGTACCCGCAGGCCGCCGGCGCCTCGCTGTACATCAACAAGGCGTTCCGCAGCCCCGTGCTCACGTTCTTCATCACCATCTGCATGCTGAGCGCCAACATGGCCGCGGTCGGCTCGCTCGCCGCGGGATTCGTGCGGTACCTCAGCGACCTGATCGGCCTGCCCGAGTCCGCAATCTGGGCGTCGACCGGAATCGCCGTCGCGTTCGTGGCCCTCATCACGGTCATCAACCTCATCGGCATCAGCGAGTCGGTCATCGCGAACGTCGTCATGACGTTCATCGAGATCAGCGGCCTCGTCGTGGTCGTCGCCATCGGCGTGATCGCGCTGGTCGAGGGTGTCGGCGACCCGTCCGTGCTCCTCCAGTTCCAGGTCGAGGGCGGCGCCGGATCCGCGGTGCTCGCCGTGCTCGCGGGCGTCTCGCTCGCCTTCTTCGCCATGACGGGCTTCGAGAACGCGGCCAACGTCGCCGAGGAGACCATCGACCCGTCCCGCGCGTTCCCCGCGCGCTCATCGGCGGCATGATGACCGCCGGCGTCGTCTACGTGCTGGTGTCGATGGCCGCGGCCCTGGCCGTGCCGATCGACGCCCTCGCCGGCAACACGCTGCTCGAGGTGGTGCGCGCCGACCTGTTCTTCATCCCCGCCGCCGTGATGCTCGTGATCTTCGGCCTCATCGCCATGGTCGCCATCAGCAACACGGCGCTCGTCACGGTGGTGGCGCAGTCGCGGATCCTGTTCGGCATGGCCCGCGAGAACGTCGTGCCCGCGGTCTTCGCGAAGGTGCACCCAGCCCGCCGGAGCCCGTACGTCGCGCTGCTGTTCGGCGGCGCGGTCGTGGCGTCGCTGCTGATCATCGGCGCGGCGATCCGCTCCAGCCAGGCCGGGCTCCCCGAGGACGAGCGGCTCGACATCGTCGACCGGCTCGCCACCATCACGGTCGTGTTCCTCCTCTTCATCTACGCGCTGGTGATCGTCGCGTGCCTGAAGCTGCGCGGGAAGGACGAGACGCCGGACACCTACCGGGCGAACACGCCGCTGCTCATCGTGGGCATCCTCGGCAACGTCGCCGTGCTGATCTACACGCTCGTCGACGATCCCGACGCGCTCTGGTGGGTGGGCGGGCTCCTCGCGCTGGGCCTCGTGCTCTACCTCGCGCAGCGGACGCTCGGCGGGAAGAAGCCGGACCTCGAGGCCGCGGCGGGCGTCGCCGCGTCCTCCCCGACGGACCGGGAGGTCTGAGCATGCACGTCATCGTCGCCACCGACGGATCCCGCGCCTCCCTGGAGGCGGCCCGCCAGTTCCAGGTGATCGCGGACTCCCGCGAGATCACCGAGGTCACCGTGCTCGCGGTCGTCAGCCCCTACGCGGCGGCCCCGTTCGCGAACGAGCTCGGCCCGCGCCATGCGCACGGCCAGACGGAGCTGAGCTACCGCCGCGACGCCGAGTCCGCCGTCGAGGTGGTCGCCCACGTGTTCGAGGGCTGGGGCCCCACCATCCACCGCGACGTGCGCAGCGGCTCCCCCGCGACCGAGATCATCCGCGCCGCCGAGGAGCTCTCCGCCGGCCTCATCTCGATGGCCGCGGGCAGCCGCGGACTCACCGCGACCATCCTGCTGGGCAGCACCGCCAGCCGGGTCCAGCACTCGGCGCCGTGCCCGGTGCTGATCTGCCGGCCGACGGTGCGCGGGCAGGCGTAGCGCGTCCGGTCTAGGCGGGCGGCGTCGCCGCGGCCGTCGCGATCAACGCCGTGAGCGTGCTGGGGTCGACCAGCCCGAGGATCCGGGCGCTCACGCGGCCCTCCGGGTCGAGCACGATCGTCGACGGCGTGGCGTTGGGTGCTGTCCTTTCGGCGAATGCCAATTGGACGCTGCTGTCCTGCGCGTCGAGCACGGTGTCGTAGGGGACATCGAAGGCACGGACGAATGCGTCGGCGTTGGCTGCCGAATCCCGGGTGTTCACGCCCAGGAACATCGCCGTGTCCGTCGTCGCCGCGCTGACCTCGTTCAGGTCCTTCGCCTCGAGCCGGCAGGGACCGCACTCGGCGTACCAGAAGTTGACCACGAGGACCTTGCCGCGGAACTGCTCAGCGGTCACGGCCGTGCCCGCTGTGTCGTCTGAGACGAACGCCACGGGCGCGCCTCGATCCTCGACGCTGAACTCCGTCACTCGCCCGTCTCCGGAGATGTACCCCTTGCCGTCCCCCGAGCGGAACTGCTGCGCGAGGTCGTCAGATGCCGTGCACCCGCTGAGGGCCGCCGCCAGCACCAATGCGGCGGCGGCGAGGGACGCGGTCGACGCTTCACGCGCTCAGCACGGGACGGGACGGGAGCGGAGTCGCTGCCGTCACCCGAGCCGCTCGAACACCAAGGTCGCCTGGATCCGATCGCCGCCGCCGAGCCCCTTGCTGCCGGAGGATGCCGTCGAGATCGTGTGCAAGCGGTACCCCTTCGCCGCCTGCTCGTTGATCGCGTGCTCGAGCTCGGTGAGGTTGCCGCTGCCCGTCCCCCACAGCTTCTCCTTGAGGATGATCTGGAGCACGACGTAGGCCTGACCCGAGGCGACGGCGGAGTCCGTCCTGCTCGGCGTCGTCGCACCGCCCTGGCCGGCGCCAGGACGCGTGACCGACCTCCCGATGGCCACCGTGTGGCCTGCGACGTCCGCAGGCGGCTCGATAGACGCAGCTGGGACGGCCGCGGTCGGGGCCACCACCGGGGAGGCCGGCGGGACGGGCGGCGTCGGCGGCATCACGTGCTCGGTCCACTGCGCCCCGTCCCACCAGCGCATGGTCGCGGATCCGTCGTCGTACCAACCGGCCTGCGCATCGGTCGCCATGGCGTCCCCCTCCTCGTCGTCCCTCCCGCCATCGTGGCGCAGGCACCGTCGCGCGACCAGTCGCGCAACCCCTCACGACGCGCTCCGTCGGACCGCCCGCGACTGACGGTCGGCGTCGGCTTCGCTGTGCCGCTGCTGCGCGGCGTACTCGCGCAGCAGGCGGGTCTGCCGGGATCCGAGGCCCACGCGCTGCAAGTACCCCATGCCCTTCGCCAGCGGATGCCTCCGCAGCGCGATCCCCGCGGCCAGCGCCGACCCGGCGACCATGCTGATCGCGAGCACCGGCGGCCCGTATCCCGAGGAGGGGACGAACGCGAAGAGGACGTACGCGCTCGCCGCCAGGAGGACCGCCGATGGCACCATCGACGCCCTGCTCACCCCGGTGGGGTCGTCGATGGAACCGAGGTACCCGATGCTCCCGCCGACGAGCACGACGGCGCCGAGCGTGACCAGCATGCTCATCCGCAGCCTCCATCCCGGTCGGACGGTCCGATGACAGGAACGTACAACCCTCCTGACCACAATTGTCGGTGTCCTCCACAGTCCTGGTGTCTCGGGCCGCGGCCGGCTCGCTGGACGACCGACGCCCTGGGGCGACCCCGCTCCCGCGACCCCGCCTCAGCCCGCCTCGTTAGGCTCGCCGCATGGCGACAGTGATCCTCGTGCGGCACGGACGCACCACAGCGAACGCGACCGGGATCCTGGCGGGGCGCACCCCCGGCGTCGACCTCGACGACATCGGCCGCGAGCAGGCGGACCGCACCGCCGAGCGGCTCGCCGCCGTGCCGCTCGCCGCCGTCGTGTCCAGCCCGCTCCAGCGATGCTGGGAGACGGCGCAGCGGATCCTCGAGCACCAGACGGGGAAGCCGGCCCAGCCGATCGAGCCCGACATCACGGAGTGCCACTGACGGCGACTGGCAGGGCCGCGCGCTCGGCGACCTCGCGAAGGAGGACCTCTGGTCGCGCGTGCAGTCGCACCCCGTCGTCGGTCGTCTTCCCCGGCGGCGAGTCCATGGCCGGGATGCAGGCGCGCGCGGTCGCGGCGATCCGCCGCCATGACGCGGCCATCGAGGCCGAGCGCGGACCGGGTGCCGTGTCGGTCGCGGTCAGCCACGGCGACGTCATCAAGTCGATCCTCGCCGACGCCCTCGGCACGCACCTCGACCTGTTCCAGCGCATCGACGTGGGACCCGCGTCCGTCTCGATCGTGCGCTACGGCGCGAGCCGCCCCACCGTCCACGCGACCAACAGCGACGCGGGCGACCTCTCCTGGCTCGCGGGCCCTACGGGCTCCGGCGATGCGCCGGTCGGCGGCGGCGCCGGGCACAGCGCACCGTGATGCGCACGCGCCTAGAGTGGTGACATGCCCACAAGCGCCTTGGAGTTCGACTGGCCCGACCGGCTCGTGGTCGGCACCATCGGCCTCCCGGGTGCCCGCACGTTTTACCTGCAGGTGCGCGCCAGCCAGCAGCTGGTGAGCATCGCCCTCGAGAAGCAGCAGTCCGCGCTCCTCGCGGAGAAGATCGACGAGATCCTCGACCAGCTCGTCGCCGTCGAGGGGAACCCCTTCAGCGTCCCGACGAACACGCCGCGCGAGCTCGTCGACGAGGATGCGCTCGAACCCGTCGAGGAGCGCTTCCGCGCCGGCGCGATGAGCCTCGGCTGCGGATCCGACGACCGCGCAGGTCGTCATCGAGGCGTATCCGCTGACCGACGGCGACGAGGACGACGACCTCCCCGGCATGCCGTCCGCGGACGACGGCGAGATGCTCGTCGTGCGCCTGCCCGTGGGCGCGGCCCGGGCGTTCGCCCTCCGCACCCGCGAGATCGTGGACGCCGGCCGCCCGACGTGCCCGTTCTGCGGCCAGCCGATGGACCCCGAGGGTCACATCTGCATCGCTCGCGAGGACTGATGCCGGCGACGGACCTGGTCACCGCCGAGCTGACGCTCACGGGCCGCATCCGCACCGCGTCCAACGCGACCTTCCTCGGCACCATCGGCGACACCGCCGTGGTCTACAAGCCCATCCAGGGCGAGAACCCGCTGTGGGACTTCCCCGACGGCACGCTCGCGAACCGCGAGGTCGCCGCGTACCTCATCTCGGAGGCGCTCGGCTGGGACGTCGTGCCCCGCACCTGGCTGCGGGACGGCCCGCTCGGCCCGGGCATGGTGCAGCTCTGGCAGGACGAGGATCCCGACCAGGACGCCGTCGACCTGATCCCCACGGACGAGGTGCCGGAGACCGGCTACCGCACCGTGCTCGGGGGCGAGGACCAGGAGGGGGAACTCGGTGACGCTGATCCACGAGGACTCCCCCGCGCTCCGCCGCATGGCCGTCTTCGACGTGATCGTCAACAACGCCGACCGCAAGGGCTACCACGTGCTCGCGATGCCGGACGGCCACCGCCACGGCGTCGACCACGGCCTCACCTTCCACCGGGACCACAAGCTCCGCACGGTGCTGTGGGGGTGGATGGGCGAGGCGCTCACCGCCGAGGAGCTGGCCGGCGTCGACCGCGTCCGCGCCGGGCTGGACGGCGACCTCGGCCGCGAGCTCGCCGACCTCGTCGCCCCGGAGGAGCTCGCCGCGCTCGACACCCGGTGCGTCCGGCTGCCGCGCCGACGCCCGCTTCCCGGAGCCCGCGGGACAGCAGTCCGCGGTGCCCTGGCCGCTGTTCTGAGCCGACCGCGATCAGGCGATCCGGAGCGGGACGATCTCCGCGATCCGGTCCTGCAAGGAACGCCGCTCCAGCCGCAGCTCGTAGTGCGACTGGAGGTTCATCCAGAACTCGTCCGAGGTGCCGAAGTAGCGTGCGAGGCGGACGGCGGTATCGGCGGTGATGCCGCGCTTTCCATGCACGATCTCGTTGATGCGCCGTGGCGGGACGCCGATCGACACGGCGAGCCTGTTCTGCGTGATCCCGAAGCCCTCGATGAAATCCGCCATCAGGATCTCTCCCGGATGGATCGGCGCGATCCGATCGCCCTCAGTGGTAGTCGACGAGTTCGACATCCTCCGCACCTCCCTCTCGCCAGATGAAGCAGATCCGCCACTGGTCGTTCACCCGGATGCTGTACTGAGCACGGCGGTCGCCTCTCAGCCGTTCGAGACGGTTGCCGGGCGGGACGCGAAGATCCTCGACGTCCACCGCCGCGTTCACCGCCTCGAGCTTCCGGAGCGCCGCCCTCAGGATCATCCGAGCGATGCCCTTGACGTACTGCTGATCCCAGATGCGCTCGGTGATCCTGCTGCCGAACGATCTGATCACAGGGTGATCGTATAACGCTACGCGTCAATGACGCCCGGCGTCATGCACAGATCCGATCAGTTGTTGAAGCGGAACTCCACCACGTCGCCGTCCTGCATGACGTACTCCTTGCCCTCGATGCGGGCCTTGCCCTTGGAGCGCGCCTCGGCGATGGAGCCGGTCTCGACCAGGTCGTCGTAGGAGATGACCTCGGCCTTGATGAAGCCCTTCTCGAAGTCCGTGTGGATCACGCCGGCGGCTTGCGGGGCCTTCCAGCCCTTGCCGATGGTCCAGGCCCGCGTCTCCTTCGGGCCCGCCGTCAGGTAGGTCTGGAGGCCGAGCGTCTCGAAGCCGATGCGGGCGAAGCTGGTCTGAGGCCCGAGCTCCTCCTGGCCGGTGCTCGCGAGCATCTCGGCGGCGTCCTCGGGGTCGAGCTCGATGAGCTCCGACTCGATCTTCGCGTCGAGGAACACGGCCTGCGCGGGCGCCACGAGGGCAGCCAGCTCCGCGAAGCTTATCCTCGTCTCCGAGCACCTGCTCGTCGACGTTGAACACGTAGATGAAGGGCTTCGCGGTCAGCAGCCCGAGCTCGCGGACGGGCTCGAGGTCGATGGAGGACGCGGACAGCGGCTTGCCCGAGTCGAGCCACTCGCGCGCGGCCTTCGCCGTCTCGAGCACGACGGGCTCGATGCGCTTGGTCTTCAGCTCCTTCTCGTAGCGCGGCTCGGCGCGCTCGAGGGTCTGGAGGTCGGCGAGGATCAGCTCGGTGTTGATGGTCTCCATGTCGCTGGCCGCGTCGACGCGGCCGTCGACGTGCACGACGTCCTCGTCCTCGAAGCCGCGGACGACCTGCGCGATGGCGTCGGCCTCGCGGATGTTCGCGAGGAACTGGTTGCCGAGGCCCTCGCCCTCGCTCGCGCCGCGGACGATGCCCGCGATGTCGACGAAGGAGACGGGGGCCGGGAGGATCCGCTCGGAGCCGAAGAGGCCGGCGAGCACCTCGAGGCGCGGGTCCGGATGCCGCCACCACCACGTTCGGCTCGATGGTCGCGAACGGGTAGTTCGCGGCGAGCACCTGGTTCTTGGTCAGGGCGTTGAAGAGCGTCGACTTGCCGACGTTGGGGAGACCGACGATCGCGATAGTGAGAGCCACGGGAGACCATGGTACGGGGCGGGCCGCCTCCTCCCCTGCCCATGGACGGCCGGGCTCTCCCGGGATCCGGCATCGTAGTGCGTGCGAGCATCGATGCCGTTGGACTTCACCGCGATCGACTTCGAGACCGCCAACAACTCGTCGGCGAGCGCCTGCTCGGTGGGTCTCGTCAAGGTCCGGGACGGCGTCGTCGTCGACACCGCGTCGTGGCTCATCCGCCCGCCGGCCGGGCACGACTCCTCTCCGTCTGGAACACGCGGATCCACGGCATCGTCGAGGACGACGTGGCGGACGCCCTCGGCTGGGCCGATCAGCTGCCGCGCCTCATGGCGTTCGCGGGCGACGACCACCTCGTCGCCCACAACGCGCGCTTCGACATGGGCGTCATCCAGGGCGCGTGCCGCGCGACCGCGCTCATCCCGCCGCCGTACTCCTACCTCTGCAGCCTCCAGGTCGCCCGCCGCACCTACGCGCTCGAGTCGTACCGGCTGCCGGTGGCCGCACGGCGGCGGGCTTCGAGGACTTCGCGCACCACGAGGCGCTGGCCGACGCGCGGGCCTGCGCGGCCATCGTCGTGCACGCGGCCGGACGGCACGGCGCCGCCTCACTGACGGGCCTCGCCGAGGCGGTCGGCGTCGGGATGGGCCGCATCGGCGCGCCGCGCACGCAGCCCGTCGCGCGGGCGTCGGCCGCCGCGACCCCGCCCATCGACTGGGCCTGATCCGCTCCCGTGCACCCCGCCGGATCCGTCCTCCGGGCGCGCGCCGCACGTCCCGGCCGTGTCGGGGGCCGCTGGCACACTGCACGCATGGATCCCGTCATCGCCCTGCTCGTCGGCCTCGTCATCGGCCTGGCCGTGGGCGCAGTGGCGGGCATAGCCGTGTCCCGCGCCCGCTCCGGGGTCGATGCGCCGGGCCGCGCGGGCGAGGCCGCCCGCCTCGCCGCCGCGGAGGCCACCGTCACGGCCCTCCGGGAGCAGCTCGACCGCACGGAGCGCCTCGCCGAGGAGCAGGTCGGGCAGGCCGCCGCGCAGTACGCCGGAGCGCGCCCAGGCGCAGGACGCGCTGCACCGCGAGCGACTGGAGGCCCAGGAATCCCACCTCCGCGAGCAGATCGGGCAGCAGGAGGACCGCATCGGGGAGCTGCAGGCACGCCTCCGCGAGGTCCAGCGCGCCGAGGTCGCCCGCACCGAGGAGGACGGCCGGGTGCTCACGGCGCTCAGCCCGGTCGCCGAGAGCCTCAAGCAGGTGCAGGCGAAGGTGCACGAGCTCGAGGAGCAGCGCCGCCAGCAGCACGGCGGCGCGAGCAGCTGCGGAGCGCCACGGAGGCGGAGGAGCGGCTGCGCGCCACCGCCGAGACGCTCGCCTCCGCGCTCCGCTCCAACAGCACGCGCGGGGTGTGGGCGAGACGCAGCTGCGGAGCGTCGTGGAGGCGGCGGGCCTCATCCACCGCGTCGACTTCGACGTGCAGACCAGCGTCTCCACCGCCCAGGGCGTCGGGCGGCCCGACATGGTGGTGCACCTCCCGGGCGGCAAGAACATCGCGGTCGACGCCAAGGCGCCCTTCACCGCGTACCTCGAGGCGAGCGCCATCCCCGCCTCCGCCACCGGCCCGAGGGCGCGCGCCGCGACCACCTCATGAAGCAGCACGTGCAGGCGGTGCGCCGACCGCATCACGGCGCTCGGCAGCCGGGCGTACTGGGAGGGGCTCGACGCGAGCCCGAGAGATGGTCATCGCGTTCATCCCGAGCGAGTCGCTGGTGTCGTCGGCGCTGGAGGCGGATCCGAGCATCATGGAGTTCGCGTTCAGCCGCCGGGTCGCCCTCTCCTCCCCCGTCACGCTGTGGTCGGTGCTCAAGACCGTCGCGTTCAGCTGGCAGCAGGAGGTCCTCACGGAGGACGCGAAGCAGCTCTTCGACCTCAGCCGCGAGCTGCACGCCCGCCTGGCCACCAGCGGCGAGCACATCGCGAAGCTCGGCCGCTCCTCACGGGCGCCGTCGGCGACTACAACCGCGTCGTCGGATCCCTGGAGCGCCAGGTGCTGCCCACCGCCCGCCGCCTCAGCCGGCTCGAACCATCGAAGGTCATCGGCACCCTCGCGCCGCTCGAGGCCACCACGCGCGAGCTGGCGGCGGACAGAGTTCACGTCGGCCGCATCCGCTCCCCGGGCGTCCGGGGACGCCGACGCGACCGCTCGGTAGAGTGGCGAGCACGCGGGGCCCGGCCGCGGGAGCACCTCCCACCGGCCGCCGAGGGCCCGCGTCAGCCGCACGGCGTCGCCGTGGATCCGCCGAAGGAGATGCACCATGCCCGTAGCAACCCCCGAGCAGTACGCCGAGATGCTGGATCGCGCCAAGTCCGGCGGATTCGCCTACCCCGCGGTCAACGTCTCGTCCTCGCAGACCATCAACGCGGTCCTCCAGGGGCTCACGGACGCCGGCTCCGACGGCATCATCCAGGTCACCACGGGCGGCGCCGACTACTTCTCCGGCCACACCGTGAAGAACCGCGCGGCCGGCGCCCTCGCCTTCGCGCGCTTCGCCACCGAGGTCGCGAAGAACTACATCACGGTCGCCCTGCACACCGACCACTGCCCGAAGGACGCCCTCGACGGCTTCGTCATCCCCATGATCGAGGCCAGCGAGGAGGAGGTCCGCGCGGGCCGCAACCCCATCTTCCAGTCGCACATGTGGGACGGCTCGGCCATCCCGCTGAACGAGAACCTGGACATCGCGACCGACCTCCTGCCCCGCATGAAGGCCATCAACGCCATCCTCGAGGTCGAGATCGGCGTCGTCGGCGGCGAGGAGGACGGCGTCAGCCACGACACCGGCGCGCACCTCTACACGACCCTCGAGGATGCGATCTCCACCGTCGAGGCCCTCGGCCTCGGCGACCAGGCCGGCTGCATGGCCGCGCTCACCTTCGGCAACGTGCACGGCGTGTACAAGCCCGGCGGCGTGCAGCTGCGCCCAGTCGCTCCTCAAGGAGATCCAGGACGGCATCCAGTCGAAGTACGGCACCTCCGAGAAGCCGTTCGACCTCGTCTTCCACGGCGGATCCGGCTCCTCCGACGACGAGATCGCCGAGGCCGTGCGCAACGGCGTCGTGAAGATGAACATCGACACCGACACGCAGTACGCGTTCAGCCGCTCCATCGCCGACTCGGTGCTCCGCAGCTACGACGGCTTCCTCAAGGTCGACGGCGAGGTCGGCGACAAGAAGACGTACGACCCGCGCGCCTGGGGCAAGACGGCGGAGTCGGCCATGGCCGCTCGCGTCGTCGAGGCCACGCGCCAGCTCGGCTCGCACGGGAAGTCGCAGAGCTAGCGACGGCGGTCGCGCTCCCGCTCCGGGCGGGGGGACGACGGCGGGGCCGGTCCTGGTGGACCGGCCCCGCCGTCGTTCGCGTGCGTGCAGCCGTCAGGGCCCGCCGTTCGACATGATCTGCTGGAACGCCGGGTCCTGGATGATGAGCGTCAGCACGAGCACGCTCGTGATCACCGTGGCGAGGACCGCGCCCGCGATGGGCACCCAGAATGCCATGCGCCGGCGCTTCACGAGCTCGAGGGCGATCCACGCGGTCAGCACGAACACGACCACGTTCACGACGTTGACCGCGATGCCGATGACCGCGGTCTGCGGCGTGACCGTGTAGGTGCCCCCGCCGAAGAGGGCGTAGGACTGGTCGATGGCCTGCGAGGGATCCGAGTTGGCACCGATGCTGCCGGCCACGTTCACGAGCCCGGCGGCGAGCAGGCCGATGGTGATGGCCGCGTCGAACCGCCGCGGCGCACGACGCGGCTCCTGGCCGGCGAGGTAGCCGGGGCGTCCGGGCGTCGTACCCGGAGCCGAGCCGGCGGGCTGGTCCGGAGCGGGATCCGGGCGCGGGGGAGCGGGTGCACGTCGCGCATCCCGGCGCTCCGTCGCCGCGGTCCTCTCGGATGCGCGACGCGCGTCCACCGCGGCCTTCTCGGCGTCGCGGCGCTCGGCCTGCTGGCGCTCGCGCGCGGCCTTGCGCTCCGCCGCCATCTGCTCGGCGAGGGTCTGCGGGCGCCGCCTGCTTGCCGGCCTTACGGCCCTTCGCGACGCCCTCGCCACCCGGAGCGTCCCGGGCGGCCGCGGCCTCGCGGTAGGCGGCCGCCTCGGCGACGATGCGCGCATCGGCCTCGGACAGCTCGGAGGAGCCGCCCGCGGAGGACGACGGGGACGCGTACTCGCCGAAGCGCGGGGCGGGCCGGCCGGAGCGGCGCTGCCCGTCGTCGTCGCTCACGCGCGGGTGCGCCCGCCGATGGCGCGCGAGTCCGTGTTGCCGGACTGGTCCTTGCGCAGCTCCTTGGGGAGGGAGAACACGAGGTCCTCCTCCGCGGTCACGACCGCGGTCACGTCGCCGTAGCCGGCGTCGGCGAGGTCGTCGAGCAGCTCCTGCACGAGGACCTCGGGGACGGAGGCGCCGCTCGTGACGCCGACCGTCTGCACACCGTCGAGCCACTCCTGCTTGACCTCGGAGGCGTAGTCCACGCGGTAGGACGCCTTGGCGCCGTACTCGAGGGCCACCTCGACGAGGCGGACCGAGTTGGAGCTGTTCGCGGAGCCGATGACGATGACGAGGTCGGCGTCGACCGCGACCTTCTTGATGGCCACCTGGCGGTTCTGCGTGGCGTAGCAGATGTCGTCGCTCGGCGGGTCCTGCAGGTTCGGGAAGCGCACGCGGAGGCGACGGACGGTCTCCATGGTCTCGTCGACCGAGAGCGTGGTCTGCGAGAGCCAGACGAGGTTGTCCGGGTCCCGCACCTCGATGGTGTCGGCGTGCTCCGGGGAGTTGACGACGATGGTCTGCTCGGGCGCCTCGCCCGCGGTGCCCTCGACCTCCTCGTGGCCCTCGTGGCCGATGAGGAGGATCTGCTTGTCGGCCTTCGCGAAGCGCACCGCCTCGCGGTGCACCTTGGTGACCAGCGGGCAGGTCGCGTCGATGGCCTGGAGGCCGCGGTCGGCGGCGCCCTGCACGACGGCCGGCGAGACGCCGTGGGCGCTGAAGACGACGTGGGCGCCCGTGGGCACCTCGTCGACCTCCTCCACGAAGATCGCGCCCATGCGCTCGAGGGTGGAGACGACGTGCACGTTGTGGACGATCTGCTTCCGCACGTAGACGGGGGCGCCGTAGCGCTCGAGGGCCTTCTCGACGGCGACGACGGCGCGGTCCACGCCTGCGCAGTAGCCCCGGGGAGCGGCGAGCAGGACCTTCTTGGGTCCGCCCACCGGGTTATCCTTGAGCCTGTTGCGGACGCCGGGCATCCGGGGCATCGACAGGCTGACGACGGGTGCTCCCACGAGTCGCTGGTCAGTGGTCGCTGTAGTCACGCATCCGATTGTATGCGCCCGCGCTGGGCGCCGAGTGGGGAGCCATGAGCGAGACGCGCACCGTGTCCATGCCCGCCGCGGGGGCCCCGACCGTCGACGCGCCGTGGCCCGTCTCGGTGCTGTCCGGCAAGATCAAGGGCTGGATCGACCGGCTCGGCACGGCCTGGGTCGAGGGCGAGATCACCCAATGGGGCGGCTCCGGCGGCAACGTCTACGGCAAGCTCAAGGACCTCGACGTCGACGCCACCATCAGCTTCACCGTCTGGTCGTCGGTGCGCGCGAAGATCCCCGCCGACCTCGGCCAGGGCGCCCGCGTCGTCGCGCTCGTCAAGCCCAACTACTGGGTCAAGGGCGGCACGCTCACCATGCAGGTGCTGGAGATGCGGCACGTCGGCCTCGGCGACCTGCTCGAGCGCCTCGAGCGCCTGCGCCAGACGCTGCGCGCGGAGGGCCTGTTCGACGCCGACCGCAAGCGGCGCCTCCCGTTCCTCCCCGGCTGCATCGGCCTCATCACCGGCAAGGACTCCGACGCCGAGAAGGACGTCCTCCGGAACGCGCAGCTGCGCTGGCCGAGCGTGCGCTTCCGCGTCGTGCACACCGCCGTGCAGGGCGACCGGGCCGCGGGCGAGGTCACCCGCGCCATCGGCGTGCTCGATGAGGATCCCGAGGTGGACGTCATCGTCATCGCCCGGGGCGGCGGCGACTTCCAGAACCTGCTCGTCTTCAGCGACGAGACCCTCGTGCGCACCGCCGCCGCCTGCCGCACCCCGCTCGTGAGCGCCATCGGCCACGAGGCCGACCGGCCCCTGCTCGACGACGTGGCCGACCTCCGCGCGTCCACCCCCACTGATGCCGCGAAGCGCGTGGTCGCCGGACGTCTCGGAGGAGCTCGCCCGCGTGCAGCAGGCGCGCGCCCGCATCGGTCGATGCGCCTCACCTCGCAGGTGCGGGGCGAGATCGACCGCATCGAGCAGCTGCGCTCCCGTCCCGTGCTCACGGGCTCCTCATGGATCGTCGACTCGCGCGCCGAGGAGCTCGGCCGGTACATCGCGCGCTCCGCGGAGCTCGCCGGCCGCGTCGTGGAGCGCGGCGTGCAGCGCACGAGCGAGCTCTCGCGGCAGCTGCGCGCCCTGTCCCCGCAGCACGTCCTCGACCGCGGGTACGCCATCGTCCAGGCCGCCGACGGATCCGCGCTCCGCACCCCCGCGGACGCCCCGGCAGGCACGGGCCTCGTCCTCCGCCTCGCCGCAGGCGCGCTCGGCGCCACCTCCACCGGCCCCACCGACGACATCCCGTCGTCGGCCGCCCTGCCTGCCCTCGTCCCCCACCCGCGGGGCCCGGCCCGCGCCCGGCTCCGAAAGCCAGGGTCTTTCCCCCATGCCCACCAGCCCCGCCGACACCGGCACCGACACCGGCGCCCGCCTGCCCGACGACCTCTCCGCGCTCAGCTACGAGGAGGCCCGCGACGCGCTGGTGCGCGTCGTCGCCGACCTCGAGCAGGGCGCGTCCACGCTCGAGGAGTCGATCGCGCTGTGGGAGCGCGGCGAGGCCCTCGCGGCCCGCTGCGAGGAGTGGCTGCTCGGCGCCAAGGCACGGCTCGACGCCGCCCGCACCACCGCGTCCGACGCCGGCTGACCGTGGCGAAGGACCGCACGCCGAACGTCGTCGCCGAGCTGGGCCGACCGGAGACGCCCGAGGAGACCGCCGCCCGCAAGGCCGCCGACTCGCGCCGTCACCGCGCCAAGCAGACCTTCCGCAACCTGCTGTACTCGCTCATCGTCACGGTCGCCACCGTCGCGGTAATCGTCGCTCTGGTGCCCCGCTCGAACACCACGATCCTGCCCGACGTCGACTACGGCGCCACGGCCGCCGAGGCGCAGGGCGGCTTCCCGCAGACCCTCGTCGTGCCCGACCTGCCCACGGCCTGGAAGAGCAACGACGCCGAGATCCCGACCGGCCGGCCGCGACGGCGTCGCCGTCTGGTACATCGGCCTCATCACGCCGAGCAACCGCTACATCGGCATCTCCCAGGGCATCGACGCGAACCCCACCTGGCTCGACGAGACCCTCCAGTCGGCGCCGGAGGTGAGCCAGGAGGAGATCGGCGGCCTCGAGTGGACCCTGTACGACAACGGCCAGGCCGAGGACCCGGGCAACGTGGTCCTCGCGGCGAGCGCCGTCGACGGCGACAGCACCTACGCGGTCTACGGCACGGCCGACGCCAACGAGCTGCGCACCGCCATCGACGCCGTGGCCGCCGCGCGCGGAACGGAGGCGGGCTCCTCCGCGACCCCCGCCCCGACGCCGGACGAGGGCACCACGAGCACCACCGCACCCCGGAGAGGGGATCGAGGGATGACCTCGATCAGGACGAGGTCGCGCAGGCACCCGCCGAGGTGTGGGCCGAGATGGTCGAGGGCGACGCCCGCTTCGTCCAGGGCTCGCCCCCAGCACCCCGCGTCAGGACGTCGAGCGCCGCGCGGCCCTCGCGCACGTGCAGCGCCCGGTCGCCGCGCTCTTCGGCTGCAGCGACTCCCGCCTCGCCGCCGAGATCATCTTCGACAAGGGCCTCGGCGACCTCTTCGTGGTGCGGAACGCCGGCCAGATCATCTCCGACTCGGTGCTCGGCAGCCTCGAGTACGCGGTCGCCGTGCTGGGCGTGCCGCTCATCGTCGTGCTCGGCCACGACGAGTGCGGGGCCGTGCGCGCGGCCATCGAGAGCGCGGCGCCCGACGCCGAGGCGCTGCCGCCGCACATCGCGCGCCTCATCGCGCCCATCGAGCCCGCCGTCCGCCGTGTCGCGGGCGACCCCGTCGTCCCGTCCGAGGTCGACGCCGGCGAGGTCGGACGCCAGCACCTGCGCGACACCGTGACCCGCATGCTGGAGGCCTCCGAGATGATCTCCGACCGGGTGGCGGCCGGTAGCCTGGCCATCGTCGGCGCCAACTACAAGCTCCTCGAGGGCACCGCGGTGCCCGACGTCATCGTGGGCGACATCCCCCGCTAGGGCGCCGCCGCCCGCGGAGGCCCCACCCGCATGCCCGACGGCGCCGTGCGCGCCGCCCCCGTACCCCGGGCCCACGAGGCCCGGTCCATCACCCGTCCCGAAGGAGAGAGAAACAGCGTGGTCGACACTTCCCCGGATCAGACAGCGGCACGACGGACGAGTTCCGCGCATCGAGCACGACACGATGGGCGAGGTGCGGGTCCCGAGGGACGCGCTCTACGCCGCCCAGACGCAGCGCGCCGTCGAGAACTTCCCCATCTCCGGCCGCGGCCTCGAGCCCGCGCAGATCCAGGCGCTCGCCCGCATCAAGCGCGCCGCCGCCATCGTCAACGGCGAGATGGGCATCATCGACGCGGACGTCGCCGACGCGATCGTCGCCGCGGCGGACCAGGTGGCGGGCGGATCCGCCACGAGCACTTCCCCATCGACGTGTCTGTTACCAGACGGGCTCCGGCACGAGCTCGAACATGAACATGAACGAGGTCCTCGCGGCCCTCGCCACGGCGTCGCTCGGGAGAGCCCGTGCACCCGAACGACCACGTCAACGCGTCGCAGTCGTCGAACGACGTGTTCCCCACCTCGGTGCGCGTGGCCGTCACGGGCGCGCTCCTCGCCGAGCTGATCCCCGCCCTCGAGCACCTCGCGGAGGCGCTCGAGTCGAAGGCCGAGGCCTGGAAGGGGCTCGTCAAGGCGGGCCGCACGCACCTGATGGACGCGACCCCGGTCACGTTCGGCCAGGAGTTCGCCGGCTACGCCCGCCAGGTGCGCCTCGGCATCGAGCGGGTGCGCACCGCGCTCCCCCGCGTCGCGGAGGTCCCCCTCGGCGGCACCGCCACGGGCACGGGCATCAACACGCCCCTCGGGTTCCCGCAGAAGGTCATCCAGGTCCTCGCCGACGACACCGGCCTGCCCGTCACCGAGGCGCTCGACCACTTCGAGGCGCAGGGCGCGCGCGACGGCCTGGTCGACGCCTCCCGGCGCGCTCCGCACGCTCGCAGTCAGCCTCACCAAGATCTGCAACGACATCCGCTGGATGGGCTCGGGCCCGAACACAGGGCCTCGGCGAGCTGCACATCCCCGACCTCCAGCCCGGGTCCTCGATCATGCCCGGGAAGGTCAACCCGGTCATCCCCGAGGCCGTGCTCATGGTCTGCGCGCGCGTCATCGGCAACGACGCCACCGTCGCCTGGGCGGGCGCCTCGGGCCTGTTCGAGCTCAACGTCGCGATCCCCGTCATGGGCTCGTCGCTGCTCGAGTCGATCCGGATCCTCTCGTCCTCCACGCGCCTGCTCGCCGACGAGACCGTCGACGGCCTGCGCGTCGACGAGGAGCACGCACGCGCGCTCGCGGAGTCGTCGCCGTCCATCGTGACGCCGCTGAACCGCATCATCGGCTACGAGGCCGCGGCGAAGATCGCGAAGCACTCGGTCGCGCAGAAGATGACGGTGCGCGAGGCCGTCGTCGACCTCGGCTACGTCGAGCGCGGCGAGATCGCCGAGGAGCAGCTCGACCAGGGCCTCGACGTGCTGCGGATGACGGCGCCCGGCCTGTCAGGGACGACCACCCGCACCGTTAGACGCACCACCGACGCCGACGGGCGCCGATCCCCTCAGGGACCGGCGCCCGTCGTCATGCCGGCGGCCCCGCGGACCACACGGGGTCGCCGTCCAGCAGCCCCGTGACGAGCGCCGCGATCGCGCTCCGCTCCGAGCGCGTCAGCGTGATGTGGCCGAACAGCTCGTGGCCCTTCAGCGTCTCGATGACGCTGGCGACGCCGTCGTGCCGGCCGACCCGCAGGTTGTCGCGCTGCGCCACGTCGTGCGTGAGCACCACGCGCGAGTTCTGCCCGAGATGCGGCTGAGCACCGTGAGCAGCACGTTCCGCTCGAGCGACTGGGCCTCGTCGACGATCACGAAGGCGTCGTGCAGCGAGCGCCCGCGGATGTGCGCGAGCGGCAGCACCTCGAGGATCCCCCGCTCCACCACCTCGTCCATGACGTTCTGCGAGACGACCGAGCCGAGGGTGTCGAACACGGCCTGCGCCCACGGGTTCATCTTCTCCGCCGCGTCGCCCGGCAGGTAGCCGAGCTCCTGGCCCCCCACCGCGTACAGCGGCCGGAACACCATGATCTTGCGGTGCTGCTGCTTCTCCAGCACCGCCTCGAGCTTCGCGGCGCAGAGGGCGAGCGCCGACTTGCCGGTTCCCGCGCTGCCGCCGAGGGAGACGATCCCCACCTCGCGGTCCAGGAGCAGGTCGATCGCGAGCCGCTGCTCGGCCGAGCGCCCCCTTGAGCCCGAACACCTCCCGGTCGCCGCGCACGGACTTGACGGTCCCGCGGCGGACGACCCGCCCGAGGGCGGATCCGCGGTCGGAGTGCAGGACGACGCCCGTGTTCACGGGAAGGTCCTGGACCGCCCGCGTCTGCAGCGTGTCCCGCTTCGTACAGGTCGGCCATCTGCTCGCTGGACAGCGTGACGTCGGCCATGCCGGTCCAGCCGCTGTCGACCGCGAGCTCGGCCCGGTACTCCTCGGCCTGGAGGCCGATGGAGGCGGCCTTCGCGCGCAGCGGCATGTCCTTCGAGACGACCGTGACGGCGAGGCCCTCGGTCGACAGGTTGAGGGCGACCGCGAGGATGCGCCAGTCGTTGTCGCCGAGCTGCAGCCCGTTGGGGAGCGCCGCCATGCTGGAGTGGTTGAGCTCCACCCGCAGGGTGCCGCCGGCCTCGCCCACCTCGATGGGGAAGTCGAGCCGCTCGTGCTCCTCCCGGAGCTGGTCGAGATGGCGGAGGGCTCCTGGCGGGCGAAGTAGCCGATCTCGGGGTCGTTCCGCTTCGACTCGAGCTCCGTGATGACGATGACCGGGATCACCACCGCGTGCTCGGCGAAGCGGAAGAGCGCCCGCGGGTCGGACAGGAGGACGGAGGTGTCGAGCACGTACGTGCGCTCGGCCTGCGGCGTCCCCTCCCCGGCCCACGTGCCGTGCGGTGCTGCTCTGGCTGTCCATCGGGGCCACGGGCCACTCCATCCCCGAGCGTTCGCGCTCGGATCCTGACGGCGATCGGGCCACGGTGACGAGAAGCGATGCTGCGGCCCTCTCGATCGGGCGCCATGCCCGATGAGTGGAACCTACGTCGAACCCGCCCGGTGGCCAGAGCCACGCGCGTCCCGATGTGTCAGGGGACGTTAACTCTCTGCCCGGCGCCGCGGCGGCGACCGGCGGAGCGGGGCCGGCCGAGCAGCCGGAGCACCGGGGCCGCGCGGGTCAGGAGCCGAAGCGGCGCTGGCGGGAGGAGTAGTCGCGGAGGGCGCGGAGGAAGTCGACCTCGCGGAGGTCGGGCCCGAGCGCCTCCATGAAGTAGAGCTCGCTGTGGGCCGACTGCCAGAGCATGAAGTCGCTGATGCGCTGCTCGCCCGAGGTGCGGATCACCAGGTCCGGGTCCGGCTGCCCGCCCGTGTAGAGGTGCTCGCCGATGAGATCGGGCGTGAGGAGGGCCGCGAGGTCCTCGAGTGTGCCGCCGGCGAGGTGGTGCGACTGGACGATGCTGCGCATGGCGTCCGCGATCTCGGTGCGCCCGCCGTACCCGACCGCGAGGTTGATGTGCAGCCCCGCGTCCCCCTTCGAGGCGCTCCTCCGACGCGTCGAGCCGGGCGAGGAGCTCGGGCGGCAGGCCCTGGTCCGAGCCGACGTGCTCGACGCGCCAGTCGCGGTGCCGCGAGAGGTCCTCCGCGAGCTGGCCGATGTGGATATTGTCGATGAGCGCCGTCAGCTCGGCGCTGCCGCGCCCCGTGAGGTTGTCGGTGGAGAGCAGGTAGAGCGTCGTGACCTTGATGTCGAGGTCGTCGCACCAGCTCGAGGAACTCCAGGAAGCTCGGCCGGCTCCCGGCGCGGTGGCCGTGCGCCGCGGACTCTAGGCCCAGCTGGCGGGCCCACCGGCGGTTGCCGTCCAGGATCATCGCGATGTGGTGCGGGAGCGCGGTGCGGTCGAGGCCCCGGCGGATGCGCTTCTGGTACGCCCGGGTCGAGCAGACCGCGCGCACGGTCGGATCGGCTTCTCTCGCACGTGTCCCACGCTATCCCACGCGCCGGGAGGCGCGGATCGCCCCGGCCGGGTGACGTCACCGGGGCTGTCCTACACTCGCAGGATGACGCCCGCCGCCGCCTCCCCCGGACCGCTCGGCACCCCGGACGAGCGGAGCCGCTGCGGAAGCGCCGCGAGGAGGACGGCCCCGTCCCCCGCACCTCCCGCTCGTCGAGGACGCGCAGGACGCGGGGCCCGAGCCCCGGCCCACCTCTGGCGCGGCTGGCTGCACGCGGGCATGACCCCGGTGGCGCTCGTGCTCGGCGTCGTGCTCATCGCGGTGGCCGACGGCACCGCCGCCCGCGTCGCCTGCGCCGTGTTCGTGGCGTCGTCGCTGCTGCTGTTCGGCGTCTCGGCCGTCTACCACCGGTTCGACTGGTCGCCGCGCGCGAAGGTCCTCCTGAAGCGCGTGGACCACGCGAACATCTTCCTGCTCATCGCCGGCTCCTACACGCCCATCACGGTCCTGGCCCTGCCGCACGGGAAGTCGGTGCTGCTGCTCTGGCTGGTGTGGTCGGGCGCGGTCCTCGGCGTGCTGTTCCGCGTGCTGTGGATCGGCGCCCCGCGGTGGCTCTACGTGCTCCTCTACCTGGTGCTCGGGTACGCGTCGCTCGTCTTCATCGTCGACTTCTTCCGCGCCGACGCCGCGATGATGACGCTCATCCTCGCCGGCGGACTGCGCCTACACGGTCGGCGCCGTCGTCTACGCGCTGAAGCGGCCGAACCCGTGGCCGGGCCGCTTCGGCTTCCACGAGATCTTCCACGCCTTCACGCTCGTAGGGCGTTCCTCTGCCACTGGACGGGGATCCTGCTGGTGGCGACGGATCCGCCCCTCGTGTGACGGGCGCCCCTCGTGTGACGTGCGCCCCTCGTCGGACGGGCGCCCCTGCGTCGGGCGGGCGCCCCTCAGGCGCGGGGCGGGGCGGCCGGGTCGTCCGGCGCGGCGGGAGCGTCCGCTCCGGGGTCCGCGTCGGTGGACGTGCGCGGTCCCCGCTCCGGCGCCGCGTCGCGGGCGAGGTCGGCCTCGAGCTTCTCGGCCTCCAGGCGCCCGCGGATCTCCTCGCGGTAGCGGGTGCGGCGGATCCGGCGCGTCATGTCCACCATGAGCAGCAGCACCACGACGGCGACGAAGAAGATCGCGATGAAGCCGATGGCGGCCCGGGGAGACCGTGTCCGGGTCGAACTCCGCCGTGGGCGTGGGGCTCGGCGTGGTGACGGCGGCGGCGAGACGGAGGACGAGGTCCTGGCGCATCACGCGCGCACCGCGCTCTCCTCGTCGACGATGCCGGCGAAGAGGTCGTGCTCCTCGTCCGGCGCGTCGACGCGCGACCCGCGCCGAGCTGGAAGTCCTCGAACGGCCACGCCCGCTGCTGCAGGTCGCGCGGCCAGCGGAAGAACGTGCTGTCGGGGGCGACCTGGCTCGCGTGCGAGAGCAGCGCGCGGTCGCGGGCCTCGAAGTGCTGGCCGACGTCCACGTGCGTGGTCGCGAGGTCGGGGCGGTCGCCCATCCAGCCGAGCATCTCGTCGACGGCCTCGAGCATCTCCGGGGCCGCGTCGGTGGCGACCAGGTGCTCGCGCACGGCCCGCGGCTTGGCGCCGTTGAAGATCCGGTCGAAGTAGAGCTTGGAGACCTCCCACGGCTCGCCCGCGTCGGGGTAGGAGCCGGCGACGCCGGACTCGCGCCACGCCTCCATGGCCACAATGTGCGCCTGGATGTGGTCGGGGTGCGGGTAGCCGCCGTTCTCGTCGTACGCCACCAGCACGTGCGGGCGGAACCGGCGCACCAGGCGGATCAGCGGCTCGGCCGACACCTCCACCGGGATGCTCGCGAAGGCCGCGGGCGGCAGCGAGCCGTCCTCGCGCGCCATGCCGGAGTCGACGTAGCCGAGCCAGCGGTGCTGCACGCCCATCACGGCCTGCGCGCGCGCCATCTCGATGCGGCGGAGGCCCGGCAGGTCGCGCTCCGCCATCGCGCGATCGGCGAGCCCCTCGTTGAGGATGTCGCCGGCCTCGCCGCCGGTGCAGCTGACGACCATGACCTCGGCACCCTGCTGCGTGTAGTGGGTGTACGTCGCCGCGCCCTTGCTCGACTCGTCGTCGGGGTGGGCATGCACGGCCATGAGGCGCAGGGTCACGGGGCTCCAGAGGGTGGGGACGGTCGTCTGGATCCCCAGAGTACAAGGTGCGTGTGGAGGAGTTGCCGTGACGACAGGGTCCCGCTCCCCCGTCCCCGGCCGGCGCTCCCGCGGACGACGACGAGACCGTCGAGCACCGCGTCCCCGCGCTCCCCACCACCGCCGCGCTCGACGAGCGCTACGGTCGCACGCGACCCGCGCGGATCCGCCAGCGCTGGCTCTACGGCACAGCCGGCGGCCTCGTCGCCGTGGTGTTCGGCGCGTGGGTGCTGTGGGCGGGTCTCGACCAGGCGTCCGGTTCCATCGACGCCACCGACCGCGCCTTCGACATCGTGGACGACCGCACCATCGACGTGACCTTCTCGGTGGTCATGCCGGCGGGCGACGCGGCGTGGTGCGCCGTGCAGGCGCAGGACGAGCAGCGCTCCATCGTCGGCTGGAAGGTCGTCGAGCTGCCGGCGCAGGACGGGTTCGAGCGGATGGAGACGGTGCGCCTCCGCACCACCGGTCCCCCCAGTCACCGGCTTGATCCACAGCTGCTGGCCCGCCTAGAGTTGGGGGATTCGCCCTGACGGATCCGTCGGGGCGTCCGTGCGAGTGCAAGGAGTCCACCGTGGCGCAGGAGCGAGGCGAGATCACCTGGCTGACCCAGGAGGCGTTCGACCGCCTCCAGCAGGGAGCTCGACACCCTCAGCGTGCAGGGCCGCGAGGAGATCGCGAAGAAGATCGAGATCGCCCGCCGAGGAGGGCGACCTCAAGGAGAACGGCGGCTACCACGCCGCCAAGGAGGAGCAGGGCAGAGATCGAGGCCCGCATCCGCCAGCTCACGCAGCTCCTCCGCACGGCCGAGGTCGGGGACGCCCCCGAGAGCCACGGCATCGTGGAGCCCCGGGACCGTCGTCACCGCGCTCATCGCGGGCGACGAGACGAAGTTCCTGCTCGGCAACCGCGAGATCGCGGGCGACAGCGACCTCGACGTGTACAGCGAGCAGATCGCCCAGCTCGGCGCCGCCATCATCGGCTGGCGAGGTCGAGGCGGAAGGGCGCGTACACCGCGCCGAACGGCCGCGAGATCCCCGTCGAGATCCAGGCCGTGGAGAACTACACGCCGTAGTCGCGACGAGCACGACGAGAGGGGCCGCGGACCGGATGGTCCGCGGCCCTCCCGCGTGCCGGGTGCGTCAGGACGTCAATCGCGCTGGAGGCGCGGGTCGTACCCGGCCTCGCGCAGGCGCTGGACGACCTCGGCGGTGTGCTCGGGACCCCGGGTCTCGACGCTCACCTCGAGCTCGACCTCGCTGATCTGCAGGCCCTGGCCGTGCCGCGTGTGCAGCACCTCGACCACGTTGGCGTTCGCCTCGGAGATGATCTGCGAGGTGCGGGCGAGCTGGCCGGGGCGGTCGGGCGGCATGATCCGCAGCTTCACGTAGCGGTCGGCACGCGGCGAGGCCCCGGCTGATGACGCGCTCCATCATGAGCGGGTCGATGTTGCCGCCGGAGAGGATGACGACCGTGCGGCCGGCGTCCCGCACAGAGTCCCGCGAGGATCGCCGCGACGCCCACGGCGCCGGCCGGCTCCACCACGAGCTTCGCGCGCTCCAGGAGGAGGAGCAGGGCGCGCGCCGTGTCGTCGTCCTCGACCGTGACCACCTCGTCCACGCTCTCGCGGATGATGTCGAAGTTCAGCAGGCCCGGCTTCGCGACCGCGATGCCGTCGGCGATGGTGGGCGTGATCTCGATCTCGGGTCGCGCGGCCCGCGGACGAGCGAGGGCGGGTACGCGGCGGCGTTCCGCGCCTGCACGCCGACGACGCGGATCGTGCGGCCCTCCTGGGCGGCCCGGAGCTTCAGCGCGGTCGCGACGCCCGAGATGAGCCCGCCGCCGCCGATGGGGACGACGACCGTCTCGACGTCGGGCGTCTGGTCGAGGATCTCGAGGCCGAGCGTGGCCTGGCCCGTGATGACGTCCTCGTGGTCGAAGGGCGGGATGAGCACCGCGCCGGTCTGCGCCGCGAACTCCGCGGCCGCGAGCAGCGGCTCCGCGACCGTGTGGCCGCGGAGGATGACCTCCGCGCCGTACTGGCGCGTGGCCTGGAGCTTCGGCAGCGCGACGCCCGTGGGCATGAAGATCGTGGCGCGGATGCCGAGCTCGCGCGCCGCGAACGCGACGCCCTGCGCGTGGTTGCCCGCCGACGCGGCGACGACGCCGCGCGCCTTCTCCTCGTCGGTGAGCCGGGAGATGCGGTTGTACGCGCCGCGGATCTTGTACGAGCCGGTGCGCTGCAGGTTCTCGCACTTGAGGTGCACGGGGCTGCCGAGGATCTCCGCGAGGAAGCGCGAGGACTCCATGGGCGTCACGTCGGCCACGCGGCCGACCACCTGGCGGGCCTCCTCGATGCGGGCGAGCGTCGGCGCCGATCCGCGCGGCAGCTCCCCGGCGAGGGCGGCGGCGTCCTCCCCCAGCTGGCTCGGGTCGAGCTCGTCGCCGACGGCGCGCAGGAGCGGCGGGTCGGCGTGCGCGGCGGGGGCGGTGGCGGCGTCGGTCATGGGGTGCGCTTCCTGGGGCGGGGACGGCGGGTGGCGTGCGAGGCGTCGGCGGGGACGGCGGGAGGCGGGGGCTCGGGCTGCCCGCGCCAGGGCTCCGCTCGCCACGTGCTTGACCATGGAGTTGACGGTGGCGACGAGCGGCACGGCGAAGAACGTGCCCGCGATGCCGCCGACCATGCCGGCCGCGACCGACAGCACGACGGCGAGCGGGTGCACCTTCACGACCGAGCCCATGATGAGCGGCTGGAGGATGTGCCCCTCCACCTGCTGCACGATGAGCACGATCGCGATCATGATGAGCGCCTGCGTCAGCCCGTTGTAGACCAGCGCGACGAACACGGCGAGCGTGCCCGTGACGACGGCGCCGACGATCGGGATGAACGATCCGAGGAACACCAGCACGCCGATGGGGATGGCCAGCGGCACCCCGATGATGGCGGCCCCGCCCGCGATGCCGACCGCGTCGATGAGGGCGACGAGCACCTGCACCTTCACGAAGTTCTGCAGCGTCGTCCAGCCCGCGCGGCCCGCGCCGTCGACGGCGGGGCGCGCGAGCCGCGGGAAGAGCCGCACGACCCAGCGCCACATGCCCGCGCCGTCGATGAGGATCGAGGGTCGAGAAGAGCACCAGCAGGACGCCCGTGAGGACGTGCCCGAGCGACGAGGTGACGGACAGCGCACCGCTGGAGCACGCCCGCGTCGCGCTGGACCGCGTCGACCGCCTGGGTGTACGCGTCGTTCAGCTGCGCCTCCGAGAGCTGCAGCGGGCCGTCGGTGAGGAAGCCGCGCACGTCCGCGTAGCGCGTGAGCGTCTGCGCCCGGATGGAGTCGTACTGCCCGATGATCTGCGTCGTCACGAGGTAGACGAGCGCGGCTACCGCCACGATGACGCCGATCTCGGAGATCGCGACCGCGAGCCACTTGGGCACGTGGTGGCGCTGCATCCACGACGAGATGGGCACGAGGAGGGCCGCGAGGACGATGGCGAGCAGCAGCGGGATCACGACGTACTCGAGCTGGATCACGAGCCAGCCCACGACCCCCAGCACGCCGAGGATGAGGAGCAGGCGCCGCGCCCACGCCCCCGCGATGACCATGCCCGGCGGCACGGTCTCCGCGACCGTGCGCGCGACCGGCTGGACGCTGTCGATGTCGGGATCGGCGCGGCGCTCGACCGCGCGGGCGTCCGCCGCGGCGCGGGCGCGGGATCGCTGGCCGAAGATCATGCTGGGAGTCTACGGACGGGCCTCCGCGAGCCGGTGCCGGGCGGGGTGCGCGGCCACGCCCTTCCGGTTCCCCGTCGGCGGCCGCGGGTAGCGTCGGAGCATGGTCGACACCGTGTCCCCCCGCCCTCGCCCGACGCGTCGCGCTGGCGGCGCAGGGGCTCGGCCGGCCGCACGCCGCCGCGGGCACGCGCCGCCTCGCCGCGGAGACCCGCCGGCTCGGCCTGCTGCAGATCGACTCCGTCAACGTCTTCGAGCGCAGCCACAACCTCCCCGTCCTCGCCCGCGTCGGCCCCTACGACCGCGCCGCGCTCGACCGGATGCTGTTCGGCGGCGGCGGCGCGTACACCGAGTACTGGGCGCACCAGGCGGCCGTGCTGCCCGTGGACGACCTGCCCCTGTTCCGCTGGCGGATGGACGCCGAGCGCGCCCGCCGCACGCGCCCGGGCTCCTGGGCGCTCGAGCACGCGCCCCTCATCCGGGAGCTCCGCGCCGAGCTCGCGCGCACCGGCCCGGTGCCCGCGAGCGCCGTCGAGCACGAGGCGAACGTCCGCACGGGTCCGTGGTGGGGCTGGTCGGACGTGAAGCGGGCGCTGGAGGCGATGTTCGCGTGGGGCGAGATCGCGAGCGCCGGCCGCCGCGGGTTCGAGCGCGTCTACGGGCTCGCGGAGGACGTGCTGCCCGCGTCCGTCCTCGCCCGCGAGGTGCCCGAGGAGGACGCGGTGCGCGAGCTCGTCCGCCGGTCCGCCGTCGCGCACGGCATCGGCACCGCCGCCGACCTCGGCGACTACCACCGCCTGTCCCGCGCCGCGACCGACCGGGCGCTCCGCGACCTCGCGGACGCGGGCGAGGTGCTGCCGGTGACCGTGCCCGGGTGGAGGGACGCC
>NZ_CEEDAR010000007.1:0-31665 GCF_979252985.1 Clavibacter sp. AC415 | reverse complement strand
GTCCTGTACTTCGTTCGGTTGTCGAAGCCGGTGTCTAACCGTTCCTCGTGCAGTGTCAAGAGATGTTTTCGCATTTATCGTGAAACGCTTTCGCGTTTTTCGTGCGCCGCTTCAGCGGCGGAGCATCCCGCGCTCCGGTGGGCGGATGCCGTCGGCTGGGTCCCCGACGCCCCCGTCCTCGTCCCCGCGGCCGGTGGCCTCGGGCTCCGCGGCGCGCCCGCCGTGGTCGCGCCCGTGCTCCGCGGCATCGTCGTGCAGCTCGTGCACGCGCTCCCGCCCGACGACCTCCGCATCGTGTCGCGTCCGGCCGGCCCCGCGTGGACTGGCTCGCGCGACTCCCGCACGCCGCGGACCTGCGCGAGCCCGAGCCCGACGCCGTCGGCGCATCCGAGCCGGGAGCCTCCTGCATCCGCATGCGGATCGCCGCGCGGGAGGTCGTGCTGGCCGCCGCCCACCGCGTCGAGGCGCTCCCCCCCGCGTGCCGCACGGTGCTGGACGTCGGGACCCCCGGGGCCGCGCGCGTCCTCGCCGCGGGCACCGCCGCGGAGGGCGCCGAGGCGCGCGTCGCGGACCCGGCGACCGCCGCGCGCGCCTTCGACGACGATGACGGGGCCGAGGCCGGGACGCCGCGGCTCACCCGCGCGGGCCGCGTGCGCCTGGAGCTCGTCTCGCTCCACGAGGCGGAGCGCCTGGCCGCCGAGCTCGCCGAGCTCGCCCGCCGGCGCGGCCTCGCGGCGGCCCGTGCACCCCTCCCTGCGCGGGTGCCCTTCGCCGACCTGGCGTCGGAGGCGGGCTCGGGCACGGCCGCGGCCCGCGGCCTGGCGGCCGTCATCGGCGTCGGGCACGCGGGACCCGTCGCCGTCGACCTGGTCGCGGACGGCCCGCACGCGGTCGTCGCGGGAACGACCGGCAGCGGCAAGAGCGAGCTGCTCGTCACCTGGATCGCGGCGCTGGCCGCCGCGCACCCGCCCGAGGAGGTCACCGTGCTCCTCGTCGACTTCAAGGGCGGCGCCGCGTTCGACCCCCTGCTGGTCCTGCCGCACGCCGTGGGCCTCGTCACCGACCTCGACGGGCAGGGCGCCCACCGGGCCCTCGACAGCCTGCGGACGGAGGTGCGCCACCGCGAGCGCACCCTCCGGGCGTGCGGGGCCCGTGACGTCGACGATCCCGCCGCGGCCGGCGCGCTGCCGCGCCTGCTCATCGTGGTCGACGAGCTCGCCGCCCTCCTGGCCGACCAGGACGGCCTGCACGAGGTCGTCGCCGACGTCGCGGCCCGGGGCCGGTCGCTGGGCATGCACCTGATCCTCTGCACGCAGCGGCCCGCGGGCGTCGTGCGCGACTCCGTGCTCGCCAACTGCGACCTCCGGCTGTCCCTGCGCGTCAACAACGAGGCCGACAGCCGGGCCCTGCTCGGGACGGCCGAGGCGGCGCGCCTCGCGGACGCGCCCCTCGGCCGACGCGGTCGCCGCCCACGGCGCGGCGGCCCGTCCGGTCCAGGTGGCGGTCACGACGGCGGACGACCTGGCCCGCATCGCCGCCTCCCGGGCCGCGCGGGCCCCCCTGCGGCGCCCGTGGTCGGATCCGCTGCCCCCGCGCGTCCCGCTCGCCGCGCTCGCGCAGGCACCGCAGCGCTCGGCGACATCGGACCCTGGATACGCCGTCCACCGCGCCGACGGCGTCCGACGGGGCGGTCCCGCCATCCCGTTCGCCCTCGTCGACCTGCCGGCCGAGCAGCGACGGGCGACGGCCGTCTGGCGGCCCGCCGTCGACGGCCACCTCGTGGTGGTGGGCGGCACGGGGTCCGGCCGCAGCACCTGCCTCCGCACGCTGGGAGCGTCGGCCCGGGCGGGGGCGTCGAGGTGCGCGAGGTCCCGGGCGACGTCGAGGGGTGCTGGGATGCCGTCGCGGCGGTCGTGGCGCGGATCCGCCGCTCCGACGGCCCGCGCGACCGGCTGGTCGTGCTCGTCGACGACCTCGACGTCGCCGTGTCCCGCCTGGCACCGGATCACCAGGCCGCCCTGCTCGAGATGATGGCCGTCGTCGTCCGCGAGGGCCCGCACGCCGGGGTGGCGCTCGCCGTCACGGGCCGCCGTGCGGGGGGCCCGCTCCAGGTGGTGGCCGCCGCCGCGGGACCGCCGGTCCTCCTCGCCCTGCCGTCCCGCCAGGAGCACCTGCTGGCGGACGGCGAGCCGCGCCTGTTCGATCCCCGCGCGACGCCGGGCGCGGGGGAGTGGCGGGGAGAGCGCATCCAGGCGGCGCTCCCGCCCGACGGCCCTGAGGGCACGGCGGGCGCGTCCGCGGGGGCCCCGGATCACGCGCCCCGCGTCGCGCTCTGCGCTGGCGACGTGCACGCGCTCGTCACCCCGTCGCCCGCGCTCGCGGTCGCGCGCCTCCGCGGGCTCGGCATCGACGCGGTCGAGGCCGAGGGACTCCCCTCCGGCTGGTCGCCCCCGCATCCGTTCCCCGCCGAGGCGGCCGGACCGGGGGCGACGGGTAGCGCCCACGCTCCCGCTCGCGAGGGGATCCGGCTGCGCGTCGTCGTCGCGGACCCCGACGCCTGGCTCCTCCGCGGCCCGCTCCTCGCGGCGCTCCGCCGCGCCGGCAGCGTCGTGCTGGAGGGCTGCGTCCCGCGGGATGCACGCACGCTCCTGCGCGTCCGCGACGTGCCGCCGCCGCTGGCGCCGGTCCCCGGGAGGGCGTGGATCATCGCGCCCGACGGCCGCACCGGCCGCTGCTCGTGGCCACCCGCCACCGTCGCGGGTCTCGAGCCCGCCCGGCACGAGCCCGCCCGGCAGGGGTCCGGCGGGCAGGAGCCCGGCGGGCGTCCGGCGGCAGCGCACCGCCCCGGCGCGCACGCCGCGCTCGGGCGGACGCCGGCGGTCAGCCGATGAGCGAGGGCGACACCCGGATCTCGCCGACGGGCGCACCGCCGCCGAGCACCACGAGGTCGAGCTCGGGGCGCAGGCGCTCCACGTCCTCACGCGTGATCGCTCCCGCCTGGGCGAGCAGCTCCAGCGCCACGATCGTCGACGCCCGGAGGCTCCCGTCGAGCGTCTTCGACGCCACCGTGGTGCCGTCCGGCGCCGTCATGATCATGATCCCCTCGGCGCCGCCCTTGGCGAACAGCCCGAGGCGCTCGATCACGACGGTGTTGGCGCGGCCGGGTCCGTCGATGGCCCAGCCGTGCGCGCGCACCGCCGCGGTGAGCGCCGCCGCATGGCGGTACAGCGCGAAGGGCGATCCGGGTGCGGAGGTCGCGATGCGGTGGATCCCCCGCGCGAGCGCCGTGAGCGACATCGCGTGCACGGGAGCGCCGCAGCCGTCGACGCCGGTGGTCGCGATGCGCTCCCCCGTGAACCGCTCGACGACGTCGCGGATGCGCACCTGGAGGGGGTGGTCCGGGTGCAGGTAGTCGTCGGTCGACCAGCCGTTGGTCACGCAGGCGAGCAGCATCGCGGCGTGCTTGCCGGAGCAGTTCATGTAGACGGGGGAGGCGGGGACACCGGCGCGCACGAGCTCGTCGCGCGCGGCCCGGTCGAGCGGCCAGTCGGCGGGGCAGCGGAGGGCGGACTCGTCGAGCCCCGCCTTCGCGAGGATCCCCCGCACGACCTCCACGTGCCGCGCGGTCGCCGCGTGGCTCGCCGTGGCGAGCACGTGCTCCTCCTCGGTCAGCTCCGCGCCGCTCGCGAGCACCGCGAGCGCCTGGAAGGGCTTCATGCTCGAGCGGGGGAAGACGGGCGTCGTCGCGTCGCCCGCCTCGCGCAGCACCTCTCCCGCGGGCGACAGGACGACGGCCGCTCCGATGTGGCGCGACTCCACGAATCCGCTCCGGTCGAGCACCGCGAGCTCGACGGCGCCCTGGACGGGGATGGTCTCGACGGCGGCCGCCATCACAGCGCCCGGAACGCGTCGGCGATGACGCCGAGGGCGTCGTCGAGGAGCGCCTCGGAGATGGCGAGGCTCGGCAGGAACCGCAGGACGTTCCCGTACGTGCCCGCCGTGAGGATGATCACGCCATGCGCGTGGCAGTACGCCGCGATGGCGGCCACGGCCTCGGCGTTGGGCTCCTTGGTGGTGGATCCGGTGCCGGGCTGCACGAGCTCGATCGCGACCATCGCGCCGATGCCGCGCACGTCGCCCACGATGTCGTGCTCCGCCTGCAGCGCTCCCAGCGCGCGGTGCAGGTGCTCGCCGATCCGCGTGGCCTCGGCGAGGAGGCCGTGCGTCTCGATGGCCTCGAACACGGCGACGGCCGCCGCGGCCGCCACCGGGTTGCCGCCGAACGTGCCGCCGAGCCCGCCGGCGTGGGCGGAGTCCATGATCTCGGCACGGCCGGTCACGCCGGCGAGCGGCAGTCCGCCCGCGATGCCCTTGGCGGTGAGCACGAGGTCCGGCACCAGGCCGAGGTGCTCGCTCGCGAAGAAGCGCCCGGTGCGCGCCAGGCCGCTCTGGATCTCGTCCGCGATGAACACGACGCCGTTCGCCGTGCACCACTCCTGCAGCGCCGGCAGGAAGCCGTCGGCGGGGACCATGAAGCCGCCCTCGCCCTGGATGGGCTCGGCCACGACGCACGCGAGGTCGGACGCGCCGATGCGCTTCTCGAGGTACGCGATCGTGCGGGCCGCGGCCTCGGCCCCGGAGAGCCCGTCGTGATACGGGTAGGAGCTCGGCGCGTGGTACACGTCGCCGGCGAAGGGGCCGAAGCCGGTGCCGTACGGCGAGGCCTTGTAGTTCATCGCCATGGTGAGGTTGGTGCGCCCGTGGTAGCCGTGGTCGAGCACCGCCACCGCACGCCGGCCCGTGCGCTTGCGCGCGATCTTCACGCCGTTCTCCACCGCCTCCGCGCCCGAGTTCACGAGCACCGTGCGCTTCTCGTGCGTGCCGGGCGTGTGCTCCGCGAGGAGCTCCGCCACGCGCACGTACTCCTCGTAGGGCGTCACCGTGAACAGCGTGTGGATCACGTCGCCGAGCTGCGCGGTCGCCGCGTCCACGACCTCCTGGCGCGTGTGGCCGACGGTGGTCACGCCGATCCCGGCGCCCAGGTCGATGAAGCGGTTGCCGTCCACGTCCTCCACGATCGCGCCGTGCGCGCGGGCCACGTAGACGGGCAGGAGGGACGCGACGCCGGGCGGCACCACGCGCTTCCGGCGCTCGTGCAGCGCGCGCGAGAGCGGGCCGGGGATCTCCGTCACGACGCGTCGCTCCTGCGGCACCTGCGGGCGCGCGTCGGGGTCGGTCGCGGCGGGGGAGTCGGAGTCGGTGCCGGCAGGGATGCCGACCAGGGCGGAGTCCAGGGTGTCAGTCATGATCCGGCGAGCCTACCCGCGCGGGCAGCGGGATCCGGGAGGGCCGCGGTCCGGGCGGCTACCGTGGTCCCATGCAGATCGAGCACCGCTACGCCCTGTCCCTCGAGTGGACGGGCGACCGCGGATCCGGCACGTCCGACCACCGCGCGTACGGCCGCGACCACGTCGTCCGGGCCGCCGGGAAGCACGATCTGCTCGGCTCCGCCGACCGCCCCTTCCGCGGCGACGTCGACCGGTGGAACCCCGAGGAGACGCTCCTGTCCGCGCTCGCCCAGTGCCACCTCCTCAGCTACCTCCACGCGGCGGCCTCGGCCGGCGTCGTCGTCGTCGGCTACGCGGACGAGCCGACCGGCACCATGCGGCAGACGGACGGCGGGGGCGGCCGCTTCGTCGAGGTCACCCTGCGTCCCGTCGTCACGGTGCGCGACGCCGACCAGGCGGAGCTCGCCGCCTCGCTGCACCAGGCCGCCTCCGAGCGGTGCTTCATCGCGAGCTCCGTCAACTTCCCGGTGCACCACGAGCCGCGCACGGTGGTGGCCGGGGCCGCCGACGCCGAGGCCTGATCCGCGGCGGAGCCCCGCCCGCACGTCGCCGATGCGGATCCCGGTGGTCCCCACGCGGTCCCTGTCAGCCGTCCCCCTGCCGCGTCAGGCAGACTGTCCGGGTCCCTCCTCCATACCTGGTGCGTCCGGCGCGCCGATGAAAGCGACTCCCGTGAAGCGACGCATCCCCCTCACCCTGGCCGCGGCCGCCGTCCTGGCGCTGTCCGCCTGCACCGGCGGCGGGACCACCACCGCGGACCCGTCCGCGAGCCCCACGGCCGGCGCACGCACCGCGGGTGCCTCCTGCATCGACACGCCCTCGGGCGACGCGTCGGAGTCGGTCGAGGTCTCCGGGGACTTCGGCTCGGCCCCCGAGGTCACGGTCGACGGGCCGCTCACGGTCGAGACGACAGAGCGCACCGTGGTCACCGAGGGCGACGGCGCCGAGATCGAGGCCGGCGCCACGGCGGACATCGCGCTCGCCGCGTACAACGGGAAGACGGGCGAGGCCATCTCGCAGCTCGCCTACAACGCGGAGACCCCGCTCCCCGCCACCATGAACGACGGCGCTCTGGTGCCCGGCGTGGTCCGCGCGGTGGAGTGCACCACGGTCGGCTCGCGCATCGTCGCGGTCGTGCCCGCGGCCGACGGCTTCGCGGGCGAGCAGGCCACGCAGCTGGGGCTCGGCGCCGACGACCCCATCGTCATCGTGGTCGACGTGCTCAGCCAGGCGGCGACGCGCGCCGACGGCGTGGACCAGCCCGCGCCCGAGGGCTTCCCCGAGGTGACCCTCGCGGACGACGGCGCCCCCACCATCACCATCCCGGACGCCGACCCGCCGGCGGAGACGCGGATCGCGAACCTCAAGGTGGGCGACGGCGAGGAGGTCACCGACGGCGCCAGCGTCACGGTGCAGTACACCGGCATCAACTGGAACACCAAGAAGGTCTTCGACTCCAGCTGGGACCGCGGCCAGTCCGCCACCTTCGTGACCTCGCAGGTCATCCCCGGCTTCACGAAGGCGCTCGTGGGCCAGAAGGTCGGCTCGCAGGTCATCGCCATCATCCCGCCGGCCGACGGCTACGGCGACGCGGGCTCCGGCGAGGACATCGGCGGCACCGACACCATCGTGTTCGTCGTCGACATCCTCGGCACCCAGCCCGCCGCCGCGGGCCAGTAGGCCCGGCCGTGCGCCGCGTCATCGTCCTCGGGTCCACGGGCTCCATCGGCGTGCAGGCCCTCGAGGTCGTCGCGCGGCACCCGGAGCTGTTCGAGGTGGTGGGGCTCGGCGCGGGCAGCAAGCGGGAGGCCCTCGCCGAGCAGGCGCGCGTCGCCGGGGTCGAGCACACGGCCCTCGGGGCCGACGAGGCCGAGCAGCTGATCCGCACGGTCGACGCGGACGTGGTGCTGAACGGCATCACGGGATCCGTCGGGCTCGGCCCCACGCTCGCCGCGCTGGAGGAGGGCCGCACCCTCGCGCTCGCCAACAAGGAGTCGCTCATCGTCGGCGGCGAGCTGGTGCGCTCCCTCGCGGCGCCCGGCCAGCTCGTCCCCGTCGACTCGGAGCACTCCGCGATCGCGCAGGCGCTGCGCGGCGGCACGGCCGAGGAGGTCCGCCGGCTCGTGGTCACGGCGTCGGGCGGGCCCTTCCGCGGGCGCACGCGGGCCGAGCTCGAGCACGTGACGCCGCGCGAGGCGCTCGCGCACCCCACCTGGGACATGGGTCTCGTCATCACGACGAACTCGTCGACCCTCGTCAACAAGGGCCTCGAGGTCATCGAGGCGCACCTCCTGTTCGACGTGCCCTACGACCGCATCGACGTGGTCGTGCACCCGCAGTCGCTCGTGCACTCGATGGTCGAGTTCATCGACGGGTCGACGCTCGCGCAGGCGTCGCCGCCGGACATGCGCCTCCCCATCGCCCTCGGCCTCAACTGGCCGCACCGCATGCACGACGTCGGCGTCCCCCTCGACTGGGCCCGTGCCGCCGCGTGGACCTTCGAGCCGCTCGACGACGAGGCGTTCCCCGCCGTGCTGCTCGCGAAGCGCGTCGGGGAGGCGGGATCGACGTATCCGGCCGTCTACAACGCCGCGAACGAGCAGGCCGTGCAGGCGTTCCACGCGGGACGTGCCGGCTTCCTCGACATCGTCGACACCATCCGCCGTGTCGTCGACGCGCACGAGCCGGCGTCCGGCCCGCTCACGCGCGAGTCGCTGGCGGAGGCGGAGCGCTGGGCGCGCGCCGAGGCCGACCGGGTGCTGGCCGTCTGATCCCCGCGGAGCGCCGCGGGTCGGCGACCGCCTCGCCGCCCTGACCCCGGCTCCCGGCGAGGCCGCGCCGTCGCCGTGCAGGCCCGTGCCGACACGCACGCGCCGCCACGGCTCCGACACGCGATCGCGGGGCCCGGCGTGGTTGGTCGTCCGACCGAGCGGACCGGTGTCAGCCGTCGTCCGACCCATGGACCCGGCTCAGCCGTCGTCCGACCCGCCGTTCCCGTTCCCGCCGTTCCCGTTGCCGTTGCCGTTCCCGACCCCGCCGTTCCCGTTGCCGTTGCCGTCCTCCTCCGACGTCGGCGTGGGCGACGGCGTCGGCGTGGGCGACGGCGTGGCCGTCCGGGTGGGAGAGGGCGTCGGCGTGGCGGACGGCGTGGGCGTGACGGACGGCGTCGCGCTCTCCGACGGCGCGGGCGTCGGCGTCGGCGTCTCCTCCGCGGCGTCGCGCGCCGCCTCCAGCTCGGCGCGGACGGCGTCGATGCGCGCGATCACCTCGTCGTGCCGGGCCTGGTCGATGGTCCCCTCGGCGAGGTCCTCCTCGGCCGCCGCCCGCAGCTCCTCGAGCTGGGCGAGCGCCTTCTCATAGTCGCGGTCGGCGGAGGACTGGGTCACCGCGAGGGTCCGCTGCTGGAGGTCGTCGAGGGCGCGCTCCGCGGGCGTCGCGGAACCGGCGCATCCGGCCAGCAGCAGCAGGGCCGCAGTCGTCGTCGCGAGGCCGACGGCGAGGCGCGCGCCGAGCGGCCCGCGTCCCTCGGCACGGGCAGCGCCGCGCGCAGGGCGGGATGGGGTGCGGATCACGGGGCGTCCTCCACGCTCTTCTGCAGCTCCTCGAGGCTGGCGCCGAGGGGTCCGGGCACGGACGGGTACGAGACCTCCCCGGCCTGCCACGACGTGTACGTGACGACTCCGACGACGGCCGCCGCGGCGACGAGGACGGAGACGACGGCGATGCTGAGCGTCCGGGCGCCGCGCCGCGCCGCAGGATCGCGGTCGGCCGCCGGTCGCGCGGCGGCGGGGGCGGTGCGGGGCGCGCGCGGTCGCGGTGTCAGCGCGCGCGACCGGAGGGGTCGGCGCCGCGGCGAACCTCTCGGTCCGGGCGTCCGGGTCCGCCGCGGCCGGGTAGGCGGCGGCCGGGTAGGCGGCGGTCGCGCCGAGCCCGGTCGCGCCGAGCCCCGCGCCGGCCGCGGGCATGACCCGGGTCGAGGCGGCGGTCGGCTCGTCCACTGCCGACGCGGGCGCCCGCCCGGTGCGGAGCTCCGCGGCGACCTCGCGCGCGGTCGGACGCGCCGCGGGATCGCGCCGGGTCATGCGGGACAGCAGGTCGACCCACGCCGGACCGAGCCGCGCGGGGATCTCGGGGTCGCGCACCACGCGCGCCATGGTCGACTCCGCGGCCGTGCCCGGGAAGGTCCGACGGCCGGTCAGGCACTCGAGGAGCACGAGGCCGAGCGCGTACACGTCGGTGGGCGCGCCGACCTCCTCGCCGAGCGCCTGCTCGGGGCTGAGGTAGCTGACGGTGCCGACGATGGAGCCGGTCGAGGTGAGCCGCGTGCCGTCCACGAGGCGGGCGATGCCGAAGTCGGTGAGCTTCGCGGCGGCCGGCTCGTCGTCGTCCTCCGGCGTCGCGAGCAGCACGTTCGCGGGCTTCACGTCGCGGTGCACGACGCCCCGGCGGTGGATGTAGCCTAGGGCGTCGGCGACGATCCCGCCGATGCGGGCGACCTCGGGCCCGGGCAGCGGGCCCTCCTTCATGCGATCGGCGAGCGTGGTGCCGTCGACGATCTCCATCACGATGAACGCGAGCGCCCGGTCGGCCACCACGTCGTCGCCGACGTCGAAGAGGGTCACGAGGCCCGGGTGGCTGAGGCCCGCGAGCATGCGCACCTCGCCCTCCTGGCGCTCGACCTCGCCGGGGTCGGCGGAGTCGGTCGCGAAGACCTTGACGGCGACCTCGCGGCCGAGCGTCTTGTCGGCGGCGCGGTACACGGTGGCCATGCCGCCGCGTCCGAGCAGGCCGCTGATGCGGTAGCGGCCGGCCAGCAGCGTGCCGGCGAGTCCGTCGGTCCGTTCTCCGGGCATGGGACCACCTCTCGTCACGGGCCTCCAGCCTAGACCGCGGCTCCTGGCGGGACCCCGGGCGGCGTCGCCGGCCGGCCGCGGACGACGCCTGCGGATCCGCACCACGGCGGCGTCCGCCCAGGGTGCGGGAGGTAGCCTCTCCCACCATGGACGGCGTCTTCCTCTACATCCTCGGGGTGCTCATCATCGTGGTCGGCGTCGCCGTGTCCATCGGGCTGCACGAGGTCGGGCACCTGGTGCCCGCGAAGGCCTTCGGCGTGCGCGTCACGCAGTACATGATCGGCTTCGGGCCGACGATCTTCAGCCGCCGGAAGGGCGAGACCGAGTACGGCGTGAAGGCCATCCCGCTCGGCGGCTACATCTCCATGATCGGCATGTTCCCGCCGCAGAGCTCGCGCGCCGGCACCAGCAGCACGGGCATCGCCCAGCTCGTCGGGCCCGACAGCCGGCGCTCCTCGGGCATCGCGCCGGCGACGGATGCCGCCGATCCGGCGGGCACCGCGACCGCCACGGCCCCCGACGCCGGCGGCACCGGGGACGGCGACGACCGCGCGGGCCGCGGCTTCTTCGACCTCCTCGTGCAGGACGCGCGGCGGGCGAGCGCCGAGAGCATCGGCGACGACGAGGACCGCGCCTTCTACAAGCTGTCCGTCCCGAAGCGCATGGTCATCATGCTCGGCGGGCCGGCGATGAACTTCCTCCTCGCCATCCTGCTGTTCGCCGTCGTTCTCTGCGGCTTCGGCGTCACGACCCCGACCACCACCGTCGGGCAGGTCAACGCGTGCATCGTGCCCGCCGGCTCCACCGCCTCGGCCGACGCCGCCACCTGCCCCGCGGGGGCGCCGGCAGCGCCCGGCGCCGCCGCCGGGCTCCAGCCGGGCGACACGATCGTGAGCATCGACGGCACCGAGATCACCGCGTGGGACCAGGTGACGGGCATCGTGCAGGTGTCCGCCGGCCGCGAGCTCGACGTCGTCGTGGAGCGCGACGGCGCGCGCGAGGCCCTGGCCATAACGCCCGTACTCACGGAGCAGGCCGTCATCGGGTCGCGCGGCGCCCCCGAGGTCGACGAGCAGGGCGATCCCGTCACGCGCGAGGTGGGGCTCATCGGCTTCAGCCCCACGCAGGCCGTGCAGCGGCAGCCGCTCTCGGCGGCCTTCGCCACCACGGGCGAGAACATGGCGGCGGTCGGGAACCTCATCCTGAACCTCCCCCAGCGGCTCGTGGACGTCGGCCGCGCCGCGTTCGGCGGCGGGGAGCGCGACCCCAACGGCCCCATGAGCGTGGTCGGCGTGGGCCGCGTGGCGGGCGAGATCGCCAGCCTCGACGAGACCCCGGTCGCCTCCCGAGCGTCCGCCATGGTCGGCCTGGTGGCGTCGCTCAACGTCGCGCTCGGCATGATCAACCTGCTCCCGCTCCTGCCGCTCGACGGCGGGCACGTGCTCGGCGCCGTCGTGGAGGGCGTCCGCCGGTTCGCGGCGAAGCTGCTCGGCCGCCGCGACCCGGGCCCCGTGGACGTCGCGAAGCTCATGCCGCTGACCTTCGTGGTCGTGATCCTGTTCGGCGCCATGAGCGCGCTGCTGATCTTCGCCGACCTGGTGAACCCGGTCCGCCTGACCTGACCCGCAGCGCCGCGGCCCGTCGCGGCCGCCCGCGCCCCCGGCGCACCGGGCGCGCAGGAATCGGACGTAGGCTCTTCTCCGTGCCAGCAGTCAATCTCGGAATGCCGAAGGTCCCTGAGGTCCTCGCGCCCCGCCGGAAGACCCGTCAGATCAGCGTCGGCAAGGTGAAGGTGGGCGGCAACGCCCAGGTCAGCGTCCAGTCGATGACGACGACGCAGACCACCAACATCAACGCCACGCTCCAGCAGATCGCCGAGCTCACGGCCACCGGCTGCGACATCGTGCGCGTCGCGGTGCCGCACCAGGACGACGCGGACGTGCTGCACATCCTGGCCAAGAAGAGCCAGATCCCGATCATCGCGGACATCCACTTCCAGCCCCGGTACGTCTTCACGGCCATCGATGCCGGCGTCGGCGCCGTGCGCGTCAACCCGGGCAACATCCGCAAGTTCGACGACCAGGTGGGCGCCATCGCGAAGGCCGCGAAGGCCGCGGGCGTCTCCATCCGCATCGGCGTGAACGCCGGGTCCCTGCACCCGAGCCTGCTCCAGAAGTACGGCAAGGCCACCCCCGAGGCGCTCGTCGAGTCCGCCGTGTGGGAGGCCAGCCTCTTCGAGGAGCACGACTTCCACGACTTCAAGATCTCGGTCAAGCACAACGACCCGGTCATCATGGTGAAGGCCTACCGCCTGCTCGCCGAGCGCGGCGACTGGCCCCTGCACCTCGGGGTTACCGAGGCGGGCCCCGCGTTCCAGGGCACCATCAAGAGCGCCACCGCGTTCGGCATCCTGCTCTCCGAGGGGATCGGCGACACCATCCGCGTCTCCCTCTCCGCGCCGCCCGCGGAGGAGGTCAAGGTGGGCCTGCAGATCCTGCAGTCGCTCAACCTCCGCGAGCGCAAGCTCGAGATCGTCTCCTGCCCGAGCTGCGGCCGGGCGCAGGTCGACGTCTACTCGCTGGCCGATCAGGTCACCGAGGGCCTCAAGCACGTCAACGTGCCGCTGCGCGTCGCCGTCATGGGCTGCGTCGTCAACGGACCGGGCGAGGCCCGCGAGGCCGAGCTCGGCGTCGCGTCCGGCAACGGCCGCGGGCAGATCTTCGTCAAGGGCGAGGTCATCAAGACCGTCCCCGAGGCCGAGATCGTCCAGACGCTCATCGAGGAGGCCAACCGCCTCGCCGCGGAGATGCCCGCCGGGTCCATCGGCAGCCCCGAGATCCTCGTCTGACCCACCCTTCTCCCGCCCGCCCGCGAGGCGGCCGCGCGTCCGCGCGCGCCGTCTGCGCGTAGGCTCTGCTAGTCGTCCGCCCGGCGGACCGCCCCACGAACTGAGGATGCTGTTGAACGGTAACGCCACATTCCGGCATCGGAACACCTCCCTGCTGGGCTCGCCAGCGTCCTCGCCCCGCACACCGTGACGTCGGCCGAGATCGACGAGCGGCTGAAGCCGGTGCTCTCGCGCCTCCGCCTCCCCACGGGCCTCCTGCAGCGGGTCGCCGGCGTCCTGGAGCGCCGCAACTGGGACGCCGACATGTCCTTCGACGCGGCCGCCACGGAGGCGGGCCGCAAGGCGCTCGCCCAGGCGGGCGTCGACGCCTCGCAGATCGGGCTGCTCATCAACACCTCCGTGACGCGCGCGCACCTCGAGCCGAGCGTCGCCGTCAGCATCCACAACGGACTCGGGCTGCCGTCGTCGGCCCTCAACTTCGACATCGCGAACGCGTGCCTCGGCTTCGTGAACGCGATGACGCTCGCCGGCCACCTCATCGACTCGGGGCAGATCGACTACGCGATGATCGTCGACGGCGAGGACGCCGGCGAGATCCGCCACAACACCGTCGCGCGCCTGCTCCGCCCGGAGACGACGCGCGCCGACTTCCTCAGCGAGTTCCCGAGCCTCACCCTCGGCGCGGGCGCCGCGGCGGCGGTCCTCGGCCGTACGAGCGACCACCCGGAGGGCCACCGGGTCCTCGGCGGCGTCACGCGGGCCGCCACCCAGCACCACGAGCTCTGCATCGGCGACGTGGACGGCATGTTCACCGACACGAAGGAGCTCCTCCGCGGCGGGATGGAGCTCGTCGTCGCGGCATGGACCGAGGCCGCCCAGGACGACTGGGACTGGTCGGACATGGACCGCTACATCCTCCACCAGGTGTCGGACGTGCACACGAACGCCATCGTCAAGGCCGCGAAGCTCGACAAGTCTGCGCGTGCCGCTGACGTACCCGCGCTACGGCAACGTCGGTCCCGCGAGCATCCCGATCACGCTCGCCGACCAGGCGGACAGCCTCAGCCGCGGCGACCGCGTGCTCTGCATGGGCGTGGGCTCCGGCCTCAACACGGCCATGACCGAGATCCTCTGGTAGCCGCGGCGTGAGCGCACCGTCCGCGGGCTCCCTGGCGACCGTCCCCGTGCCCGGCCCCGACGGGCGCCCGCTCCCCGGGCTCGACCCGGCCTGGTCGCGCGTGGTGCGCGCGGGCGGCCACGGCTGGCACGTCCTCGACACGGGGGAGCGGCTGGCAGCCACGGGCGCTCCTGTCGCGGGCACCATCCTGTGCGTGCACGGCAACCCGACGTGGTCGTACCTGTGGCGGCGCATCGCGGCGGAGTCACTGGCGCGCGCCGAGCGGGATCCCTCCCGGCCGGCCTGGCGCGTCGTCGCCGTCGACCAGCTCGACATGGGCTTCTCGGAGCGCACGGGCGTCGCCCGCACCCTGCCGATGCGCCTCGACGACCTGCAGGCCCTCACCGACGGGCTCGGTCTCTCGGGCTCCGGCGCGTCCTCGCCCGTCGTCACCCTCGGGCACGACTGGGGCGGCGTCGTCAGCCTCGGCTGGGCGCTCCGCAACCGCGACGTGCTCGCGGGCGTGATGGCGCTCAACACGGCCGTGCACCAGCGGGCGGGCGAACCCATCCCGTGGCCGCTCCGGCTGGCGCTCGCGACGGGGATCCACGACGCGGCGACCCGCGGCACGCCCGGGTTCCTCGCCACGACGCTCGCGCTCGGCCATCCGCCGCTCGACGCCGCCGTGCGCCGCGCGTTCTCCGCGCCCTACCGCGGCGCCGATCGTCGAGAGGGCATCCGCGGATTCGTCGCGGACATCCCGGTCGGCCCCGCGCATCCGAGCCACGCGACCCTCGTCGACATCGCCGAGGGCCTCCGCGGCCTCGAGCTGCCGGCCCTGCTCGTCTGGGGCCCGCGCGACCCGATCTTCTCCGACGTGTACCTCTCCGACCTCATCGAGCGCCTGCCGCACGCGGACGTGCACCGGGTCGAGGGCGCCGGCCACCTCGTCGCCGAGGACCACGACTACGCGTCCACCGCGCTCGACTGGCTCGCGGACCGCGTGGCGCCGGGGTCCGCCGTCCCTGCCCCCGGGCCGCGCGAGCGGGCGTCCGCGTCCGTGGCCGCGGGGGCCGACGACGCCGTCCGCCCCCTCGGCGCCCTCCTCGAGGAGCTGCGCGACAGCGGCGCGCCCGTCCTCGTCGAGATGGCCCCCCGCGGCGGCGGGGGGTCCGCGCACCGTCTCCTGGCGGCTGCTCTCGCGCCGCGTCCGCGAGATCGCCGCGGACTGCACGCCCGCGGCCTGCGGGCCGGCGACCGGGTCTCGCTCCTCGTGCCCCCGGGCGCCGACCTCACCGCGCTCCTCTACGCGTGCCTGCGCATCGGCGCGATCGTGGTGGTCGCCGACGCGGGCCTCGGCGTGAAGGGCCTCGGCCGCGCCGTCGCCGGGTCCCGGCCGGACATGGTCGTGGGCATCCCCGCGGGCCTCGCGCTCGCCCGCGCGCTCGGCTGGCCGGGGGAGCGGATCTCCGTCACCACGCTCGCGCCGCCTGTCGCCCGCGCCCTCGGCGTCGCCGCGAGCCTGCCGGAGATCGCCCGCGAGGGCCGCGCCCAGGTGCTGCCACCGGAACCCTCGGCCGACGACGATGCCGCGATCCTCTTCACCTCGGGATCCACGGGCCCGGCGAAGGGCGTCGTCTACACGCACCGCCAGCTGGCGGCCCTCCGCGACACCCTCGGCGGGCGCTTCGACGTGGGCGTCGGCACGGGCCTCGTCGCGGGCTTCGCGCCGTTCGCGCTCCTCGGCCCCGCGCTCGGCGCCACGAGCGTCACGCCCGACATGGACGTGACCCGCCCGCGCGACCTCACCGCGTCGGCCCTCGCGGCCGCGGCCCGGGCGGTCGACGCCACGGTCGTGTTCGCGTCGCCGGCCGCGCTCGCCAACGTCGTCGCGACCGCCGACGCGCTCACGGCCGACGACCGCGCCGCGCTCGCCCGCGTGCGGTCCCTGCTCTCGGCGGGGGCCCCGCTGTCGGAGCCCCTGCTGGCGCGCGCCGCCGCGCTCGTCCCCGCCGCCGAGGTGCACACGCCGTACGGCATGACCGAGGGCCTGCTGCTCACCGACGTGACGCTCGACGGGATCCGCGCCGCCGCCCTCCGCGGGGACGCGGGGGTCTGCGTCGGCGCACCCGTCGCCCCGGTCCGCATACGCATCAGCCCGCTCGACGCCGACGGCGCCGCCACGGGCGCCCTCACCGACGAGCCGGGGATCACCGGCGAGATCGTCGCCGAGGCGCCCCATGTGCACGACCGGTACGACCGCCTCCACGTCACCGACAGGGCGGCCCGCCGCGACTCGGCGGACGGCGTCCGCCGCCATCGCACCGGCGACGTCGGCCACCTCGACGCCACCGGCGCGCTCTGGGTCGAGGGCCGCCTGCCGCACGTCATCACGACCGCCGAGGGCGTGCTCACCCCCGTCGACCCGGAGCAGCGCGCCGAGTCGGTCGCCGGGGTGGGCCGCGCCGCCGCCGTGGGCGTGGGGCCCGCGGGGGTCCAGCAGCTCGTGCTCGTCGTGGAGCGGGTGCCCGCCGCCCGCCGCGTGGGGCTCGCGGACGCGGACCTCGCGGCCGCCGTGCGCAGCGCCGTGGGTCGGGACGTCGCGGCCGTCATCGTGGTGCCGGTGCTGCCGACGGACGTCCGTCACAACTCCAAGATCGACCGCGCCCGCCTCGGCCGCTGGGCCGCGGGCATCCTCTCCGGCGGCCGGGTGAGCGCACCGTGATCGTCCTCGTCACGGGGGCCAGCGGCATGCTCGGCCGTGCCGTCGCCGAGCGACTGGTCGCGGCCGGGCATGCCGTCCGCACGTTCCAGCGCCAGCCGTCGGGCCTCGCCGCGAGCGGCACGGTCCCCGTCCCGGGCGCGGTCGTCGACCTGCGCGGGAGCGTCACCGACGCCGCGGCGGTGGCGCGGGCGGTCGACGGCGTCGACGCCGTCGTGCACCTGGCCGCGAAGGTGTCGCTCGCGGGCGACCCGGCCGACTTCCGCGCCGTCAACGTCGCGGGCACGCGCGCGCTCCTCCGCGGCGCCCGCGCGGCCGGCGCCTCCCGCTTCGTCCACGTCTCCTCGCCGTCCGTCGCGCACACGGGCCTCTCGATCGTGGGCGACGGCGCGGGACCGGCGGATCCCGTGCGCGCCCGCGGCGACTACGCGCGCACGAAGGCCGAGGGCGAGCTGCTCGCCCTGGCCGAGGACTCGCCGGCCATGCGCGTTCTCGCCGTCCGCCCGCACCTCGTGTGGGGTCCGGGCGACACGCAGCTCGTCGCGCGCATCGTCGACCGCGCCGCGCGCGGCCGGCTCCCGCTCCTCGGGCACGGCGCGGCCCTCATCGACACCGTCTACCGCGACAACGCCGCCGACGCGATCGTCGCGGCGCTCGACCGCGCCGACACTGCCCACGGCCATGCGTACGTGGTGACGAACGGCGAGCCGCGCCCGGTCGCCGAGCTCCTCGCGGGCATGTGCCGGGCGGCGGGCGTGCCGGCGCCGCGGATCCGCGTGCCCGCCGCCCTCGCGCGCGCCGCCGGGGGGGCGGTCGAGCGGGTCTGGGCCGTGCGCCCCGGTTCCGACGAGCCGCCCATGACCCGGTTCCTCGCCGAGCAGCTGTCCACCGCGCACTGGTTCGACCAGCGGGAGACGCGCCGAGCCCTCGGCTGGACCCCTGCCGTGAGCCTCGACGAGGGCTTCGAGCGCCTCCGGCTCTCCTACCGCGCCGGCGGCGCCGTCCGCGGCTGATCGCCGTCCGCCGCTGATCGGCCCGGGCGGGCGGGAGCCTCCGGGCCGGATCGCTAGGCTGGTCCGGTGTCCACACGCCTCTCCCAGCTCTTCGTCCGCACCCTCCGGGAAGACCCCGTCGACGCCGAGGTCGCGAGCCACCGCCTCCTCGTGCGCGCCGGCTACATCCGCCGCCAGGCGCCCGGCATCTTCGCCTGGCTGCCGCTCGGCCTCCGCGTCAAGCGCAAGGTGGAGGCGATCGTCCGCGAGGAGATGGAGCGCATCGGCGCCCAGGAGGTGCACTTCCCCGCGCTGCTGCCGGCCGAGCCGTACCAGGCCACGGGCCGGTACGACGAGTACGGCCCCGGGATGTTCCGCCTCGAGGACCGCAAGCGCGCGCCGATGGTGCTGGCGCCCACCCACGAGGAGTTCTTCGCGCTGCTCGTGAAGGACCTCTACTCGAGCTACAAGGACCTGCCCCTGTCGATCTACCAGATCCAGGACAAGTACCGCGACGAAGCCCGGCCCCGCGCCGGCATCCTCCGCGGCCGCGAGTTCACGATGAAGGACGCCTACTCGTTCGACGTCACCGACGAGGCGCTCTCCGTGAGCTACCAGGCCCAGCGCGACGCCTACGAGCGCATCTTCCAGCGGCTCGGCCTCGAGTACGTCATCGTCGCTGCCGACGCGGGCGCGATGGGAGGGTCCAAGAGCGAGGAGTTCCTGCACCCCACGCCCATCGGCGAGGACACCTTCGTGCGGTCGGCCGGCGGCTACGCGGCCAACGTCGAGGCCTTCACGACCCTCGTCCCCGACGCGGTCCCCATCGAGGGCCAGCCCGAGGCGCGCGTGTTCGACTCGCCCGACACCCCCACCATCGCCACGCTCGTCGACCTCGCGAACGCGCGGGAGCCCCGCGAGGACGGACGCGCCTGGACCGCCGCCGACACGCTGAAGAACATCGTGCTCGCGCTCACGCACCTCGACGGCACGCGCGAGCTCGTCGTCGTCGGCATCCCCGGCGACCGCGACATCGACCTGAAGCGCGCCGAGGTCGCCTTCTTCCCCGCCGAGGTCGAGCCCGCCACCGAGGGCGACCTCGCGAAGCAGCCGGGCCTCGTCAAGGGCTACATCGGCCCGTGGTCGCCCGAGGGCCCCGTGCTCGGCTCCACGTCGTCGACGCGCGTCCGCTACGTCGTCGACCCCCGCGTCGTCGACGGCACCGCCTGGATCACGGGTGCCAACGTCGCCGGGCAGCACGTGCTGTCGCTCGTCGCCGGCCGCGACTTCACCCCCGACGGCGTGGTCGAGGCCGCGGACGTCCGCGACGGCGACCCCGCGCCCGACGGCTCCGGGCCCATCAGCGCGGCGCGCGGCACCGAGATCGGCCACGTGTTCGAGCTCGGCCGCAAGTACGCGGAGGCGCTCGGCCTCAAGGTCCTCGACGAGAACGGCAAGCTCGTCACGGTCACCATGGGCTCGTACGGCATCGGCATCACGCGGAACCTGGCGCTCGTCGCCGAGGCGACGCAGGACGGCCGCGGCCTCCTCTGGCCCGCCTCCGTCAGCCCGTTCGACGTGCACGTGGTCATGACCGGCAAGGACGAGGCCGTGCGGACCGCGTCCGAGGAGCTCGTCGACGCGCTCGACGCATCCGGCCTCGACGTTCTCTTCGACGACCGCCCCAAGGTGTCGCCCGGCGTGAAGTTCGGCGACGCCGAGCTCATCGGGGTGCCCACCATCGTCATCGTCGGCCGCGGCGCGGCCGACGGCATGGCGGAGCTCTGGGACCGCCGCACGAACGAGCGGACCCCGATCGCGCTCGGCGACGTCGTGGGGGGCACTCGCCGCCGCGCGCTGATCCCCGCACCGACGTCCCGCAGGCTGCCCCACCCGTCCGGGTCGGGTAGCCTGTGGTGTTTCCAACCGAATAGAGGAGTCGCCCGTGGACATCGACCTGAGCGTCTTGCGCATGATGGAGCGCGAGCGCGAGATCCCGTTCGAGGAGCTCGTCTCGATCATCGAGCAGGCCATCCTCACCGCCTACCTCAAGCACACCGACCAGGCCGACGCCAAGCCCGTCGCCGACGGCGTGCCCCCGCCCGCGTGCACCTGGACCGCAAGTCCGGCCACGTCTCCGTGCACGTCCCCGAGCTCGACGAGGACGGCCTCGTCATCGGCGAGTCCGAGGACAGCCCGAGCGACTTCGGCCGCATCGCGGCGTTCGCCGCCAAGCAGGTCATCAACCAGCGCCTCCGCGACATCGGCGACGACCGCATCCTCGGCGAGTTCAAGGGCCGCGAGGGCGACATCGTCGCCGGCGTCGTGCAGCAGGGCCCGAACCCCCGCATGATCCACGTCGACCTCGGCACCATCGAGGCCATCCTGCCGCCCGAGGAGCAGGTGCCGGGCGAGCGGTACGTGCACGGCTCGCGCCTGCGCGTCTACGTCACGAGCGTCTCCCGCGGCGCCAAGGGGCCGCAGATCACGGTCTCCCGCACGCACCCCTCGCTCGTCCGCAAGCTGTTCGCGCTCGAGGTGCCCGAGATCGCCCAGGGCCTCGTCGAGATCGTGTCGCTGGCCCGCGAGGCCGGCCACCGCACCAAGATCGCCGTGCGCGCGACCGAGCCGGGCATCAACGCCAAGGGCGCCTGCATCGGTGAGCTCGGCCAGCGCGTCCGCGCGGTCACCGCGGAGCTGAACGACGAGAAGATCGACATCGTCGACTACTCCGAGTCGCTGCCCGTGTTCGTCGGCAACGCGCTCTCTCCCGCCCGCGTCACGAGCTCGTTCGTCATCGACCAGGCAACCAAGGCCGTCCGCGCGCTCGTGCCGGACTACCAGCTGTCGCTCGCCATCGGCAAGGAGGGCCAGAACGCCCGACTCGCCGCGAAGCTCACGGGCGCGAAGATCGACATCCAGCCCGACAGCATCCTCGAGGGCGACGACTGAGCGCCGCCCGCCACGACCCCGCCTCGCCGCCGCCGGACGGAGGGGGCAAGCACTGGGTCCGGTAAGAACGTGCGTCGGCTGTCGTCGGCGTGCCCCGAGGTCCGCTCTCTTGCGGATCGTCGCCGATCCCCGTACGCGCTCCCTCGTCCTCGACGAGCGTGCCGTGCTGGCCGGCCGGGGTGCGTGGATCCATCCGACCATCGAGTGCATCGACAGAGCGATCGCACGGCGCGCCCTCGGGCGGGCCCTGCGGAGCGACGCGGCGCTCGACCCCGCAGCTCTTGGGACTACGAGAGCGGCTCGCGGCCCAGCCGAGCGCGCGAGCATCCGAGAGAACAGGCTGAACGGCACATGGACAACTAATGAGCGGCTCGAAATGAGATCCGTCCAGCACTAGCGGTCCCCTCCCGCCTGGGAGAGGACCCCCAGACAGGAGAACAGTGGCAAAACCACGCGTACACGAGATCGCCGCCGAGATCGGCGTCGACAGCAAGACCGCACTCGCCAAGCTCAAGGAGATGGGCGAGTTCGTCAGGGACGTCGTCGAGCATCGAGCCCCCCGTGGCCCGCAAGCTCAAGGCGGCCCTCGAGGCGGCAGGCCTCACCGGACAGGCCGCGGCTCCCGCCGCGACGCCGTCGTCCGCCCCGCGCCCCGGCAGCCGCACGTCGGCCCCGAAGCCCGGCGGTCGTCCCACGCCCGGCCCGCAGCCCACCGCGCCCGTCGCCGACGCCCCCGAGGCGTCCGACGTGCCCATGCCCGCCGCGCCGCTGACCGTCGCGGAGCGCCAGGCCCAGGCCGAGGCGACCCGCAAGGCCGCCGCGGCGGAGAAGGCCGAGGCCGAGAAGTCGACCGCGTCCGCCACCCCGGAGGCTCCTGCCGCCGCGACCCCGAGCGCCCCGCGCCCGGACGCCGGCAGCGCTCCCCGCGCCCTCCAACGGCATCCCGCGTCCCGGGATCCGCGTCCGGCGGCCCCGCGCCCCGGCAACAACCCCTTCGCGAGCAACCAGGGCATGGGCACCAAGCCCCGCCCGGGCAACAACCCGTTCGCGAGCAACCAGGGCATGGGCCAGCGCCCCGCCGCGGGAGCCGCAGGCCCCCGCCCGGCCGCTCCCCGTCCCGGATCCCCCCGCCCCGGCGCCCCGCGTCCCGGCGGTCCCGGCCAGGGCGCACGTCCCGGCGGCTTCGGCCAGCGTCCCGCGGGTGCGGGTCGCCCCGGCGGCGCCCCCGGCGGAGCGGGACGCCCCGGCGCCCCCGCGGCCGGCGGCTTCCAGCGTCCTGCCGGCGGCTTCGCCGGTCGCCCCGGTGGCGGCGGCCGTGGTCGCGGCCCCGGCGGCGGCACCGCGGGTGCCTTCGGCCGTGGTGGCGGCAAGAGCAAGTCGCGCAAGTCGAAGCGGACGAAGAGGGCCGAGTTCGAGCTGCGCGAGGCCCCGTCGCTGGGTGGCGTCAGCGTCCCCCGCGGCGACGGCAGCACGATCGTCCGCCTGCGCCGCGGCGCGTCCATCTCGGACTTCGCCGACAAGATCGACGCGAGCCCCGGCAACCTGGTGACCGTGCTGTTCCACCTCGGTGAGATGGCCACGGCGACCGAGTCGCTCGACGAGGCCACCTTCGAGGTGCTCGGCACGGAGCTCGGCTACAAGATCCAGGTCGTCTCCCCGGAGGACGAGGACCGCGAGCTGCTCGAGGGCTTCGACATCGACCTCGACCAGGAGCTCGAGGACGAGGACGACGACGTGCTGGAGATCCGGCCGCCCGTCGTCACCGTCATGGGCCACGTCGACCACGGCAAGACGCGCCTGCTCGACGCCATCCGCAACGCCAACGTCATCGAGGGCGAAGCGGGCGGCATCACGCAGCACATCGGCGCGTACCAGGTCTGGGCGCCGCACGAGGGCTACGAGCGCGCCATCACCTTCATCGACACCCCGGGCCACGAGGCGTTCACCGCCATGCGCGCCCGTGGTGCGCAGGTCACCGACATCGCGATCCTCGTGGTCGCGGCCGACGACGGCATCATGCCGCAGACGGTGGAGGCCCTGAACCACGCCCAGGCGGCGAACGTGCCGATCGTGGTCGCGGTCAACAAGGTCGACAAGGAGGGGGCCAACCCCGCCAAGGTGCGCCAGCAGCTCACCGAGTACGGCCTGGTCGCCGAGGAGTACGGCGGAGACGTCATGTTCGTCGACGTGTCGGCGCTCACCGGCAAGGGCGTGAACGACCTCCTCGAGGCCGTCCTGCTCACCGCCGACGCCGGGCTCGACCTGCGCAGCAACCCGAACAAGGACGCGCGCGGCGTGGCCATCGAGGCGCGCCTCGACAAGGGCCGCGGCGCTGTCGCGACCGTGCTCATCCAGTCGGGCACGCTCCGCGTGGGTGACGCCATCGTGGCGGGCACGGCCTACGGCCGCGTCCGGGCGATGATGGACGAGAACGGCGACCCGGTCCATGAGGCCTACCCGTCGCGTCCCGTCCAGGTCCAGGGCCTCTCGTCGGTCCCCGGCGCGGGCGACACCTTCCTCGTCACCGAGGAGGACCGCACCGCCCGTCAGATCGCCGAGAAGCGCGAGGCCGTCGAGCGGAACGCCCAGCTGGCCAAGGCCCGCAAGCGCATCAGCCTCGAGGACTTCACGCGTGCGCTGGAGGAGGGCAAGGTCGAGTCGCTCAACCTCATCATCAAGGGCGACGTGTCCGGTGCCGTCGAGGCGCTGGAGGAGTCGCTCATGAAGATCGAGGTGGACGACTCCGTGCAGCTGCGGATCATCCACCGCGGCGTCGGAGCGGTCACCGAGAGCGACGTCAACCTGGCGACGATCGACAACGCGATCATCATCGGGTTCAACGTCCGCCCCGACCCGAAGGCCCGCGCCCGCGCGGCGCGCGAGGGCGTCGACATCCGCTTCTACAGCGTCATCTACTCGGCGCTCGAGGAGATCGAGTCGAGCCTCACGGGCATGCTCAAGCCCGAGTTCGAGGAGGTCCAGTCCGGCGTCGCCGAGATCCGCGAGGTGTTCCGCTCCTCCAAGTTCGGCAACATCGCGGGTGTCATCGTGCGCTCGGGCACCATCACCAGGAACGCCAAGGCGCGGGTCATCCGCGACGGCGTGGTGGTGGGCGACAACCTCGCCATCGAGTCGCTGCGACGGTTCAAGGACGACGTCTCCGAGGTCCGCACGGACTTCGAGGCGGGCATCGGCCTCGGCAAGTTCAACGACATCCAGATCGGCGACGAGATCGAGACGATCGAGATGAAGGAGAAGCCGCGGGCGTAGCCTCGGCTGATCCGGGCCCCGTTCCCCACCAGGGGAGCGGGGCCCTACCCGTCCCGCCGCAGGCGGGGCACGCAGGACGCCGGGCGGCACCGCCCGGCCGCACCCGTCACGGAAGGACGTCGACCATGGTCGATCACGCGAGGGCCCGGAAGATGGCCGACCGCATCAAGGAGATCGTCGCGCGCAAGCTCGACCGGGGCATCAAGGACCCGCGCCTCGGCTTCGTGACAGTGACCGACGTCCGCGTCACGGGCGACCTGCAGCACGCCAGCATCTTCTACACGGTCTACGGCACCGACGAGGAGCGCGCCGACACGGCCGCGGCCCTCAAGTCCGCCACCGGCATGCTCCGCAGCGAGGTGGGCAAGAACATCACCGCGCGGCTCACGCCGTCGCTCGAGTTCATCCTCGACGGCGTGCCCGAGAACGCCGCCGCGATCGACGCCCTGCTCGAGGAGGCGCGCCGCCGCGACGCCGACGTGCACACGCAGGCGCAGGCCGCCGTCTACGCGGGCGACGAGGATCCGTACGTCAAGCCGCGCGTCGTCGCGGAGGACGACGACGAGGACGACGACGACGAGGACGGCGTCGACCGCTCGGCGCCCGGGTACGAGCCCGCGCACTGACCCGCCCCGTCGCCTTCCGATCGGCGGGCCCCGCCCGCGGGCGGACCGTCGCGTCCTGCGTCAGCTCGGGAGGGCGAAGGTCCCGTCGGGCTGGCGCACCGCGAGGCCGTCGGCGAGGAGCCCGGCCAGCGCGCGCTCGCGCTGCACGGGCTCCGACCAGGCGGTGGCGAGATCGGCGGCGCTGACGGGGGAGTGGCTCGACCGCAGCTCCGCGAGCAGGAGGCCGCGCACCTGGCGGTCGGAGCCCTCGTAGCGCTTCTGCGTCGCACGCGCCGGCCCGTCGTACGCGGGGTACCCGGCCGCGCGCCACGCGCACAGGTCGCGCACCGGGCAGTCGTCGCAGCGCGGCGCGCGGGCCGTGCAGACCACCGCGCCGAGCTCCATCGTGCCCGCGTTGAACAGCCGCGCCTCCGCCACGTCGTCGGGCAGCTGCGCCTCCATCGCGGCGAGGTCCCGCGTGGTGCGCGCGGGACCGGGATCGCCCTGGCCGGCCACCGCGCGGGCGAGCACGCGGCGGACGTTCACGTCGACGACCGGGTGCCGGTGGCCGTACGCGAACGCGGCGACCGCGCGCGCCGTGTACGGGCCGACGCCGGGGAGGTCGAGCAGGGCGTCGACGTCCTCGGGGACCTCGCCGCCGTGCCGCTCGACGATCGCGACCGCGCACGCGTGCAGGGCCAGCGCGCGCCGCGGGTAGCCGAGCCGGCCCCACGCGCGCACGGCCTCGCTCGCCGGCGCCTGGGCGAGGGCCGCGGGCGACGGCCAGCGCGTCAACCACTCCTCGAGCCGCGGGATCACGCGGACCACGGGCGTCTGCTGCAGCATGGACTCGCTGACGAGGATGCCCCAGGATCCGAACCCCTCGCGCCGCCAGGGGAGGTCGCGGGCGTTCTCCCGGAACCACGCGGTGATCCGTGGGGCGAGGGCGGTCTCGGGCATCCGGCCAGCGTACGAGACGATGCGCCTAGGCTCGGCGCATGCCCCTGTACCGCGCCTCCCGCGCCGAGGTCCTGTCCTCGCTCGCCGACGAGTTCCTGCACAACTACGGCCGGGGGCGCGCCTTCCTCGCGGTCGACGGCGGTCCCCTCGCGGACGCGCCCGCCTTCGCGCACGACCTCGCCGACGTGCTCCGCGCGGACGGCCGCGGCGCCTACGTGGCGTCGGCCGCCGACCACCACGTCGACGGATCGGCGGACGGCCCCGATGCCGACGGTCTCCGCGACGCGCTCGTGCGGCCCTTCCGCCGCCCGGGCACGCCCTTCGCGCTGCGGCCGGGCGCCGACCCCGTGACGGACGCGCCCGACGACGCCGTGCTGATCGTCGCGGGCGACGGCCTCCAGACCGAGGCGCTCCGCGGCCTCTGGAACGCCGTCGTCTACCTGCTCCTCCCGGACGAGCCGCTCGCGACCTCGGGCGGCGATGCCGCGTCCGCGCCGCAGGAGGCCCACGCGCGCTACATCCGCGCGGTGAACCCCCGTCGGGCGGCCACGATGATCGTCGACGTCAGCGATCCGGACCTCCCGCGTCGCGTCTTCGCCGACAGCTGCTGAGGCGGCACCGCCGTCGCGTCCGCTCAGCGGGGGATGAGCCGCGCGAGCTCCGCGGGCGACAGGTGGCGGCCGCTGGACTCCACGCCGTGCACGAGCTGCACGAGGGCGGCGTTCACGCGCGCGTCCTCCCCGGCGCCGGGCGCCAGGGCGGAGACCGCGCCGTTGAGGTGGTCGACCTCCGTGGGGCGGTCGCGGCGGATGCTCTGCAGCGTCGAGCCCGGGTTCGGCACCCGGCCCATCGACCGCGCGAGCGCGACCGGCACCCGCTCCGCCAGCCCGAGCGGCAGCGACGCGAACAGGCGCAGGCGGCGGTGGGAGAGGCCGCCGAGCGGCGCGAACACGACGCCCCGGGCGAGACCCGTCCGCACGGTCTCCTGCATCGCGCGCGTGACGATGCGGCGCATCGCGGGATCGGCGATCGCGGCCTGGACGCTGAGGCCGGTGACGGCCGGCACGGCGTTGATCCCGTCGATGACGAGCTTCGTCCACTGCGCGCCGAGGAAGTCCTCGGCGACCGTGACGGGCATGACGGGATCCAGCACCTCCCGCACGAGCGCGACCCTGGCGCCCTCCGGACCGTCCGCCGAGCCGATCTGGATGCCGGCGGCCGACGTCACGGTGACCAGGCCCGGCTCCGAGAGCGACGCCGCGACGAGCGCGAGCCCGCCGACGACCTGGGAGCGGGGCAGGCACTCGGCGCCCATGGTGATGGCCGAGAGCCCGTTCTGCACGACGAGGACGGGGATCCCGCGGAGCTCAGCCGGCGTTCTCGGTCATCGCGTCGCGCGCGTCCGCGATCTTGGTGGCGACGACGGCCAGCTCGGGCGGGCGGCCCAGCCGCTCGGCCGCCGCGACGCGCGCGACGGTGCCCGCCCCAGCCGCCGGAGAGCCGCAGCCCGCGGTCTCTGCACGGCGCGGAGGTGGGGGCCGCGGGCGGTGACGTCCACCTCGTGGCCGTCGCGTTCGAGCAGCGCCGCGATGGTCCCGCCGACGGCGCCCGCGCCCAAGACACCGATCCGCACGCGTCCTCCTGTCGACCCCTCGATCCTACGGCGGGCGCATCGGACCGACCCGGGAGCGCGGCCGGGCACGGCATGATGGTCAGGCCATGAGTACCCCGACCCCCCGCGCCGCGCCGTCCACCGCGAGCTCGGCCTCCTCCTCGTCGACAAGCGCGGGGAGTGGACGAGCCACGACCTCGTCGCCCGCACCCGCCGCCTGGCGGGCACCCGCAAGGTCGGGCACGCCGGCACGCTCGACCCCATGGCGACCGGGGGCTCATGACTCCTCGGCGTCAACAGCTCCACGCGCCTGCTGACCTACCTCGTCGGACTCGACAAGGAGTACCTCGCCACCATCCGCCTCGGCCGCGCCACCACGACGGACGACCGGGAGGGCGAGGTCGTCTCCCGCGCGGAGCCCTGGCCGGATCCGCGACCTCGCCGTCGCCGACGTGGAGCGCGCGATCTCCGGCCTCCGCGGCGTCATCTCGCAGGTGCCGAGCGCGGTGAGCGCGATCAAGGTCGACGGCAAGCGCGCGTACGCCCGGGTCCGCGCGGGCGAGGAGGTCGAGCTCGCCGCGCGCGAGGTCACCGTCTCCGCCTTCGACGCGCTCCGCTTCGACGCCGTCGCGCCCGAGGAGGGCGAGGAGGACGGCGCCCAGCTCGACCTCGACGTGCGCATCACGTGCTCGTCCGGCACCTACGTGCGGCTCTCGCCCGCGACCTCGGCCGCGAGCTGGGCGTCGGCGGCCACCTCACGGCCCTCCGCCGGACGCGCGTCGGGCCGTTCCACGTCGACGACGCGGTCGCCATCGACGACCTCGTCGTCGCCGACCGGCTCATCCCGCCGGCCGACGCCGCCGGCCGCCTCTTCGACGTGCTCCACCTCACCGAGCAGGAGGCCGTCGACCTCGGGCACGGCAAGCGGCTGACGACGCCGGACGAGGCGCCGACGGAGGATCCGCTCGCCGCCGTCGCGCCGGACGGCCGGCTCGTCGGGCTGGTCGGCTTCCGCGGCCGGACGGGCACCTCGATCGTGAACTTCCCCGCCGACGAGGCCGGTGCCCGGTGATCGGCTGGTTCACCGTCGCGCAGATCGCGGTCGCGGTCGTCGCCGGAGGCGCCGTGCCTCGTGCTCGGCGCCGTCGGCCGGAAGCCGAGCGACCTGACGATGGGGCCCACCGCGCTCGTGGGAGGTGTGGCCGTCGTGCAGCTGGTCGTGGCGATCGTCGCGCCCGCGGTCGGCAACCCGCCCTCGGGGTACCTTGTCGAGTACTACGCCTACCTGCTGAGCGGACTGCTGATCCCGCCGCTCGCGATGTTCTGGGCGCTCGTGGAGCGCACGCGCTGGAGCACCGTGATCCTCGGCGTGCCGCCTCGCCATCGCGATCATGGTCTACCGGATGGACGTCATCTGGAACGTGCAGGCGGCGTGACGGCCGCTTCCGGCGGGTAGGGGATAATCGCAGGTGCCATGACTGACTTCCGTACCTCGCGCATGACCGGTCTCGGACGGGTCCTGGTCTTCTTCTACGGCCTGCCGGCCCTCGCTGCCACGGGTCGCTCGGTCACCCAGATCCTCACCAAGTTCGACGAGGCCCCCGTCGCGTACGCGCTGTCGGCGCTCGCCGCGGTCGTCTACATCGTCGCCACCGTGGCGCTGGTCGCCCCCGCGCGCACGCCCGAGGCCGCGCGCCGCTGGTACCGGATCGCGTTCGCCACCATCGCCTTCGAGCTCGTGGGCGTCCTGGTCGTCGGCACGCTGAGCCTCGTCGACTCCGAGCTCTTCCCGCATGACAGCGTGTGGTCGGTCTACGGGTACGGGTACGTGTTCATCCCGCTGGTGCTCCCCGTGCTCGGCCTGCTGTGGCTCCGCCGCGGCGGACGCAGCCGCGTGAGCGCGGTGGACGAGCGCGCCCGGTGCGCGGGGGCCGCTGACGTGCTCGTCGTCCACGACCCGGCCGACGTGCCGGACGACTTCGGGCCGAGCGCCGTCGCCATCGGCGAGTTCGACGGCGTCCACGCGGGCCACCGCGCGGTCATCCGGCGCCTCCTCGGCATCGCGGCGGACGATGCGCTGTCCTCCGCGGTGGTCACGTTCGACCGGCACCCCGCCGCGCTCCTCGCACCCGCGGCGCGCCCGCAGAGCCTGCGTCAGCAACCGCCAGAAGATCGAGCTCCTCGAGGAGCTCGGCGGTCGACGCCACGCTGATGCTCCCCTTCGACGAGCGGCTCTCGCGGCTCGATCCGGAGGCCTTCGTTACCACCGTCCTGGTCGACGCGCTGCACGCCCGCGTCGTGCTCGTGGGCGAGGACTTCCGCTTCGGCGCCGGGGGCGCCGGCGACGCGGCCACGCTCACGCGGCTCGGCGAGGCGCACGGCTTCCGCACGGTGGTCGTGGGCGACGTCATGCCGGACGGCAGCCGCAAGGTCTCCTCCACGTGGATCCGCGATCTCATGGACCGCGGGGACGTCACCGCCGCGGCCGAGCTGCTGGGCCGCGCGCCCGCCGTCCGCGGGCTCGTGGTGCACGGCGAGAAGCGCGGCCGCGAGCTCGGGTTCCCGACCGCGAACCTCTCGCCCGAGGCCGAGGGCCTCATCCCCGGCCGACGGCGTCTACGCGGGCTGGCTGCGCGACGGCTGACTCGGTCGTACCCGTCGGCCATCTCGGTGGGCACCAACCCGACCTTCGCCGGTGTCCGTCCCCGCGTCGTCGAGGCGTTCGTGCTCGACGAGACGCTCGACCTCTACGACCACGAGGTCGAGGTCGTGTTCGTCTCCCGGATCCGCGGCGCATGGTCGCCTACGAGGGCCGCGAGCCGCTGATCGCCCAGATGACGGACGACGTGGTCCGCACCCGCGCGGTGCTCGGGATCTAGGCGGCCGCGGCCGGACCCGCGTCGCCCCCGGGCGGGGCGTGCGGCCGAAGAGGTACATGATCAGCGTCGAGGCCGTCGCCTCGATCGCGAGGGCCGTGGCCGACGCTCCAGCCGCCGTCGATCGCGCGCAGGGTGCCGGCCCGCAGCACCCCGCGGATCCCGGCCGGCGCGATGGCGGCGCGGGCCACGGCGACGGCTCCCGTCGAGCGCGGGTCGAGCTCCAGGTCGGCCTTCAGCGCGTGCGCGATGTCGAAGGCGTGCACGACCACCTCGAGGAGCTCCGGCAGGCGCTTGCGGCCCTTCCCGGCGCGCTTGTCGGCGGCGATCGCGCGGATGCGGGCCACGAGCTCCTCGGGACTGCGGGCGGCCTCGTCGGCGCTGAGGTCGTCCATCACGCGCATGGGGTTCAGGTGGGGACGGCGGCGCATGGACCCCACGGCCGTGCGCACCATCGCCGCGTTGCTCGCGCCCACGCGCCACACGACGTGGCCCGCGACGTCGCGGACTGTCCACCCGTCGCACATGCTCGCAGCCTCCCAGCCGTCGGCGTCGAGCGACGCGAGGAGGTCGGCCGTGCGGTCGAGCACGTCCGCGATCTGCTCGCTCCAGACGCCGGTGACCGCGGGCTCGGGTTCGGACGCGCGCTGGCTGAGGGGCAGGTGCCGGGAGATCTCGCTCATGGCGGAGAGCCTATTCCGGCCGCCGTAGAATCTGGTGGTGACGACACCTCCCGCCGCTCCCCGCGCGGGTGCGCTCCTCGCCCTGGTCGGCATCGTGCTGGTGGCCCTGAACCTCCGCACCGCCGTGGCCGTCTTCTCGCCGATCGTGACGGAGATCGGCCGCGACGTGCCGCTCGACAGCGTCGCCATCGGCGTCCTCGGGGCCCTGCCGCCCGTGTGCTTCGCGCTCTTCGGCCTCCTCGCGCCCGCCATCTCCCGCCGCCTCGGCCTCGAGCTGACCGTGGTCGTGGGCCTCGGCGCGATGGTCGCGGGGCACCTCGTGCGGGCCGCGTCCGGCGACGTGGTCGTCTTCGGCATCGGCACGGTCCTCACCCTCGCGGGGATGGGGCTCGGCAACGTGCTCCTGCCGCCGCTCGTGAAGCGGTACTTCCCCGGCCGGATCGGGCCGCTCACCTCGCTCACCACCGTCATGATGTCGATCAGCACGGGCGTCCCCCTCGCTCGTCGCCGCGCCCCTGGCCGACAGCGCCGGCTGGCGGGTGCCGCCATCGGGGCGTCGGCCGCCGTCGCGGTCGTCGCGCTCGTGCCGTGGATCGCGCTCCTCGTCGAGCACCGCCGTCACACCCGTCGGGAGCGCGAGGCGGCCGCGGGCCTCGACCAGGTGGAGGAGGCGCCCGCCGCCGTCACCGGCCGCGTGTTCCGCTCGCCCGTCGCCTGGGCCCTCGTCGGGATCCAGGCCGCGTCGTCGTTCAACGCGTACTCGATGTTCGCATGGCTGCCGGCGCTGCTGCAGGACACCGCCGGCCAGACGCCCGTGGCCTCCGGCG
>NZ_CEEDAR010000006.1:0-66853 GCF_979252985.1 Clavibacter sp. AC415 | reverse complement strand
TGTTGCTCTACTGGTTCGGTTCTCCGCCCCGGTGCTTAACCGTTCCTCGTGCAGTGTCAAGAGATGTTTTCGCATTTATCGTGAAACGCTTTCGCGTTTTTCGTGCGCCGCTCACGTTGCCGCCCGCGCGGTCGGTCGCGTCGGCGCGCGGCGGTGCGTCGACCACGCCGTCGCGCCTGCCGGTTGCCGGCAACCTGGTGGGTCGCCGACGCCGCGTCCAGGCCGCCGCCGTCCGCCACCAGCCGCCGCGCGTCCGCGTGCTGCCGCGATCGGCGTGCCGAGCTGGCCGCGCCGCCCATGGCGCGCCGACGACGCGAGGAGGTAGCGCGCGGCGGCGGCGATGCCATCCGCGATCGGCAGGCGACATCCAGACGCCGGCCTGCTGCTGCTCCAGGATGCGCAGCGCGCCTCTCGGCGATCGCTGACCCCTTCACGGTGATCCTGCCGCGTGCACCAGGACCATCAGTTCCCCTGAGGATACCAGCAGGCGCATCGCGAACAGCGCAGCGCCGTAGCGATGCTGCCGGTTTTCCGCGCCGTCGACCACTACAGGCGATCGCCCACGCGCCAGCGGTCACCCAGATGCCGCGCGCGAGCAGGCGACGAGGTCGGCCACCAGCTCCCAGAAGCGTGAGCAGCCTGGTGCAGGTCCACCGCGTGGAAGGTGGCGGCGTGTGTGTGGCCGGGCGGGCGACCTCGACCCCGCCGTCGGCGTGGACAGCCCCTCAGCATGGCGCACCGGATGTCCAGGCAACGCCGCGCGCACAGGATCACCAGGGCAGCGAGCTGCAACAGCGACGGCGACGCCCCGGATGCCGGCCTGTCCAGCTCCATGCAGCGCCGCCACCTCGGACTGAGCAGAGGCGCCCCACCACTGCACGAGCAGCAGGCCTCGAGGGGTGGGGTGCGGGTAGCGCGCGCGACGGCGTTCGCCCGTCGCCGCCGCGCGCGTCGAGGTCGTCGCCGCGATCGGCCGCCGGTGACCGAGGACGGCTACGCGCAGATCGCCGCGACGGCGGCGCCGGCGTCGGTCAGGACGACCGTGCGCGGATTGAGGAAGTTGACGATGGTCGCGAGCGAGGCGCCGATGCGGGTGCCCGCATCCCGCAGCACCGTGACGACCTCCGGGTCGGCGGTGCGGCCGAGGTCGATGATGTCGGATGCGCTGGCGACCGGGTGCCGAGGGCCGTGAGGCGCGCCGCCGAGACCGCGCCGCCGCCCCGCGACCGACTCCAGGCAGTCCGGGATGCCGCAGATGCAGGAGATGGCTGCCTCGCCGTCGACGGCGGAGTGGCTGATCTCGCCGGCCGCGCCGCTGGACCCGCGGTGCAGGCGGCCGCCCGTGAGGATCCCGCTGCCCGATGCGCGTGCCGAGCACCACGGCGAGGAGGTGGTCGGCGTCGCTGCGGAGCCGGGGGCGGACTCGGCGAGCGCCACGAGGTTGGCGTCGTTCTCGACGACGACGGGCACGTCGGTGTGCGCGGCGAAGAGCGCGGGAGGCTGACGTTGTGCCACGACGGCATGAAGGACGGCAGCACGACGCGGCCCGACGGGTGCTCGATGACGGCAGGCCGACGCCGATGCCGGACAGGAGCGCGGGATCCAGCCCGTGCTCGGCGAGGAGGCCCTGCACCTCGGCCCACATGGTCGCGACGACGGACTCGGGGTCGTGGTCCGGCAGGCCCGGGCGGCGCACGCTGCCGACGACGCCCCGCGAGGTCGGCGACGGCGACCGTGAGGTGCCGGGCGCCGAAGTCGACCGCGGCGACGGATCCCGGCCTGACGCACCACCTCGAGCCGCTTGGCCCGGCGCCCGCCGCGGGACTCCTCGTCCCCCTCCTCGGCGATGAGGCCGAGGCGCAGCAGGGCGTCGACCCGGAGGCCGACGGTGGAGGGCGACAGCCCCGTGCGGCGCGCGATCGCGGATCGGGAGGCGGCCCGCTCCTCCCGGATGAGGCGGAGCACGTCGCCACGGATCCGGGGGCGACCTCCACGTCCTGGAGGTGCGGCGAGTTGGTGGGCCATGCGGAGACTATATCGACCATCGAACGAAGTTCCCGAAAAAAGAACTACTTCTTCTGGCAACAGCCCAGTAACATGCGGGAAACACCCGAAGCCTACGGTCGAGAGCCACGGCTCCCGGACGATGCCGTCCTCCTCCGAGGCGCACGCGTCCTGTCCCCGAGCCGTCCACCACGAGGAGCCCGCGATCGCACGCACACCCCCCGACCGCCCACCCGGGCGGCGCAGCCGTGCCCACGAGGCGCGGCATGACCGCCCTCGCCTCGGCCCGGCTGCAGTCGTACCGGCGCCGCACCATGCACGAGAAGGAGGGCCGCGCCGCTACGCGCTCGTCACCACGATCCTGCTGTCGGTCTTCTACCTGTACCCGCTGCTGCAGACCGTGGTCTACAGCTTCACCGACTGGAACCGGGAGCCCCGGCACCGCGAGCTTCGTGGGCCTCGACAACTCGCCAGGGCCTCTTCCACGCCCACCAGCGGGTTCCTCTCGGCGCTGCGCAACACGGCGATCATCGCGATCGTGGTGGTGCCGAATGCATGGCGGTCGGCCTGCTGTTCGCCGCCATGCTCGACGGCCCGTTCCCGCGGCCGCTCCTTCTACCGCACCATGATCTCGCTCCGCACATCGCGCCCACGGTCGGCAGCGCGCTCATCTTCTCCTACCTGCTCACGCCGCTCGGCGGGCTGGTGAACGCGGCGCTGGAGCCCTTCGGCGTCAACCCCATCTCGTTCCTCACGACCGAGCCGTGGGCCATCGTCGCGGTCATCGTCTTCATCGTCTGGCAGCAGACGGGGTACACGATGATCATCTTTCTCGGCCGCCCTCTCCACCATCCGCCGAGCTACCACGAGGCCGCGAAGCTCGACGGCGCGGGCGTCGTCCGCCGCTTCCTCTCCATCTCCCTCCCGCTCGTCGCGCCCGCCGCGGGTTCCTCGTCATCACCGGGCTCATCAGCACCCTGCAGGTCTTCACGCAGGTCTACGTGCTCACGGGCGGCGGGCCCCTCGGGTCCACCAAGACCGCCATCTACTGATCTACGAGCAGGGCTTCCAGTTCTTCAACGGCGGCGCGGCCACCGCGGCCTCCGTCGTCCTCCTGCTGATCGGCATCACCGTCACCGCCGTCCAGCTCAAGTTCCTGTCGCGCCGCGACACCGTGAGATGCTGTGAAGGGCCCGTCGTGACCATCTCCCTCGAACGCGAGGCCGCCGCCGCCGTGCCGCCCGCGGGGTCCTCCCGCCCCCGCGTCCCGTCCGCCGCCGGCCCGCCCGCTCCGCCGGCTGCTGCCGTCGACGCTCCGCCACGCCGTGCTCATCGTCGCGAGCCTGATCTTCTTCGGCCCGTTCATCTGGATGGTGCTCGTGAGCTTCAAGTCGGCCCAGGAGGCGCTGTCGGTCCCGCCGACCTTCCTGCCCACCGAGTGGCACCCCGAGAACTACACGCGGCTGTTCGAGATCGCGCCGATTCAGCCGGTCTACGTGAACACGGTCATGGTCGCGGTGCTCTCCACCGCCGGGCAGGTCATCGCGCCGACCTCATCGGCCGGGTACGCGTCGCCCGCCTGCGCTTCCGCGGCCGCAACCTGCTGTTCCTGGTGCTGCTCGCCGCGCTCATGGTCTCGAGATCGTGTTCACCCCGCTGATCACGCTGCTCTCGTCGCTCGGGTGGCTGAACAGCTACCAGGGACTCATCGTGCCGAACGTCCCGTCGATCCTCGGGGTGTTCCTCTTCCGGCAGTTCTTCTCCAACTTCCCGACCGAGATCGAGGACGCGGCGCGCATGGACGGCGCGGGCGTCTGGCAGCGCTTCCGCACGATCATGGTGCCGATGGCGACGCCCATGATCGGCTCCTTCACCGACCTCTCCTTCGTCTACAACTGGAACAACTTCTTCTTCCAGTTCATCGCCGTGAACCGCACCGAGTTCTTCACCGTGCAGATCGGCCTCACGCTCCTCCAATCCCAGGAGGGCGCCTCGAACTTCAACCTGCTGATGGCGGGGTCCACGCTCGCGGTGCGATCCCGTCCTCGTGGTCTTCCTGCTCTTCCAGAACCAGATCGTCAAGGCGATCTCCGGCGGGCTCCGCTGAGCCCCGCCCACCCCGCGCCTCTCCCCCGCTCGACCGCACGCGCACGCCGCACGAACCGCACGGAACCCCATCACCACCACCACACACCGCCCCGCACCAGGAGGAATCCATGAAGCTCCGCCGCCCTTCGACGCGCTCCCCGCGCGCCACCGTCCTCCGACGGTCCCCTCGCCGTCGGGACGGTCCTCGCGACCGCCGTCGCCCTCTCCCGGCTGCAGCAGCGGTTCCGTCACCGGCAACGCGGGCGACAGCGCGGGCCGCACCACCATCACCATGTGGAACCAGGCCACGGGCGACGCGGCCACCAAGCTCACCGAGCTCGTGGAGCGCTTCAACGACGCGCAGGACGAGTACACGGTGCAGTCGCAGTTCACTCATCGAGTCCGAGGGCTTCGCGGCCAGCATGGTGCAGGCGCTCACGAGCGACCAGGCGCCGAACCTCGTCATCAGCGACTCCAGCCGTCGTCGCTCGGCGAGTCCATCGCGACGGGGAAGATCGTGCCGCTCGACGACAAGCTCAGACGGGCGACTACGACCTCAGCGCCGACGACATCCCCGAGGGCATGCTCGCCTCGGGCCAGTTCGACGGCACCACCTACGCCCTGCCGACCGACGGCAGCGACTACGCGATCATCTACAACAAGGAGATGTTCGCCGAGGCCGGCATCACCGACACCCACCACACCTGGGACGAGCTCGCGGCCGACGCCAAGACCCTCACGAAGGACGGCCAATACGGCGTCTACCTCCCCATCGGCTCGAACGAGTGGCCCGTCTTCACCTGGCAGTCGATGCTGTGGAGCGCCGGCGGCGAGTTCCTCAACGAGGACAACACGGAGGTCGCGTTCGACTCCCCCGAGGGCGTCGCGGCGCTCACCACGTGGACCGACATGGTGAAGGACGGCGTCGCCTCCCGTCCAGCGCCGCAAGGACAGCAACCAGAACCAGGGCGCCCCGTTCTTCAACGCGGGCCAGCGTCGCCATGTTCATCGGCGGCGCCTACAACCTCAGCACCGTCGAGGAGGGCATCGGCGCCGAGAACGTGGGCGTGTACACCTTCCCGCAGCTGGAGCAGCCGGCCATGAACACGGGCACCAACGTGTCGTACATCGCCGAAGGGCGCCGAGGAGCAGGAGGCCGGCTCCTACGCGTTTCCTGTCGTCGTTCATGCAGCCGGACCAGCAGGCCAAGTGGGTGGTCAAGGCGTTCCTCCCCACCAACACGAAGACCGCGGACTCCGACACGTACAGCGCGTACCTCGACGAGAACCCGCTGATCCAGGTCTTCGTCGACCAGCTCGAGTACGCCCGCTCGCGCCCGTCGGTCTCGAACTACGCCGAGGTAAGCACGCCCTCGGCGCCGGGGCTGGAGAAGGCGATGCTCCTCAAGACCTCGCCGGAGGACGCCCTGAAGGCGGCCGCCACCGGCCGGCCAGGCGGCGCTCGACGCGGGCTGACCCGCGGGCCGTGCGCCGCGGCATCGCGCGCACCACGACGGCGCGGTCCCTTGCCGGGGGCCGCGCCGTCGGCGTGCAGGCAGGTCGGCCGGGACGCGCTGCGCGAGCGACGCGCGGCGCAGCTGCTCCACGTCCGCGTGCACGTCGTCGACGCGCACGTCGGCCACGTAGGACAGGGTCATGCGCGCAGCGCTCCGCGGTCCAGCCGACCTGGGTGACGTCGACGCCGCAGACGGGGCAGCGCGTGGTCCAGGCCATGTGGATCCGGTGCCGCGCGCGCCCACAGGGCGCCGCGTTTCACGACATTGCCGAACCAGAACACGCCCACGGTCCGCGCGCCCACCGCCTGCGCCAGGTGGCGCGGTCCGCTGTCGTTGCCGAGCACCACGTCGGCGTGCGACGAGCAGCCCGGCGAGCTCGCCGAGCGCGAGCACGTCGGCGAGCGACGATGCGGCCGGCCCGCTCGGCGTCGAGCCCGACGCAGGGCGGCCGCGACGATGCGGTCGGCGTCGGCGGCGTCGACACATAGCCACCACGACCACCTGCGCGCCGTCGGCCGCCGCGCCGGGCGACCTCGGCGAACGACTCGACCGGCCAGCGGCGGCGCGGGTCGGTCGCCCGGGTGGATCACGACGAGCCCGCCGGCGCGCCCGTCACGTGCGTCGCGGCAGCCCGCTCGGCGTCGGTGACCTCCACCACGGGCTGCCGGTCGGCGACCTGCGCGCCCGCGAGCCCCGCGACCTCGAGCCCGCGCATCACCTCGTGCTGGTAGTAGACGTACCGGGGTCAGCGCGCTCGAGGCGCTCGGCGTCGTCGGTCGCCGTGCCGACGGTGTGCCGGGCGCCGAGCCGCAGCAGGAACGGGTTGGAGTTGCGGCCGCCGCCGTGCACCTGCACCGCGAGGTCGAACCGGCGCTCGCGCATGCGGGCGGTGAACACCTCGATCTCCTCGGGGTCGGGATAGGTGCCCGGCGCGTCGCGCACGCCGTGCGCCACGGGCAGCACCTCGATCGCGTCCGGCGCTCCCAGCCGCCCTCGAGGAGCGCCCGGTGCAGCGGCGTGCCGGCGATGTTCACGTGCGCGCCCGGGTACGCCGCCCGGAGCGCGGCGATCCCGGGCAGCGCGAAGATCAGGTCGCCGAGCCCGCCGCCGCGGAGCACGGCGATGGAGCGGATCGGGGAAGGTCTCATCGAGCGGGGCGACGACGGGCACGGGCGGCCTCCAGGGTCAGCGGGCGGGTCCCCCTCCCCGTTCCCCCGGCACCGCCGCATCGAAACGGGCGGCCGCGCAGGGCGCGGCGCGGTCCCGTGCAGCTGCGGCGCGGTCCCGTGCAGCTGCGGCTCAGCCCCGCGGCGGCGCCGCGCTCTCGCGCACCACGAGCCGGGTCGGCACGATGCGGTCGTGCAACGGCTCGCCGCCCTCGAGCATCTCGAGCAGCACCTGCATGGAGCGGCGGCCGATCTCGGTGAAGTCCTGGTGCACGGTCGTGAGCGGCGGCCAGAACGAGCTCGACTCCTCCGTGTCGTCGAAGCCGACCACGCTGATGTCGCCCGGCACGTCGCGGCCGAGCTCGTGCAGCGCGTGCATGATCCCGAGGGCCATCTGGTCGTTCGCGGCGACGATGCCGGTGATGTCGGTGCGCTTCCCCAGCTCCTGGCCGATGCGGTAGCCGGAGCGCGTCGTCGCCCTGCGCGGGCGGCTCGGGGTCGAGGCCCGCATCGAGCATGGTGGCGCGCCACTCCGCCGCGCGCCGGGCGGCCGAGTACGAGGTGTGCGGCCCGCGACGTGCACGATCGCGGTGTGCCCGAGGTCGAGCAGGTGCTGCGTGACGAGGCGCGTGCCCTGCTCCTGGTCGGTGTCGACGACCACGAACGGGTCGCCCGCGTCGGAGTCGATGATGACGACGGGCAGGCCCACGGGGATGATCACGTCGGCCCGGTCGAGCATGTGCGCCTCGATGATGATGACGACCCCGTCGACCGCCTCCTCCTGCAGCCGGCTGAACGCGCCGGCCGCCTCCCCCTCGGTGGGGTGCGGCACGGGCATGAGCGTGATCGTGTACCCGGCGCCGGACGCCGCGGTCACGATCGCGTCGAGCGTCTTCATGTTGCCGAGGGTGGAGAGCGTGAACACGACGATGCCGATGCTGCGGAAGCGCCCCTGTTCAGGGCGCGCGCCGCGCTGTTGGGCCGGTAGCCGAGCTCCGCCATCGCGTCCATCACCCGCTGCCGGGTCGTGGCCTCCACGTTCTGCGCGCCGTTGGACACCCGGGAGACGGTCTGCGACGACACCCCCCGCGTGCGCGGCGACGTCCGCCATGGACACGGTGCGGCCGCCGGGTGAGCGCCGGCCACTCGACTTGACGACCGACGGTGGAGATGTCATGGTTCGAGCATCACAGATGTTTACGCAAACACCCAATCGTCCCGAACGGGATGACGGCGTGGACATCCCGACGAAGTGGAAGCACATGACGACGATGTCGACTCCGGCCACCCGGCCGAAGGCGCCCGACGCGGCCCGCCCAGCGGTCCCCGATGCGACGCGACAAGCGGCGCTGGACCGGCCTGGGCTTCGTGGCCCCGTTCCTGATCGTGTTCCTGGTCGTCCTCATCCGCGCCCGTCGGCTACTCGATCTACCTCAGCCTGTTCCGGGAGCGGATGATCGGCGGCAACTCCTTCGTCGGCATCGCGAACTACACGCAGGCCCTCGGCGACCCGAACTTCTGGGACGCGCTCGGCCGCGTCGCGCTGTTCCTCGTGGTGCAGGTGCCGATCATGCTGTTCATCGCCCTCTTCGCGGCGCTGGCGCTCGACTCGGCCCGCCTGCACCTCACCGCGTTCTTCCGCATCTCGATCTTCCTGCCCTACGCGGTCCCCGCGGTCGTCGCGGCCCTCATGTCGAGCTCATCTACGGCAACCGCTTCGGCCTCGTCGGCAACCTCGAGCAGGCCACCGGCTGGGACCTCCCCGACCTGCTCTCGCAGGGCTGGATCCTCGCGTCGATCGGCAACATCGTCACGTGGGAGTTCGTCGGCTACAACATGCTGCTGTTCTACGCGGCCCTCCGGGTCAGTCTCGCCGGACCTCTACGAGGCCGCCGAGCTCGACGGCGCGCCCCTTCCGCATCGTCACCGGCATCAAGCTGCCCGCCATCCGCGGCGCGCTCGTCATCGGCGTGATCTTCTCCATCATCGGCAGCTTCCAGCTCTTCAACGAGCCGAACATCCTGCAGACGCTGGCGCCCAACTCGATCAGCTCGTACTTCACGCCGAACATGTACGCCTACAACCTGTCCTTCGCGGGACAGCAGTTCAACTACTCCGCCGCCATCGCGATCATCATGGGCGTCCTGACGATGGTGGTCGCCTACGTGGTGCAGCTCGTCGGCACCCGGAAGGACAGCTGACCGTGTCGACCCTCACCGGTACCCCCCTCGCCGCGCCCGACGCCGGCACGCCCACCCGCGACACCCCCGCGGGACCGCACCCCCAAGCGCCGCAAGAGCGCCGGGCGCCCGCGAGCGCCGCAGCATCGTGCTCACGCTCGTCATGGCGCTGCTGCTCATCTACTCCGTGCTCCCCCTGTTCTGGCTCCTGGTCAACTCGACCAAGACGCAGGACGCGCTGTTCAGCTCGTTCGGCCTCTGGTTCTCGGGCGACTTCGCGCTCTTCGACAACATCCAGGGCGTGCTGACCTACGGCAACGGCGAGTTCGTCCGCTGGCTCGGCAACACGCTCATCTACGTGGTCGTCGGAGCGGGCGGCGCGACGCTGCTCGCGACCCTCGCCGGCTACGGCCTGGCGAAGTTCGACTTCCCCGGCAAGAAGATCGTGTTCGCCGTCGTGCTCGGCGCCGTCGCGATCCCGGGCACCGCCCTCGCGGTCCCGACCTTCCTGCTCTTCAGCCAGATGGGCCTCACGAACACCCCGTGGGCGATCATCCTGCCGTCGCTCATCAGCCCCTTCGGGCTGTACCTCATCTGGACCTACGCGGTCGACTCGGTGCCCACCGAGATCCTCGAGGCCGCCCGCATGGACGGCTCGAGCGAGATCCGCACCTTCTTCACGATCAGCCTGCGGCTCCTCAGCCCCGGTCTCATCACGGTGCTGCTGTTCTCGATCGTCGCGACCTGGAACAACTACTTCCTGCCCCTGATCATGCTGGCGACTCCACCTGGTACCCCCTCACGGTGGGTCTCAACCAGTGGAACGCGCAGTCGACCACGGTGGGCGGCGAGCCGATCTACAACCTCGTGATCACCGGCTCGTTCCTCGCGATCATCCCGATCGTCATCGCGTTCCTCTTCCTCCAGCGCTACTGGCAGTCCGGCTCTCGGCCGGCGGCGTCAAGGCGTAGCGCCCTCCGACAGCACCTCCCGCACCACAGCACCTCCCTCCCGCACCACCACGAAGAAGTGAAAGGCACCACCATGTCCATCTCGTTCCCGCAGGGCGAATACCGCGTCGTCGCGCTCGGCCTCGGCATCGTCCTCGCGGGCTCCCTCGCCGCCTGCTCCTCCGGATCCAGCGGCGGCGCCAGCGCCGACAGCGCCACGTCCGACGAGCTCGCAGCGGCCCTCGACACCAAGTCGACCATCACGGTCTGGGCCTGGGCCCCCGCGGTCGAGCCCATCGCCGAGGCCTTCGAGAAGAAGCACCCGAACATCACCGTCGACGTGCAGAACGTCGGCACCGGCGCCGACCAGTACACGAAGCTCCAGAACGCCATCAAGGCGGGCAAGGGCGCGCCCGACGTGGCGCAGGTCGAGTACTTCGCGATCCCGCAGTTCGCCCTCGGCGAGTCCCTCGCGGACCTCTCGGGCTACGGCTACACCGACCTCGAGGACCAGTTCACCGCCTCCACCTGGAACGCCGTCACCGAGGGCGACGCGCTCTACGCGCTGCCGCAGGACTCGGGCCCCATGGCGATGTTCTACCGCCAGGACGTGTTCGACAAGTACGGCATCTCCGTCCCCACCACGTGGGACGAGTACGTGGCCGCCGCGGAGACCATGCACGCCGCCGACCCGAACCAGTACATCACCAGCGACTCCGGCGACGCCGGCTTCACCACGAGCATGATCTGGCAGGCCGGCGGCCAGCCCTACAAGGTCGACGGGGACAAGGTCGCCATCGACATGCAGGACGAGGGCGCCAAGAAGTACACCGCCATGTGGAACCAGCTCGTCGAGACGGCTCGCTGGCCCAGACCCCCGGCTGGACCGACGAGTCGTTCCGCGGCCTCGGCGACGGCTCGATCGCCACGCTGATCACCCGGCGCCTGGATGCCCGGCAACCTCATCGCCCAGGCGGCCGAGGGCTCCGGCCAGTGGCGCGTCGCCCCCATGCCGCAGTACACCGCGGGCGAGCACCGCGACCGCGGAGAGCGGCGGATCCTCCATCGCCGTCATGCAGCAGTCCGAGAACAAGCTCGTCGCGGCGGAGTTCGCGAAGTTCACCACCGCTGAGGAGGAGGGTCGCCAGATCTCCTTCGACGCCGAGCAGATTTCCTCGTCGACCACGGCCGACCTGAACAGTTCCGAGTTCCTCGCCGACGCCCCCGAGTACTTCGGCGGCCAGAAGATCAACGAGGTGCTCGAGCGAGGCCTCGAAGAACGTCGTCCCGGACTTGGCAGTCCCTGCCCTTCCAGGTCTACACGAACAGCATCTTCAGCGACTCGGCCTCGGCCGCGGTACTCCAACGGCACCTCGCTCGACCCCGTCCTCGAGGCGTGGGGCAAGGCCGCTGCCGAGTACGGCGAGCAGCAGGGCTTCACCGTCGAGGTGAAGTAGCCGGCACGACCTGAACGACGAGGGGAGGTGCGACGCGAGTCGCGCCTCCCCTCTCCCATGCCCCGCCCCCACGCAAGGACACGACCATGCCCGGCCTCCCCGCCACCAGCACCCGCTTCCGCATCGGCGCCGACGACTTCGAGCTCGACGGCCGCCCGCACCGCGTCATCGCGGGCGCCCTCCACTACTTCCGCGTGCACCCCGACCAGTGGGCCGACCGGATCCGCAAGGCCCGCCTCATGGGCCTCGACACCATCGAGACGTACGTCGCCTGGAACGCCCACTCCCCTGAGCGCGGCGCCTTCGACACGAGCGCCGGCCTCGACCTCGGCCGCTTCCTCGACCTCGTCCACGCCGAGGGCATGCACGCGATCGTGCGCCCCGGCCCGTACATCTGCGCCGAGTGGGACGGCGGCGGCCTGCCCGGCTGGCTGTTCGAGGACCCCGCCGTGGGCGTCCGCCGCAGCGAGCCGCTGTACGTCGCGGCCGTCGACGAGTTCCTGCGCCGGGTGTACGAGATCGTCGCGCCGCGGCAGATCGACATGGGCGGGCCCGTGATCCTCGTGCAGATCGAGAACGAGTACGGCGCGTACGGCGACGACGCCGAGTACCTGCGCCACCTCGTCGACCTCACGCGCGACTCCGGCATCATCGTGCCGCTCACCACCGTCGACCAGCCGACCGACGGGATGCTCTCCCGCGGCAGCCTCGACGAGCTGCACCGCACCGGGTCCTTCGGCTCGCGCGCCACCGAGCGCCTCGCCACCCTCCGCCGCCACCAGCCGACCGGGCCGCTCATGTGCAGCGAGTTCTGGGACGGCTGGTTCGACCACTGGGCGAGCACCACCACACGACCTCCGCGGCCGACGCCGCCGCGGAGCTCGACGCGCTGCTCGCCGCGGGCGCGTCCGTGAACATCTACATGTTCCACGGCGGCACGAACTTCGGCTTCACCAACGGCGCCAACCACAAGGGCACGTACCAGTCGCACGTCACCTCGTACGACTACGACGCCCCGCTGGACGAGACCGGATCCCCGACGGAGAAGTACCTCGCCTTCCGCGACGTGATCGCGCGCTACCGGACCGTGCCCGACGAGGTGCCCGAGCCGCGCGGCGACGCGCCCGCGTTCGAGGCCGCGTTCGACGCCGCCGTGCCGCTCGCCGACCTGGTGGGCGAGACGGCGGGCGACGCGACCGCTGCGGCCCCGGGCGGCGCGTGGCGCGCGACCGACGGGGTGCCGACGATGGACGCGCTCGGCGTCTTCCGCGGCTTCGCGCTCCACCGCGTGGCGCTGCCCGCGTCCGACCGCACGCGCGTGCTGTCGTTCGCGGAGGTGCGCGACCGGGCCGTCGTCTCGGTCGACGGGGTGCGCGTCGGCGTGATCCAGCGCGACCAGCACGAGACCGCCCTCGCCGTGCCGCCGGGCCGCGTGCTCGAGGTGCTGGTGGAGGACCAGGGACGCGTCAACTACGGCGTGCGCATCGGCGAGGCCAAGGGCCTCATCGGGCCGGCGACGCTCGACGGCGTCGCGCTCACCGGGTGGGAGAGCCGGCCGCTCGACCTCGACGCGATGGCCGCCTCGGTGACCTCGGCCGCCGCCCTCGCGGGCGAGCCGGACGCGCCGGTCCGCTTCCTCGACGGCCCCGTCCTCGCGCACGCGACCTTCGAGATGGACGAGCCCGCGGACCTCTTCCTCGACACGCGCTCGTGGGGCAAGGGCGTCGCCTTCGTCAACGGCTTCGCGCTCGGCCGCTACTGGACCCGCGGGCCCCAGCACACGCTCTACGTGCCGGGCGCGCAGCTCCGCGCCGGCCGCAACGACCTCGTCGTGTTCGAGACCGGCGCGGCGGCGGATCCGGTCGTGGCGTTCCTCGCGCAGCCGGAGCTCGGGCACCGGGAGCCGTAGGCCGGCGACCCCGCACCGTGTGAGCGGGCGGGGAAGTGGGTACGGGCCGGGTGGGCGCGCGAGCGCCGCCCGTCCGTGCGCACGCCGTGCGGGCAGCCGACCCGCACGAGGAGAACGATGACCACGGACACCGCACTCGACCTGGACGCCCTGATCGACCCCGAGGAGACCGAGGCCGGACCCGGGACGCTGACGATCACGGATCCGCGCGACGGCTCGCTCGTGGGGTCCATCGACGCGTCGAGCCCCGAGGAGGTGGACGCCGCGGTGCGCCGGTCGGTGGCCGCCTCGGCCGCCTGGGCCGCGATGCCGCCGGCCGAGCGCGGGCAGGCCGTGCGCCGGGCCGCCCACGCGCTGGCCGAGCACTCCGAGGAGCTCGCGGAGCTCAACGTGCGCGAGACCGGCAAGCCGCACGGCGACGCCCTCGGCGGGGTCGGCGCGGGCGTCGACACGCTGCTGCAGTACTCCGAGCTCGGGCCCGTCCACCGCGGCCGCAGCCTCCTCGGCTCGCTCCCCGCCATCGACTACTCCGTGCCCCGGCCGCGCGGAGTCACGGTCGCGCTCACGCCCTGGAACGACCCGGTGGCGGTCGCGGCGGGCATCATCGGCGCGGCGCTCGTGATGGGCAACACCGTGGTCCACAAGCCCAGCGAGCGCTGCCCGCACCTCGGCGAGCTGCTCGGGAAGGTGCTCGCGGACGCCCTGCCCGAGGGCGTGCTCGTCTCCGTGGTCGGCGGCGGCGACGTCGGCGACCAGCTGGTGGCGCACGCGGACACGCGCGTCGTCGCGCACGTCGGCTCCACCGCCGCCGGCGAGGCCATCGCGCGCCGGGCGGCGGGCACCCCCACCCACGTGATCCGCGAGAACGGCGGCAACGACCCCCTCCTCGTGGACGCGGGCGTCGACCCCGCGTGGGCAGCTGCCCAGGCCGCCCTCGGCTCCTTCGCCAATGCCGGCCAGATCTGCACCTCGGTGGAGCGGATCTACGTGCACCGCGCCATCGCCGAGCGCTTCACCGCCGCGCTCGTCGCGGAGGCCGAGCGCTGGAACTCCTCGGCGACCTCGGCCCGCTGGTCGACGAGCGCATGCGCGACGCCGTGCACGAGCAGGTCGCGGAGGCGCTCACGGAGGGCGCCCGCGCGCTCGTCGGCGGGCACGTGCCCGACGGCCCCGGATCCCGCTACCCCGCCACCGTGCTCGTCGACTGCACCGACGACATGACCGTCATGACGCACGAGACCTTCGGCCCCGTCGCGGCCGTGCGCGTCGTGGAGGACTTCGACGAGGCGCTCGCCCGGGCGTCCGACGACCGGTACGGGCTCGCCGCGAGCGTCCTCACCGCGTCGATGGAGCACGCGCAGCGCGCCGCGGCCGAGCTGCCGGTCGGCACGATCAAGGTCAACGGCGTCTTCGGCGGCGCACCCGGCGGGGCCGCGCAGCCCCGCGGCCGCAGCGGATCCGGCTTCGGCTACGGCCCCGAGCTCCTCGACGAGATGAGCACCACCACGGTCGTGCACATCGGGCTGCCGGTGCTCGACGCGGGCGACGCGCCGGCCGTCACCACCCCGGCCGAGGACGCGACCGGCTCCGTCAGCACCGACGCGGGCGACGCCCGATGACCAGCGAGCTGCGCGGCATCATCGGCCTCCTCGCCGAGCGGCGGCCCACCGTGACCGTCATCGGCGACGTCATCCTCGACGAGTGGTGGCGCGGCCACAGCGACCGCATGACCCGCGAGGCGCCCGCGCCCGTCGTGGACGTGACCGAGCGGATCCAGTCGCTCGGCGGCGCCGCGAACACGGCCGTGAACCTCGCGAGCCTCGGCGGCACCGTGCGGATGGTCGGCCTCGTCGGCCAGGACGCCGCGGGCGACCGCGTGCGCGACCTGCTCACGGCCGCGGGCGTCGACGTCACCGGCCTCGTGCACTCGCCGCGCCTGCGGACCACCACGAAGACGCGCATCGTGGGCGACGACCAGGTCATCGTGCGGGTCGACGACGTGCACCGCGGATCCGTGCACCGCGACGACGCCCGCGCCCTCGCCCGCGCCGCCCTCGAGGCCTCCGCAGGGGCCGACGCCGAGATCGTCTCCGACTACGGCACCGGCACCCTGCACGGCGTGGTGCTCGAGTCGCTCGCGGCCCGCGAGCGCCGCCCCGCGCTCACGGTGGTGGACGCCCACGACCCCGCCGTGTGGGCGCCGCTCGGCCCCGACCTCATCACCCCCAACGCGGGCGAGGCCGGCCGGCTCGTCGACCGGCCGCTCGCGCGCGACGAGGACCGGGCCGCCGTGGTCGCGGGGCTCGGCGACGCGATCCTCGCGGCGGCCTCCTCCGCCTCCGCGGTCGTGACCCTCGACCGCGACGGCACCGTGGTGCTCGGCGCGGGCGAGCCGTACCGCACGCGCGCGCACCCGGTGCCCGAGAAGCAGGCGTCGGGCGCGGGCGACACGTTCGTCGCCGCCCTCACCCTCGCCCGGGCGGTCGGCTTGACGCTCGCCGTGAGCGCCGACTTCGCGCAGGCCGCGGCCGACGTGGTCGTGCGGCTGCCCGGCACGTCCGTCTGCTCCGCGGCGACCCTCGCCGACCACCTCGGCGAGACGCGCTCCCGCACGGTGTCCGAGGCGGAGCTCGTCGACCTGGTGGCAGCCGAGCGCGCCGCCGGCCGGCGCATCGTCTTCACCAACGGCTGCTTCGACGTGCTCCACCGCGGGCACACCACGTACCTCCGGCAGGCGGCCCGCCTCGGCGACGTGCTCGTGGTGGCGCTCAACAGCGACGACTCGGTGCGGCGGCTGAAGGGATCCGACCGGCCGGTGAACACCGCCGAGGACCGCGCCGGCGTGCTCGCCGAGCTGTCGTGCGTCGACGTGATCACGGTGTTCGACACGGACACGCCCATCCCGCTGCTGGAGGCGGTGCAGCCCGACGTCTACGCGAAGGGCGGCGACTACACGCCCGAGATGCTCGACGAGACCGACGTGGTGCGCGCGTACGGGGGCGAGGTGTCGATCCTCGGCTACGTGCCGTCGCAGTCGACGAGCTCGATGGTGGACCGGATCCGCGCCTCGGCGCCGATCGCCGGGTTCGTGCGCCCGGCGGGGACGGCGACCTCCGCGCCGGCCGCGGGCGACGGACGTGCCGCCTCGAGCGGCACGGCGGACGCCGCACCCGCATCCGACGCCGGAGCGGAGCCCGCGCCGGGAGCACCCCGGTGAGCGGCGGGCGCAGCCGGCGCTGGTCGGGCGTATGGGGCGTCCACCGCGCGCCCGACGCCCCCAGCATCGACGTGCTCGTGCCGAGCGCGGGCCGGACCGCCGAGCTCGCCGTGACGCTCTCGGGCCTCGCCGGGCAGGACGACCCGCCGTTCCGCGTGATCGTGAGCGACCAGTCCGACGGCTTCGACGCCGACGCGGAGCCGAGCGTGCAGGGCATGGCACGGGTGCTGCGCGCGCAGGGCCGCGAGGTGGAGATCGTGTCGCACCTGCCCCGCCGCGGGATCGCCGAGCACCGGGCGTCGCTGCTCGCGCGCGCGACCGCCGACTCCGTGCTCTTCCTCGACGACGACGTGTGGCTGGAGCCCGGCATGCTGCGCCGGATGCACGACGCGCTCGAGGCGCTCGACATCGGCTTCGTGGGCGCCGCGGTGCAGGGCCTCAGCTACCTCGACGACCGTCGCGCGCACGAGGCCGCCGCCTTCGCGCCGTGGGGCGACGCGGTCGAGCCCGAGCGGATCCGCCGCGGCGAGCCGGCATTCGACCGCTGGCCGCTGCACAACGCCGCGAACCTCGCCCACATCGCCGCCGACCTCGGCCTCGAGACCGACACCTGGCTCGCCTACCGGATCGCGTGGGTGGGCGGCTGCGTGCTCTACCGCCGCCGGGCGCTGGTCGAGACCGGCGGCTTCGACTTCTGGGAGCGCCTGCCCGAGCGGCACTCCGGGGAGGACGTCGCCGCGCAGTGGCGCGTGATGGAGCGCTTCGGCGGCGCCGGCATCGTGCCGAGCGGCGCGGTGCACCTCGAGGCGCCGACCACCATCCCCGTGCGGGAGGTCGACGCCTTCGACGTGCTCTTCGCCGAGGAGTCGCCGGATCCCCAGGAAGCGCTCCTAGGCGACGGCCCCGCCGAGGAGTCGACTCGGAACGTGGGCGACGCAGACGACCGCGCCGACCGCTCCTGATCACCGACGAGAGGACACCCCATGGCCATCAACCCCATCGAGCTCCAGAAGCACCTCAGCGGCCTCGACTACCCGGCGTCGAAGGACGACATCGTGAAGAAGGCGGAGGACTCGGGCGCCGACTCCGACACGCTCGACGCCCTCAAGTCGATCGAGGACAAGGAGTACGACGCCCCCACGGCGATCAACTCCGCCGTCTCCGACGCGAGCTGATCCGCTCGCACCGCCCGCGCTCGCGGCCCCCGTCCTCCGCGTGAGGACGGGGGCCGCGGTGCGTGCGGGGCCGATGCGGCAGCGTGTTCATCCGTGAGAGGCCCGTCCTCAGCCGGCCGCAGCGCCGCGTCAGTCGCGGGAGCGCCCGTCGTGCGGCAGCTCGTCCTCGATCGCGGCCAGCGCGTCGGCCAGGCAGCCGAACCAGTCGCAGAGCCCCAGCACCGGCTGCATGCGCATGAGCTCCACCCGCTCGCCCTGCACCTGGAGGTAGCCGAGCAGCCTCCGCGCGTCGTCCTCGTGCAGGCGCGCGTCGCACACCCGCCATTCCGTCTCGGTGAGCGCGATGACCTCGAGGCGCTCGTCGGCCTGCTGCATGGTGCCTCTCTTCCCGGGCGTCTCCGCCATCCCCTCGACGGTAGGAGGGGAACGGGGCGGCGCCGACGGGGTTGACAGCTCCCGGGGACGGATGGAGGCGGCAGGCGGCCAGGAGGGGGAGGCGCTTCGTCAGGAGCGCGAGGCGGTGGGGAAGGCGCACGCTCGGACAGGGCCGCAGGCCCCCGGCACGCCGCACCGCCCGGCCCTCCATGGGAGGTCCGGGCGGTGCGGTCTCGATGTGCGGGACTACTGGCCGAGCTTCTGGTCGGCGACGTCGCCGACCTTCTCCGCGGCGCCGTCGGCCTTGCCGCCGGTCGCGGTGCTGGCGGCGTCCTGGCCCTTGTCGATGGCCCCGTCCGTCGCCTGCTCGCCCTTGTCGCTGTCGATGAGCCCCTTGGCCTTGTCGGCGAGATCTGCCATGTCGTCCTCCTCCTCGTCTGCGGAAGCGCCCCGGTCGGGGCGCACCTCCACCCTGCTCCGATCCGGCGCGGGCGACATCCCCCGTCGCGGATGCGAGGCTGGATCCATGGACCCGATCGACCCCCGCCGCCTCGCCGGCGTGCTCGCCGACCCCGAGCTGCGGGCCGCCTACGCGCGCGTCGTGCTCGGATCCGGCCTCGACGACGCCCTGGCGCACCTCTCGCCGGCCCGCCGGAGGAAGGCGCGCGCCTCGCTCGTGGGATCCGGGCTCGTCGCGCTGGACGCCGGCGGCCGGGCATCCGCACCCGACGCGGTCTTCCGCGCGATCCTCGCCCAGCAGCCCGCGACCCCGCCCGCCCAGGGCGTCGAGCGCTTCCTCCGCGACGGCCGCATCGCGGCATGGCCGGCCGGCCCCGCCGACCTCGACGCGCTGCTCCGCCACGTCGTGGAGGGGGTGATGGATCCCGGCGAGGTCGTCGACGAGCGGACCCTCACGGGGCGGCTGCGTCCGCGTGACCGACGACCACGCGCTGCTCCGCCGCCACCTCGTGGACGCCGGGCTCCTGCTGCGGACGCGCTCGGGCTCCGAGTACGCGCGCGCCGAGGTGGACGACCCGGCGGTCGAGCGCGACGCCGACGCGACCGCATCTGCAGCCGCAGCCGCAGCCGCAGCCGACTAGCGGATCAGCCCGCCGCGCCGCCCGCGTACCGCACGCACACCGCCGACACGTCGTCGCCCATGGCGCCGCGGGCCGTGGCCGCCGCCGCGGCGTCCGCGATGCGGCCCACGGTCTCGGCCGCGTCCGACGCGGAGCGCACCAGGTCGACGAGCGGCCCCACCGAGTCGAGCGACCCGTCGAAGAGGTCGAGGGCGCCGTCGGTGAAGGTGATCAGGCGGTCGCCGGGCGCGAGGCGTCCGCTGCCCGTCGCCCACTCCGCGTCGGGCACGACGCCGAGCGGCAGGCCGAGTGCGGGCACGGTCTCGTGCGTCCCGTCCGCGCGCAGCACCACCGTGAGCCCGTGGCCGCCGTCCGCGTAGGAGAAGGCGCCGGTGGATCCGTCGATGCGGCAGTGCAGGAACGTCGCGAACGTCTCGGTGACGTCGAGGTCCCCCTGCAGCTGCCCCTGGACGGCGAGCACGGTCGCCTCCGCGTCGGGCCCGCGGTGCGCCTGGAACGCCGAGCGCACGGCGGAGGCGAGGATCGCGGCGCCCGCGCCCTTGCCCATGACATCCGCGATGGTGACGTGCAGCCCGTCGGCGTCCTCGCCCCAGGAGTAGAAGTCGCCGCCCACGCCGCGGGCGGGCAGGCTGACGCCCGCGAGGTCGTAGTCCGGCCAGAGCGGCCGGTCGACGGGGAGCAGGCGCCGCTGGACCTCGCCGGCCAGCTCGTCGTCCTGGCTGTCGCGGAGCTCCCGCTCCACCCATGCGCCCATCTCGTCGAGGAGCCGCTCCTCTGCCGGTGCGAGCTCGCGCGGGACGGTGTCGACGAGGCACAGCGTGCCGACCGTCTGCCCGCCGGAGCGCAGCGGACGCCCGGCGTAGAAGCGGATGTGGCGGGGCCCGGTGACGGTCGTGCGGTACGAGAACCGCGGGTCGGCGGTCGCGTCGGGCACCACCATGATCTCGGACGCCCGGATGGTCACGTCGCAGAACGACTGGGTCCGGTCGGACACGAGCGAGACACCCGCAGGCTGCGGCGACTTGGTGAACTGCTCCCGCTCGCCGAGCAGGTTGATCTCGGCCACGGGCACGTGGAACAGCTCGCGCGCGATGCGGGTGACGCGGTCGAAGCGCTCCTCCGCGGTGGATCCCACGAGCCGCAGGTCGCTCACGGCCCGCAGCCGGGCCAGCTCGTCGGTCGCCGCCTCGGCGGTCGAGCGGCCGGCCGGATCGGATCCGCCTGCCCGCGCGACGGGTTCCTGCATGGCCATGTCGTACCCCCTGCGTGTCGTCGGGCGCCGCCGCGCGGACCGGTGACCCGCCCCGCGCACGATCCCCCTGGATCGCCGCGCCCGGTGCCGAGTGTACGTGCGCGTCCTGCGCGCGACCCGGGGGCCGGGGCGGCCGTCAGACCTCGCGGCGGAGCACCACCACGGTCACGTCGTCCGGGTTGGCCTGCCCGGCGGCCAGCAGGGTGATCCGGCGCACGAGGTCGTCCGCCGAGGTCGACGCGCGCGCGAGCTCCGCGACCCGGTCGACCGCGCGGAGCGTGCCGTCGTACAGGTCGAGCACCCCGTCGCTGAAGGTCACGATGAGGTCGCCCGGGGCCATCGCGATCTCGTGCGTGGTCCAGCCGGCCGCACCCGGCACCCCGACGGGCAGGTCGGTCGACTCGAGGCGCTCGTGCGTGCCGTCGGCGCGCACGAGCGCGGAGAGCCCGTGGCCCGCGTCCGCGTAGAGGACGGTGTCGTCGGCGGCCCGCACCCGCGCGTGGAAGACCGTCGCGAACGACGCGGCCTCGCTGAGCTCCGCGGTGAAGCAGTCCGCGGTGCGCTCGATGGCGGCGACCGGGTCCGGCACGTTCTTCGCGCTGCGGACGACGGCGCGCGCGGTGGCCGCGATGATCCCCGCGCCGACGCCCTTCCCCATCACGTCGCCGAGGGTGAACGCGAGGCCCTCCGGCACCGGGTACCAGTCGAAGAAGTCGCCGCCCACGGCCTTCGACGGCAGGCACGCGCCCGCGACCTGGTAGCCGGGCAGCGGCACGGTGGTCTTCGGGAGGAGCGCCTGCTGCACGACGGAGGCCCGGGTCAGCTCGTCCTCGCTCACGCGCTCGCGCGCGCGGGACGCCTCGAGGCTCGACCGCGTGCGCCGGGACAGCTCGTTGACGACGAGCGCCGCCACCCCGAAGGCCAGGGCGCTGAACAGCCCGCGCCACAGCTCGTTGGCGTTCTGCCCGTCGAGGCCCAGGAGGAGCGGCAGGCCCAGGGTCACGTAGACGGCGACGAAGGCCACGATCACGTTCCAGCGACCCGGGTCGAGGCTGAACCACACCACGGGGAGGATCACGAGGGACGTGAAGACGGAGGTGTTCTCGCCGGTCGCGATGCGCAGCATGCCGACCGCGAGGAAGTCCAGCAGGGGCACCAGGACCGTGAGGCGCCCGAGGGACGGGCGCACGGACACGGCGACCGCGACGGCCGTGGCGACCCCGAGGATCCCGCAGGCGATCAGGAGCGAGCGCGGCGCCGTGACGGCGAGGGACGGCACCACCAGGCTCGCGACCACGGCCAGGACGAAGAGCACCAGAAGGGGCAGCTGCTTGAGCAGCGGCGTCGGCCCGGCCGGGCCCGCCGTGCCGGTGCGGGCCACGGGCTCCGGGACCCAGGTGGCGCGCGCAAGCCACGGCGGCAGGGCGGGCAGGGCGATGGCGGCGAGCCGGCCGGGCACCTCGGGCCGGAGCGGGCGCGGCAGGCGGGGCAGGCGGATGCGCCCGGGATTCCGGGCGTGCGTGCTCATCAGGGCGCCTCGGGCTCGCTCCGGGTCCTGCGCACGCTCCACACGTTCTCCTCGCCGACCCTCTCGTAGGTCAGCTCGTCGCAGAGCAGCTGCACCATCGCGAGGCCGCGGCCGGACTCCGCGTCCACGCCCGGCATCTCCCGCGGGGCGAGGCGGAAGTCGCCGGGCTCGGACCCGTCGCGCAGCCGCGCGCTCATGGTGCCGCCGTCGACGGTGACGCTCACGACGCACGTGACGCCCTGGCCGCCGCCGGCGTGCTCGATGACGTTGGAGGCGAGCTCCACGAGCGCCGTCTCGAAGGCCATGCGGTCGAGCTCGCCCACGTCGGGCCGCTCGTCCCAGAGGCCGGCGACGAGCTCGTGGACCGCGTCGACGTCGTCCGGCGGGGACTGCAGGGTGAGGGAGCGGGTGGTCTCAGTCACGGTAGGCCGCCTCGACGGTGGGCGTGGAGACGAGCACGCGGTCGAGGTTGGAGAGCTGCAGCACCATGCGCACCTGCGCGCCGGGTGCCGCGATGCGGAGGTCGCCGCCGGCGTCGCGCGCGGCGCGGAGGCCGGCGATGAGGGCGCCGAGGCCGGAGGAGTCGATGAACTCCACGGCCGCGAGGTCCACGACGATGCGCGGCGGGGCGGGCTCCAGCGCGTCGTGGATCGCCTGCCGCAGGTCGGGGGCCGCGGCCATGTTCAGCATCCCCGTGGCCGTGACGACGGTGACGTCGTCCTCGCGTCGTGCGGTGGCGGTCGTGAGCGCCATGGGTCCCCCTCGGGTGGTCCGCCGGTGTCGTCATCCCCCGATGCCGCCGTCGGACGGTGCCGGTCCCGTGCGGTCCCCCGCGCGGATCCCGAGCGTCCGTCGCGCTCATCATCTCATCCGACGAACGAGGAAATACGATGGGATGGAGGGCCGTCGCCTGTCCGCGCGACGCATCCGGCTGGAGACGGGACCGTCGCCGGGTCAGGATGCGACCGACCCCCACACGAGCACGGCCGGACCGGCCGCACGAGGAGACACCGTGTCGACCGCACCCGAGCACGTCCCGACCGAGCGGCGCATCACCCGCCAGGGGATCGAGACCTCCGTGGCCCTGGCCTGGAACGCGGAGGGCGCCCTCCGCGGGCTCCCGCCGCTCGCCTGGCGGCTCGGCGGCCCGTGGGAGGGCGTGCACTTCTCCGGCGACGCCGACGCGTACGCGCCCGAGGTGCGGCGCGAGGTCGTCGAGGCGTGGATCGCGGGGCTCGGCCTCGCGGACGCCATCGACCCCACCGACGGCCCGCTCGCACGCCGCGGGGACGACATGGTCTGGACGGGCGCGCTCGACGACGTCGTGTTCGAGCTGCGCTACCCGGCGAGCGCCGCGGATCCCACGGGCGCCGACGACTAGCCGCGGGCGTCGGGAGTGCCGTCCGGCACGGCGTCCTGCGCGGCGTCCGGCGCGGCCTCCCGCCACCCGCCGTCGTGGTCGCGCTCCAGCCCGATGAGCTGCCCGTTCGCCCACACCAGCGAGCGCGTGAGCGCCGGCGAGCGCCCGAGGGCCGTGAGGTAGAGGACGCGCAGCAGGTAGCCGTGGGCGACCACGAGGGTGGTGCGCGGATCCGCCGCGACGTCGTCGAGCACGGCCCGCGCGCGCACCGCCGCGGACGCCCACGTCTCGCCCCCGGGAGCCGCCGGCTCGCCGTCCTCGCCCGTGAGCCAGGCCGCGAAGGCCGCCCCGTGCACGGGCCCGCGGAGCTCGTCGCGCGTGATCCCCTCGAAGCCGCCGAAGTCGAGCTCCACCAGCTCGGCCCGCGCCTCGGGGACGACGCCCGGCGCCACGCCCTGCTCCTGGAGGATGCGCGCCGTGCTGCGGGCGCGGACGAGCGTGCTGGTGAGGATCCGCTCCACGCCCTCCCCGCGCAGCCGGGCCGCGAGGGGCGCCAGCTGGTCCGCGGCGTCGTCGCCGACGTCGACGTCGGTGCGCGAGTTGTAGCGGTACTCCCGGTTCCACGGCGTCTGCGCGTGGCGGGTGAGGAGCAGGCGCGCGGGCGCGGGGGTCGGCATGCGTCCATCCAACCGGAGCGGCGGGGACGCCGGCGCCCGGGGCTGCCTGCGGATCTTGCCCGCTCCTGAGCGCCTCCGCCGCCGCCCGGCCGCGTGCCGCCGGCCCGGACTAGCGTCGGAGGGGTCCGCGGGCGACCGCCCGGCTGCCGGACGCGCCGGGAGCACGGAGCCGCGATCGCCACTCGAGACCGCCGTCGGACCGGCCACGGGAGCCCCGCGATCCGCGCCGCCTTCGCCGCCGCGGGGGCCGCGTACCTCGTGAGCTGCGGCATCGGGACCGCCGCGGCTGCGCGGATCCTCCCGCCGCGGCCCGAGCTCCGCCTCCACCACCGGGCCTACGTGCTCACGTGCGCGCTCACCGCCGTCGCGCTCGCCGCGCCGCTCTGGGCGGGCCCGTCCGCGCGCCCCGCCGCGCGCCGCTGCGCCGCGGCGCTCGCGCCCGCCCTGCTCACCCTCGCCGCGCTGCCCCGCGCGGGCACCCGCACCCGGCGCCATCCCGCCCTCGCCCTGACCGCCGCTCCCTGGTTCGCCGCGAGCACCCTCACCGCCTGGAGTTGACCCATGGAGTTCCTCGACGTCCTGCGCGCCCGGAAGACCACCAACGGCGCCTTCCTGCCCGACCCCGTGAGCGAGGAGCACCAGCGGCTCCTGATGGAGGTCGCCGGCCGCGCGCCCTCGCAGCTCAACAGCCAGCCATGGCGGTTCGTGCTCATCGAGGAGCGGGACACCATCGAGCGCATCGCCGACATCAGCGGCGCGAGCATGACGGAGACGATGTCGAACGGCACCTTCTTCGAGCGCTACAAGCACTACTTCCGCTTCTCGCAGGAGGAGATGGACCGCCGCCGCGACGGCATGCTCTTCGACCGGCTGCCCGTGCCGCTGCGCCCCTTCACGCGGCAGGCGTTCACCCGCCGGGGCCAGCTGCTGATGAACTCGCACCAGGTCCCGCGCACGCTCGGACGCGAGAACCGGCGCCTCGTCGCGGGCAGCCCCCTCCTCATCGGCGTGATGCTCGACCGAGCCGAGGAGCGCCCCGAGTCCCTCGCGTCGTTCTACTCCGTCTTCTCGATGGGCGCGGCCATGGAGAACGTGTGGCTGACCACGGGCGAGATCGGGATGGGGATCCAGTTCGTGTCGTTCCCGATGGAGATCCGGGAGCAGTGGTCGCGCGTCCAGGAGCTGCTCCGCGTGCCGCCGGAGCTGCAGCTCATGGCCGTGTACCGGCTCGGCTACCTGCCGCCGGAGGCCCGCCGCCCCGCGATCGACTGGTCCAGCCGCGAGCGCAAGCTGCCGTCGCAGTACGTGTTCCGCGGCACCTGCGACACCCCGCAGCAGGGGTGGGACGAGCCCGCCGCGGGGTGACCGGCGGTCCGTCGCGACCCGTCCATCGCCCTAGGGTCGGAGCATGAGCAGCGGCGCCTGGGTGCGCATCCCGTCCCCGACCGCGCGGCACCGGTGGCTGCTCACCGCGGCATCGCTCGCGCTCGTGTCGCTCTTCGCCTGGACTCCCGTCGGCGGCCTGGCGCGCATCGTGGACGAGGCGGTCGGCCCGTCCCCGCTCATCCGGGTCGGCCTCCCCCTCCTCCTCGCTGTCGTCGTGGTGGGCATCGCCTACCTCGTCGTCCTCGAGCGCACCCAGCCGCCCGCCGTCGACGCCGCGCGCGGCCTCCTCCGCATCGGCCGGCGGGAGTGGGGCTTCGCCGAGGTCACCGGCGCCCGGATCGAGCTCGCCGGATGGGACGGCGACGACACGCTCGTGCTGCGTCTCACGACGACCGGCGGGGAGAGCTGCAGCGTCGTCGTCTCCACGCGCACGGGCGAGCGCATCGACGCCCCGCAGCGGGACGCCCTCCTCGCCCTCGTCGACGGATCCCGCATCGCCCCGCCCCGCTCGAAGGACGACCCGCACGGGCGGTTCGCCCATGTGGAGTTCCCCGGGCACCTGACGCGCGAGGACACCGCGGCGCTCATCGACGGCAGCGGCACCGCGGAGGCCTCGGCGGCCGCCGGGCAGCGCGGGCTCGGCACGGGCGCCCGGAACGTCCGCCCCACGGGCACGGCCGCCCGCGATCGCGTCTCCGTCCGGGGGCAGTACGTCCTCGCCGGGCTCGCCACCGCGATGGGCCTGGGCGCGTCGGTCATCGCCGTGCAGGATCCGACCGCGCTCTTCGGGCGGGTGGGCGTCCCGGTGCTCGGGGTCGCGCTCGTCATGCTCCCCTGCGGCATCGTCACGTTCCTCGTGACCCGCCGCGACGCCCGCCGTGCTGCCGACCAGCGCGCGGCCTCCGCAGCCGCGGCAGTCGCGGGAGCCGAGGACGACGCGCCCACCCGCCCTGCGGACGGGAGCTGACGCGTGGCCGACGACGGGTGGGTGCGGATCCCGCCGCCCACCTACCGGCAGCGGCTCGTCATCGGCACGATCTGGATCTTCGTGGCCTCGTACGTCGGCTGGCGTCCGTCCGCCTGGCTGGGCGCGCGGCTCGAGGAGCGCATCGGCGGCGGCTGGCTCACGGTCGCGTCCGTCACCGTGCTCGGCGTCCTCGCCCTCTGCGCGCTCGTCCTCCTCGTCATCACCCGCGTGACGCCCGGGCTCGACGTCGACGCGGACCGCGGCGTCCTCCGTCTCCGCGGGCAGGAGCGTCCCTTCGCCGACCTGGTCGGCGCGCGCGTCGAGCAGCCGCAGGAGCCGCCGGAGTCGCGGTACGACCGCCCGCGCAAGCGTCCGCGCCGGGATCCCCTCGTGCTCCGCCTCGACCTCGCCGGCGGGGGCCGCTTCTGCGTCGTCCCGGCGATCGGGCCGACCACGACGATCACGCCCGAACGGGCAGCTGCCCTCATCGCGGCGGTGCGCGGATCCCGGATCACGGCGCCCACCGCCTCCTACGACCCCGACGGCCGCTTCACGCACCTGAACTTCCCCGGCAGCCTCGACATCGACGGCGTCGTCCTCCTCCTCGAGGACCCGCAGCGGGCCCGCGCCCTGCCGCGCTGACGGCTCGCGCATCCCGGCCCCGGCGGGCGCCCACCCGAGTCGAAGGCGCACCCTTGCCCCGCGCCGCCCCGGACGCGTACGGTCGTCGGGTACCCCGTCGCGACCCGACGCCTCCGGTGCGGCCGACACACCGGCCGGTCGGTCCGGCCGCGGACACGGGGGCCCACCGCATGGAAGTCGGGACGTTGCGCCTCATCCCCGGTACTGCGCCGCACGCGCAGCAGCTGCTCACGCACTGACGACCCCTCGCGCCCGCCCACCGTCGCGGGCCGCGCCGTCCGCCTCCGCGGACCGGTGGTCGTCGTGCACCCGCATCGACCATCGGGGAGGGCCCATGCCCACCGCACCATCCATCACGCTCGACCACTGCTCGTTCTCCTGGCCCGACGGCGACGTCGTGCTCGACTCCGCCACCGCCGCGTTCGGCCGCGGCACGACCGGGCTCGTCGGCCGCAACGGCGCCGGGAAGTCCACGCTCGTGCGGCTCGTCGTCGGCGACCTCGTGCCCGCGTCCGGATCCGTCGCCACGAGCGGCCCGGTCGACCACCTGCCGCAGCGCCTCCGCACGGGACCCGACGACACCGTCGCCGACCTGCTCGGGGTGCGCGCCCGCATCCGGGCGCTCCGCGCGATCCTCGACGGCGATCCCGACCCCGCCCACTTCGCGGCGCTCGGCGACGAGTGGGACGTGGAGTCGCGCGCGGCCGCCGCGCTCCAGGACGTCGGCCTGGCCGAGGACGACCTCGACCGGCCCGTCGCGACGCTCTCCGGCGGCCAGGCCGTGCTCGTCGCCATCAGCGGGGTGCGCCTGCGCGGGCGTCCCGTCGCGATCCTCGACGAGCCGACCAACAGCCTCGACGGCCGGGCGCGCGGCATCCTGCTCGACCTGGTCGACGGCTGGCGCGGCGCGCTCGTGGTCGTCAGCCACGATCGGGAGCTGCTGGAGCACGTGGACGAGGTCGCCGAGCTCCGCGACGGCCGGATCACCGTCACCGGCGGCACCTACCGGGCGCACGAGGAGCGCGTGGCCGGCGAGCGGGCCGTCGCCGAACGGCGGATCCGGGCGGCCGAGCAGGCGCACCGGGCCGAGCGACGGCAGCGGATCGAGGCGGAGACCTCCATCGCCCGCCGCGCGAAGGCCGGGGCGCGGGCCGGCGAGTCGATGCCGCGCATCGTCGCGAACCAGCGGCGGCAGCACGCGGAGGCGACCGCCGGACGGCTGCGGCGCGCGCACGCGGACGCGGAGCGACAGGCCGCGGACGCGGTCGCGGATGCCGAGGTGCATCTGCGGCAGGACGCGCCCCTGCGGCTCGACCTGCCGGATCCGGCGCTGCCCGCCTCGCGGCGCCTCGCCGAGATCACGGTCCGCGGCCGCACGCGCGTGGTGCAGGGCCCGGAGCGCATCGCCGTCACCGGCGCGAACGGCGTCGGGAAGTCGTCCCTGCTGGCGCTGCTGGTCGGCTCGCCCGACGCGCGCCCGCATCCGCTGCCCGGCACGGGCGCCCGCGCCCTCACGGATCGGGTCGGCTACCTGCCGCAGGGTCGCGACGGCCTCGACGCCGCCCTCTCCGTGCTCGAGAACGTGCGGCGGGACGCGCCCGACGTGCCTCCCCGCGAGCTCCGGAACCGCCTGGCGCGCTTCCAGATCCGGGGCGCCGCCGTCGACCGGACCGCGGCGACGCTGTCCGGCGGAGAGCGGTTCCGCGTGGCCCTCGCGGGACTGCTGCTGGCGGATCCGCCGCCGCAGCTCCTCGTGCTCGACGAGCCGACCAACGACCTCGACATGGCGGGCGCCGACCGCCTCGTCGAGGCGCTGCGGGCCTACCGGGGCGCGCTCGTGATCGTCAGCCACGACTCCGCGCTGCTCGATCGGCTCGACCTCGACGACCGGATCGAGCTCGCGTGAGCGGCGGCGGCGGCACCGCCGGCGCCGTGCGCTCAGACCCGCAGCGAGAAGGCCGCGAGCCCCTGCTCCCCGTGCGCCGCGAATCCGAGCGCGCGGTAGAAGGGGTGCGAGCGGTGGCCGTCCTCGGTGCCGCCGGCGTCGGTGGTGAGCACGAGGAGGACGCCCGCGGCCGCCCGGTCGCGCACGTGCTCGACGAGCGCGCGGCCGATGCCACCGCGCTGGGATCCGGGGTGCACGAGGAGGTCCTGGAGGTAGCAGATCGACACCCCGTCGCCCACCGTGCGCACGAGCCCGACGAGGCGTCCGTCGTCGTCGCGCGCGGTGGCGACCAGGTCGGATCCGGCGAGCGCCCGCTCGAGCCGCTCCGGGTCGCGCGTGTAGACGCTCCACCCGACGGCCCCGTAGAGGTCGAGCAGCTCGTCGCGTGCGGGGAGCTCCTCGGCGATGCGGACCATCCCGCCATCATGCCCGCGCCGGTGCCCGGCCCGGGCAGCCGGCCCGGGACACCCCGCCCGGTCGTCGAGGAGGAGCGGAGGTAGGGTCGGCAGGAGGAGCGGTGCCGCTCCGATCCCCAGTCGACGAGGACCACCATGACGACGACGAGCCGCCCTCCGCGCAGCAGCACCGCCGACCGGCCTCCCCGTCCCCGCCGCTCCCGCATGGCCCGCCGCGAGGCCATCGCGGGCTACCTCTTCATCAGCCCGTGGATCGTCGGCTTCCTCGTCTTCACGCTCGGCGCGATGATCTACAGCCTCGTGGTCTCGTTCAGCGACTACAACCTCGCCACCGACGTGGCCACGCCGGTCGGCACCGAGAACTACGAGCGGCTCTTCACGGACCCGCGCGTGGCGCTCTCCCTCGGCAACACGCTCTTCTACGCGATCCTCGCGGTGCCGTTCGAGGTGTGCCTCGCGCTCCTGCTCGCGATCCTCCTGGCCCGCCTCGGCCGCGGCGCGGGCCTGTTCCGCACGCTCTACTACCTGCCCAAGATGACCCCCACGGTCGCGACCGCCAGCGTCTTCCTCCTGCTCCTCAACGGCAACACGGGCGCCGTGAACCAGGGGCTCGAGGCCATCGGCATCGACGGCCCGCAGTGGCTCATCGACCCCGACTGGGTGAAGCCGTCCATCGTGCTCATGACGCTCTGGGGCGTCAGCGGCACCATGGTGATCTTCCTCGCGGCCCTCAAGGACGTGCCGCGCGAGCTCTACGAGGTCTCCGCGCTCGACGGCGCCGGTCCGGTCCGGCAGTTCTTCTCCATCACCGTGCCGATGATCTCCGGCGCGATCTTCTTCAACGTCGTCGTGCTCACCATCGCGGCCCTGCAGGTGTTCGACCAGGCGTACCTGCTGTTCTGGCGCGACCAGACGAACGCCTCCCCCGACTCGTCGCTCTTCTACGGCGTGTACCTGTTCCAGCAGGCGTTCCGCTCGTTCGACTTCGGGTTCGCGGCCGCGATGGCGTGGCTGCTGTTCGTGATCGTGCTCGTCATCACGCTCGTGCAGGTGAAGCTGAGCAACCGGTTCGTCTACTACGAGGGGGATCGCTGATGGCCGTCACCGACCGCACGCCGACCCAGCCCGCGTCCGACGAGCCCGCTCCGCCCGCGGCCGCCACGGGGGATCCGCGCCTCGCCGCCGCCCTCACCCCGATGCCGTCCCGCGACGTCCGGCCGACCCGCCGCGACCCCGACCGCGGGCGGCGCGTGCGCTCCCGGATCGCCCGCACCCTCATCGCCGCGGTGCTCGTGGGCTTCGCGCTGCTGTTCCTGTACCCGTTCGCCTGGCTGCTCGCCGCGAGCCTCAAGCCGCGCGGCGAGGTGTTCGACAACGCGCTCTGGCCGCGCACCTTCACGCCGCAGAACTACGTCGAGGTGCGGGAGCAGCTGCCGCTGCTCGGCTGGATGGGGAACAGCCTCGCGATCGCCCTCATCGCCGCCGCCCTGGTCTCGCTGTCGAGCGCGCTCGTGGCGTTCGGGTTCGCGTACTTCCGGTTCCCGGGGCGGAAGCTGCTCTTCGGCCTGGTGCTCGCCACGATGATGCTGCCCGGCGCGGTGACGATGGTGCCGCAGTTCCTCATCTGGAAGAACCTCGGGCTCATCGGCACGTGGATCCCGCTGTTCGGCATGAACCTGTTCGGCTCGGCGTTCTACATCTTCCTGCAGCGCCAGTTCTTCCTCGGCCTGCCGAAGGAGCTGTTCGAGGCGGCCCGGCTCGACGGGGCGAGCTACTTCGGGATGTTCCGGCGGATCGCGCTGCCGCTGTCGATCCCGTCGTTCGTCATCATCTTCATCTTCGAGTTCCAGGCCAGCTGGAACAACCTGCAGGCGTCGCTCATCTACCTCAACGCCGGCAGCGTCGAGGGCTTCACCGTGCCGCTCGGCCTCTCGTACGCGATGACGGCGTTCAGCCCGACGAACGGCGGCCAGGGCGACTACCAGCTGGTGATGGTCGCGGCGCTGCTCGTGACCCTGCCGATGCTGCTGCTGTTCGCGTTCGGGCAGCGGTACTTCGTGGAGGGCATCGCGACGCAGGGCCGCAAGGGCTGACGCCCGGCCGTGCCGCGCCTCGGCCGAGGCGCGGCGCGGGTCAGTGGCCGGTGTCGACGAGCTTCAGGCCGATCACGCAGCCGACGAGGCCGAGCAGCAGCAGGATCTTGACGACGCTCGCGGGCTCGGCGCCGGTCACGATCGCGTACGTCACGGTCAGCGACGCGCCGATGCCCACCCACACGGCGTAGGCGGTGCCCGTGCTGATCTCCCGCATGGCGTAGGCGAGGCCCACCATGCTGAGCACGACGGTCACGGCGAACACGATCGTCGGCCCGAGCTTCGTGAGGCCGGCGGACTTCCCGAGGGCGGTGGCCCAGACGGCCTCCAGCACCCCGGACACGATGAGGACGATCCACGACATGGCTGTTCCCTACGGCCAGTCTTGTCGCGTTCCGGGTACTGATCCGTCGTCCGGGAGCGCGGTCGGGCGCCCGGTCACAGCGTAGCCGGGCGCCCTGATCACGCCATGTGCACGTCAGCGCCGGATCAGCGGGCCGCCTGCTCGTAGGCCCGCATGGCCGCGGTCTGCGCGTCGCCGAGCGCCTCCTCGGGCGTCTTGTCGCCGAGGAGGGTGGAGGCGACGGCGTTCTGCAGCTCGCTCTGGATCTGCTGGCCGGCCGGGGACCCGCCGATGGAGCGCCCCTCCGCCACCACGTCATAGAACGTGCCGATGGCCTGGTCGATGCCGTCGTCGCCGCTCGGCACCACGTGGGCCTCGCGGACCGCCTGGTCGGCGGCCGGCGACCCGGTGAACAGGCCCGTGTTGATGCCGCCGTTCTCCGTGACGGTCGCGGCGCGCACGTCGCCCGCGGCCTCCCACGCCTCCTGGCTCGTGAGGTCGAGCATCCAGGCGCACGCGGCGTCCTTGTTCGCCGGCGCCCGCCGGGATCACGAACGCGGATCCCCCGGCGACCGAGAACGGCTCGCCGTCCTGGTCGCGGAACGGCACCGCGGAGATGTCGATGTCGTCGCGGTACGGCGCCACGACGTTGAGGTACCACTGGGCGTCGACCTGCGCCCCGACCTGGTCCTTCACGAACTGGTTGCCGTCGCCGAAGGTGTCGAAGGCGTCGGTGAAGCTCTTCCCCTTCGCGTAGCCGCCCTGCGCGTCGGACAGCTCCTTCAGGAACTCGAGGCCGGGCAGGTTGGACGGGTCGTCGAGGGTGGGCTGGCCGTCGTCGTCGACGAGCTGGCCGCCGAAGCCGAGCATCCAGAGGGCCGCCTGGCTGGTGGGCACGGCGTCGAGGCCGAGCACCGCGGGGTCGCCGCCGGACTCCTGGTACACCTTCCCGACCGCGTCGAGCAGCTGGTCGGGCTTCGAGGTGTCGAACTGGTCGGCCGTGACGCCGGCCGCGGAGAGCACGCGCTCGTTGAGGATGATCGCCGGCGGCTGGAAGAACTGCGGCACCGCCCAGATCGCGTCGTCGTACCGGATGTCGTTCGTGACGGACTCGTAGAAGCGCTCCTCCGGGTCGACGTCGTTCACGGCGTAGCACTCGTCGAGCGGGAGGATCAGGTCCTGCGCCGCGTAGGTCGCCACGAACTGGCGGTCCATCTGCACGACGTCGGGGGTCTGGCCGCTGGCGACCCGGGTGGTGAACTTCTGCGCGTCGAAGGCGGTGGCGTCGAGGTCGATGGTGACGCCGTCGAGCGCCTCCGCCGCGTGCGCCATGCGCGCCTCGCCCACGTCGTCCGCGCCGTCGAACGCCCAGGCCTTCAGGGTGCCCGTGGCCTCCGTGGTGAAGGAGGCGTCGGCGGCGCCCGAGCCGCCGGATCCGCATCCCGCCAGCAGCGTGGCCGTGACCGCCGCCGCGATGACCGCGAGCGTCCGGTGTGTCCTGGTCATGTGGTTCCCTCCGAGAGCACGGCGGGCGTCATCGCCCCCGGTCTCGAACGTACGCCGCTTCTCCTCCGGCGATCCGGGCGGCGGATCCGCGGCTCAGCTCGCGGAGCTGTACCACTTGGAGACCAGGTGGTCGGCCTCCACGCGGCGGATGGTGCCCGAGTGCGAGCGGAGCACGATGCTCGAGGTGCGGATCATGCCGCGGTGGCGGGTGACGCCCGCGACGAGCGCGCCGTCGGTGACGCCCGTGGCGACGAAGTACGCGTTGTCGCCGGTGACGAGGTCGTCCTGGTCGAGGATCCGGTCGAGGTCGTGGCCGGCGTCGACCGCGCGCTGCCGCTCCGCGTCGTCCTTTGGCGCGAGGCGCGACAGGAGCACGCCGCCGAGGGCCTTGATGGCGCAGGCCGTGATGATGCCCTCGGGGGTGCCGCCGATGCCGACGCACATGTCGATGCGCGAGTCGGGGCGAGCCGCGTTGATGCCGCCGGCCACGTCGCCGTCGAGCAGGAGGCGGGTCGAGGCGCCCGCCGCGCGGATCTGCGCGATGAGGTCCGCGTGCCGCGGCCGGTCGAGGACGGCGACCTGCATGTCCTCCACCGCGAGGCCCTTCGCGTCGGCGAGCGCGCGGATGTTCTCGCCGATGGGGCGGTCGAGGTCGACGACGCCGCGGCCCTCGGGGCCGGTGACGAGCTTGTCCATGTAGAAGACCGCGGACGGGTCGAACATGCTGCCGCGGTCGCTCACCGCGATGACGGAGAGGGCGTTCATGCGGCCGGCGGCGGTGAGGCTCGTGCCGTCGATGGGATCCACCGCGATGTCGCACGCGGGGCCGAAGCCGTTGCCGACGTGCTCGCCGTTGAAGAGCATGGGCGCCTCGTCCTTCTCGCCCTCGCCGATGACGACGAGGCCGTCGAACGCGACGGTGCCGAGGAACTTGCGCATGGCGTCGACCGCGGCGCCGTCGGCGGCGTTCTTGTCGCCCTTGCCGATGAAGGGGGCGGAGCGGATGGCCGCGGCCTCGGTGGCCCGCACGAGCTCCATCCCGAGGTTGCGGTCCGGGTTCGAGTAGTTCTCCTCGGTCATGGTGGGGTTCCTCCCGGTAGAGACGTGCGCGGGCGGCTCCGTCGACTCCGCAGGTGCGTCAGACCGATCCTACGGCGGGGGTCCGGGCCTTCCCGCGGTCGCCGGCGATGTACCGGATCATCACGTTGAGCGTCGCGACGAACGGCACCGCGAACAGGGCGCCGGCCACGCCGCCGACGTAGGAGCCCGCCGCGACCGCGAGCACCACCGCGAGCGGGTGGACGTGGACGGCCCCGCCCATGACGAGAGGCTGCAGCACATGCGACTCGAGCAGGTGCACGCCGATGACGGCGGCCAGCATGATGACGGCCTGCAACGGCCCCACGAACACCAGCGCGATGACGACGGCGAACGCGCCCGACACGATGGCGCCCACCACCGGGATGAACGAGGCGAGGAACACGACCACGGCGATGGGGACGGCGAGGGGCAGGCCGAGGAGCCACGCGGCGAGGCCGATGCCGACCGCGTTGCCGGCCGCGACGAAGATCTGCACGCGCGTGAAGGCGGAGAGCGTGCCCCATCCGGCGCGGCCGGCGCCGTCGATGGCGGGACGCGCCCGCCGCGGGAACACGCCGACCACGAAGCGCCAGATGCCCCGACCGTCGACCAGCACGATGACGATGGTGAAGAAGGCGAGGAGCGCGCCCGTGACGAGGTGGCCGACCCCGAGCCCGGCGTCGAGCGCCCCCGTGAGCACGGCCTCGCGGCTGCTCTCGAGCGCCTTCCCGGCGGAGGCGACGAGCGCGTCGTAGTCGGACGGCACCACGTTGAACGGCGGCTGCGCGAGGAGGTCGCGGGCCGCGTCGAACCGGTCCATCGCCTCCCGCTGCAGGGTGGGGATGCCCGTGCGGACCTCGGTGACGAGCAGCAGGACCAGCGCCGAGATGACGACCGCGGTGCCGAGGAGCGTCGACGTGATGGCGACCCAGGCAGGCCACCTGCGCCGCCGGAGCCCGGCCACGAGCGGCTCGAGCAGCGCGCAGACGAGGAGGCCGACGAGGAACGGGATGACCACCTCCTTGACGGCGAGGAGGAGCCAGACGGCCGCGGCGATCGCGATGCCGATGACGAGCAGGCGCCACGACCACTCGGCCGCGAGCAGGACGCCCGGGGTGACGCCCCGGGCGGGCGCCTCGGGCGGGGGCTCGACGGGGTGGGACATGGCGGTGCTCCGATCTCGGTGCGCGGGAGGAGGATCCCCGCGGGAGGAGGAGAGCCGGCGCCCATCATGGCGGGACGCGGCGGCCGACGGCCGGCGGTGTTCCGGATGCGCGAGCACGAGCATCCTCCGCGGGGCTGTGCGGGAGGCGAGGGCGCACGCGGGGATCCGAGCGGGGCGGGCTTCGGGCGGCGCACCGACGACGAAGGGCCCCGGTCTCCCGGGGCCCTTCGCGCGGACCGGGGCTCCGCGCGAGGCGCGGTGCCGGATCCTGCTGGCGGTGGCGGTGGGATTTGAACCCACGGTGGAGTCTCCCCCACACACGCTTTCGAGGCGTGCTCCTTAGGCCGCTCGGACACGCCACCGGGATCGAGTGTAGTACAGGGCCGGGGCGGGGTCGCACGGGGCCGCGAGGGGGCGTCGCGGCGTCGGCCGCGCGGATCCCGCGCACCTCGACCGCCGCCGGCACGGGTCGGGGAGGGCCGGGCACCGCGGCGCGGGAGCGGGCATGCTCGGAGGGACCCGACCCCGACCCCGAGGAGTACCGTGCCCGACACCCGCGACCCCGCGCTCACCTGGCTCCTGTTCGACATCGGCGGCGTGCTGATCACGCGGCCCGACGACATCGGCGCGCTCACCCGGGCGCTGGATCCAACGGGCGTCACGGGCGAGGACGCAGAGGCGCGCGTCCGCGCGGCCTTCGACGCGCACCGGCAGGAGTACGACCGGGGTGGGAGCGCCCGGGCGTTCTGGGCAGCCGTCGCCGCCGACGTGGACGCCGCCGACCCCGACCCGGACCGGCTCGCCGAGCTCGTCGCCATCGAGCAGCGCCGCTGGGGCTCGCCGGACGACGCGACGCTCACCGGCCTCGACCGCGCCATCGCCGCGGGCTACCGGCTCGCCGTGCTGTCCAACGCCCCGCACGAGCTCGCCGACGTGCTGGAGGATCCCGACGGCTGGGGATCCCGCTTCGAGCACGTCATGACGAGCGCGCGCATCGGCATGGCCAAGCCCGACCCCGCCGTCTGGCCGCTCGCGGTGGCGCGACTCGGGAGCACGGCCGAGCGGATCCTCTTCGTCGACGACAAGCCCGCGAACGTGGACGCCGCCCGGGCGGCGGGCATCCGCGCGCACGTGTGGGAGGGGCTCGGGACGCTGGACGCGATCCTGGCCGGCGCGCGCGGCTGACCGCGTCGCGGCTGGTGCCGCCCGGCGGCGCCCAGCGTCACACGGCCATCGACGATCCCCGCGGCGACCTCGGGCATCGGCGCGCTCGCGCGTCGTGCGTGGTCGCGGATCAGCCGGAACGCCTCGTCCATGTCGACGCCGTGCGTGTGCGCGATGACGCCCTTCGCCTGCTCGATGAGCACCCGGCTGTCGAGCGCGTGCCGGAGCTGGTCGCGCACGATCGTGCTGTCGCGGATCGTGCGCTCCTGCAGGACGCTGATGGTCGCCACGTCGGCGAGCGCCTGCGCGGCCGTCGCGTCGGCGTCGTTGAGCATGCCCTCGTGCTCGCGGAACAGGTTGAGGGACCCGATGACCTGCCCGCGGAGGCGCAGCGGGATCGCGTGGACCGACAGGTACCCGGCGCCCGCGGCCAGCGCCGCGAAGGCGGGCCAGCGGTCCCGCATCCCGCGCACGTCCTCGACCGACACCACGCGGCCGGTGGTCACGGCCTCGACGCACGGCCCCTCACCGACCTCGAGCTGCATGAGGCCGACGAGCCGGCTCCGCTCGCTCGTGGAGGCGACCACCTCGAGGTGCTGGTCGTCGGGGCCGATGATGATGCCGGACGCGCTGGCGTCGAACAGGAGCGTGGCCTGGTCGACGAGGGTCTGGAGCAGGTCGAGCACGTCGAAGTCGCTCACGAGCGAGTCGGCGAGGTGGACGAAGGTGTGGACGAGCAGCTCTTCCCGGGTCTCCGGCATCGGCGTGGTTCCTCTGGGTCGTTCGGACGGTCGGTCGGTCGTGGTCCGCGTCAGCGGTCCGGGCTGAAGTCGAGCACGCGGCCCACGACGTCCTCGGCGACGTCGCGGACGCTCCGCCCGGTGGCGAAGGCGTGGCCGCGGAGGACGAGGAGGGCGTCGTCCGGGGGGATGCCCATCTGCGCCACCACCATGCCCGTGGCCTGGTGCACCTCGCGGCGCGAGAACCGGCCCTCCCAGGCGTCCGACTCCTCCTGGGGCAGGTCGGCGGACAGGAGCGCACGGCGCAGCACCTGACGGGCCACGATGCGCGAGAGCGAGGTCGCGTCGGTGACCTCCTGGTCGGAGATGTCCAGGGCGGTGCGGGAGTAGAGGTCGACCGCGCCGAGGCTGAGGCCGGCGACCACGAGCGGGAACGCGAAGACGGCACCGAGGCCGTTCGCGAGCATCGCGTGCCCGGCGAGCGGCCAGGAGGTGTCGGAGGGGTTCCGCATGTCGGGCTCGAGCACCGGGCGCCGGGATCCCGCGGCCACCCAGCAGGGGCCCTCGCCGAGGTCGAGCTGGATCTCGTCGAGACGCGCCGCGTGGTCGTCGGACGCGCACAGGGTCTCGTTGCCGAGCGGATCCCCGAGGGTCGAGACGGCGGCACCGCTCACGCCGATCGCCGCGACGATCGGGCCGCACAGGTCGCTGTCGGATGCGGTCGCGCGCTCGAGGGCCAGCGCGGCGCCCGCGTAGAGGCCGCGGTCAGCCACGGTGCTCCTCACGACGGGGGCTCGTGCGCATGTCGTCTCCTCGGCCCGTGCGGTGCGCGTCGCGCTGGCGGCCAGACGGATGGCGGGCGCCTCGCCACCGTATCGCCGGGGCGCGGCGGACCACGAGGCCGCGGGCGTCACCGCGCGCGTGGAAGGCTGGTCGCGCGCACGCCGACCGGCGGCCGGTGACGGAGGACTCGGATGGACATCGGCGGATCCCTCGGCCAGATCACCCTCACGGTCGCGCTCCTCATGCTGCTGGCCGCGCTCGCCGCCGGCTGGATCGACGCTGTCGTCGGCGGCGGAGGGCTGCTGCAGCTGCCGGCGCTGCTGCTCGTGCCGGGGATCACGCCGGTGGAGGCGCTCGCGACCAACAAGCTCGCGTCCCTGTTCGGCACGACGACGAGCGCGGTCACCTGGTACCGGCGGACGCACCCGGACCTCCGCACGGCCCTGCCCATGGCCGCGGTCGCGCTGGTCGGTGCGTACGGCGGCGCGAGCCTCGCGGCGCTCCTGCCCGCGTCGGTGTTCAAGCCGCTCGTGGTGGTCGCGCTCATCATCGTGGCCGTCGTGACCATCGCCCGCCCGCGGCTCGGTGATGTGGCCGCGCTCCGCCACACGGGCCGGAGGCACCACGGGATCGCGGCGCTGCTCGGCGTCGTGATCGGCTTCTACGACGGGCTCATCGGCCCCGGCACGGGCACCTTCCTGATCATCGCGCTCATCACCGCGCTGGGCTACGACTTCGTGCTCGCGAGCGCCAAGGCGAAGATCGTGAACGTCGCGACGAACCTCGGCGCCCTCGCGTTCTTCATCCCGCAGGGGCACGTGCTCTGGGCGCTCGCGCTCGGCATGGGCGTCGCCAACATGCTGGGCGGCTACGCGGGATCCCGCATGGCCGTCGCCCGCGGCAGCCGCTTCATCCGCATCGCGTTCATCGTGGTGGTGGCGGTGCTGATCGTGAAGGTCGGGTCGGACGTGGTCGCGGAGTGGGGCGCTTGATCGGTCGATCACATCCGCGGACGTGATCGATCGATCAACACCTCGCCGGCCCTGGTGTCGCGATCCGACCGCTGGCAGGCTCCACACATGCCCATCGTCCCGACCGACCGCGGTCCCGCCCTCGTCCCCGTCGGCCGCCGCGGCCCGCTGACGGACGAGGACCACCGGGCGCTGGCGCTGTGGGCGGTCGCGTGCGTGGAGCACGTGCTGCCGCTGTTCAAGGCCGAGCGGCCGGGCGATCCGATCCTCCGCGAGGCGCTCGACGTCGCCCGTGGCTGGGTGCCTAGCGAGGTGCCGATGAAGCAGTCGCATCAGCAGTCGTTCCGCGCGAGCGCGGCCGGGAAGGAGCTGCCGGATCCGGCGCGATCGGCCGCGCTCACGACCGGACAGGCGGTGGAGGTCGCCCACGTCGCCGTGCACGACCTCGGTGCTGCCGCCTACGCGATACGCGCGGCCACCGCCGCCGCGACACCGTCCGAGAGGGACGCCGCCCGCGACGCCGAGCGCGTCTGGCCGCGCGAGCGGATCCCCGTGCACCTCCGCGACGGCGTCCTCGCCGATCAGCGCAGCCGCGGCGCGTCCCGCCGGGGCGCGTTCGTCCACCTCGCCTGACTGTGTCGTAAGGGGCAACCTCTCTGCCTCGACCCCGGGCTTGCGCATTTCGATCTACATCCTATTGGCGCGCTTCACCCTCCAAGAGGGAGACCCGTCCAACACATGCGCCGAGTCCGACATAGAAACACCAATGCGATCGATGTAACGATCATGAATCATGTCGGTATTATCCAGAACTTCACCTAGTGACACGTCCCATGCTTCGGCTAGCAAACGGAGCGCAACCCCCCGAGCGTCCGCTTGAACAAAGTAATACCACTCCTGAGGAGATCGCGCCGACGGAGATACCCACGACTGGGGCCGATACGTGGCATCTTGAAGGGCAGTGCCTAAGAGTGACCAGTTAGCTGACGATCCATCATTGCCCAATAGAAATACAACATTATCGTCTAGTTCTATCTGCAAATGCTCCTCACTGTGCCAAAACTCTGCCTGCCCATCAGCACCCGGACGAATGTCAAGGAAAAAGTCGTCAACGGCCAGAACTTCGTCACGATCGCTGAACCAAGAGCGAAGCTCCTGCGCATTTAAACCGCCATCTGCAGTCCATGCAACATAAATATCTGCCGTCGACGCACCAATGCGGCAAAGAATACTGACGACGCCATCAATTCCGGAGTACCTGTTCTCACGATGCTCTTGGTTGACGTACTCTGACCATAAAATCGCCTGCCGGGAGCCCCACTCCGCCCAAGCGGCAGAATCGACTAGCGGCTCAGCGCGGAACCTGTCCGCCGTCGCCACCTGAGAAGACATGACCCCTACAATGCCTGGAATACTAGTCGATGCGTTTAGGCCACCGACTGTACACGCACTTTTCAACGTATACATCTCCCCATCTGACCCCTGAGCAGCCGGGCTCACATCAAGCGCAACCCTCGCCAAAACGTCACCAGAATTGGAAGTTATCGCACGCATGTGTTGCCCGACATCGGCGAGAGTTATGTCCGCATGACTGTACATTTCTTCCGAAAGTGGAGAAAGCCGACGAAGAAGCGTTTCTCCGTCAATTACAGTCCAGTCAGACGCCGAAACGGCCCTTTCTACATTTCCATCATAGCTCTCGACGTCTAGATCAGCATCAAGCGTCGGAGCCAGGTACGCGCACAACTGCTTAAGGGACATAAAGCCCCCGTGGCCGTTGCTGAGAAGACCCTCCGCAGAGTTCGGGTCGGTGAGCAATTTAACTCGTACCGATGTTCCGCCTATATGGCGAACTTCTGCCGTCGTAGCCGTTCTGTAAATTGGCCGACTTAATACCCCGTTTGTAAAATCAAGGACCTTGGTGTCGGCAGAAGCTTCCTCAAATCGCCTCGATATAACTCGGACGGAATTGCCAAGCATGAATACGGAGTAGAAGCCGATTCCGAAGCGCCCAACAGGTTGATACCCGCTAGCAGCCAGACCCACCGACTCCGATCGCATCAAGTCTGACCCCCAGTAGCTAGTACCAAAGTCCAGCAAGGTCCCAGTTAGGACATCTCGCGACATGCCGATTCCAGAGTCGTGCACCGAAAGCCAGTGATCTCCCCCGTCGTCTTTCTCCAATCGAACTAAAACGGGTGGAACCGGAGTGCTGAGCATGGCCGCGAGGGCACAGGATGCATCCCTGGCATTTTGAATAAGCTCACGCAGTGCAATCTGTTCGTTGTCACCGTAAAGACTAGTGCCGCCAAGTTTTCGAACAAGCTCTGGTACATTCGATACGACCACTCGTGCATCTATCGGCTCCCATCCGGTGGTAGGAATGAGTTGAGCTAACCGCGTGGGATCCTCTACTCCCTTCACGCTTCGAGCTGCAAACCTCGACCGCCGCTTGTCTATCAGCAGCGCATCTACGGACGCGAGTTCCCGGTCGACCATTTGCAACGTCTCGTAGCAGAGCCACCAGGCGGCCGCGTCGGCAATGTCGAAAGGTCGCGGGGATGTAAACAGAATGCGATCACCTACTACCATCGGCCGCTGCAAATAACCCTGGAAGACCCAGTGCAGATCCGAGTATCCAGTTGGGCCACGGAGGGCGCGCAAAAATCCCGGTGCCCGTCTCTCATCAAGATGCGCGGCGTCAGCTACACGTAGCAGGCATGCGAGTTTAAGGGCATCGACCGTCCACTCATCGGGGCAGTCGACGGGCGCGCCAATACTGTCGCCGCCAAAGCGACGAGACACCTCCACAAGAGGCCAGCCGTGACTCGCGGCGATTTCTCCGATAAGCGCCCCGTACCTTTGCCGCAGCTCGGTATCCTCAAGTAACCTGTACTCTTCGCCGCTTGCCCGCGATGTCCAAGTAATGTTGGTTATATTGTGACCCTGTGAGGCATGCAGTTCTCTCAAAAGAGTTTCCGCGGCGAGATTAACAGCGTCATCCGTAGGATCTGCTAAGTCGGCAGCCGTGGGCCTCCGGCCGTGAACTGTTGTAATCGCCACGAACAATGCATCTGGCCAGCGAGGGCTTTCTTTAAGCCCGGCCAACCCACCGTCCCAAGCGGCAAGTCCCATTCCCAAGTCGTGGACCATAAACGCACCACCCAAGACAAATGCCTCAGTAGGCGTCAGGGTAACTGACCTTCCGCCAACCAAATCGGCCATCTCCCACAAGGCGTCGAGATGGGTAATGTCGTGAACGGTGAATGCGGGCAGGTCTTGCGGAATCTCGGACGCGACCAACGCGGCGCGTTCGCGCAGCTTATGGTACGCGCTCTCAAGGCGACTCCTCGGGCCGGAATGCGCGTCATCTGGACGACTGGCGAGGCTTTGGTTCCAAAGAGCTGTCTCTGAATATCCAATTGGCACGTGTGACTCCTAGCGTGGCTGTATATTTCTGATACTAGCCTCGGTTAGCCTTCGGTGACCGAGATCGAGTGATTAGCAAGCGAAAGGTGCTCGGAAGCCCCCGCCCCAAGCCATTTAGACATAATGAGATGAACTCGCGAGAGTCGCACGACGTGACGCTCAAGGGCCTTGGAAGCCGCCTGACCGATCCACTTCGCGTAGGAGTGTCGTGAGGTTCCCCGCCGGGCCGTGAGGGAACCGTATGGATGCGCGAGGGCGCCCGATCCCGAGGTGTCTAGTGGTGCCTCGTGCCCCGCCGGGCACCCGCGTCCGACCGGGCGCGGCACCCCTCACCGGAGGATCCCCGTGCTCGACCTCGTGTACATCGCAGGCGCCATCGTCCTGTTCGCCCTCGTCGGCCTCGTCGGCCGGGGGGTGGAGAAGCTGTGATCACCTCCTTCGCCGACGCGGCCGGCCTCGCCGCCGCCGTGCTCGGCATCGCCGCGGTGGTGTACCTCGTGTACGCCCTGATCCGCCCCGAGCGGTTCTGATGGACGCGCTCGCCGGCGTCCTCCAGGTCGCCTCCGTGGTCCTCGTCCTCGTGCTCGTCCACCGCCCCCTCGGCGACCTGATGGCGCGCATGTACGAGTCGCCCCACGACACCCGCGTCGAGCGGCTCCTCTACCGCATCGTCGGCGTCGACCCCCGCTCCGAGCAGACCTGGCCCGCCTACCTCCGCGCCGTGCTCGCGTTCTCGCTCACCGGCGTCCTCGTCGTCTACGGGATGCAGCGCCTCCAGGCCCTCCTCCCCTACGCGCTCGGCCTCCCCGCCGTGCCCGAGGGCCTGTCCTTCAACACCGCCGTCTCGTTCGTCACCAACACGAACTGGCAGTCGTACTCGCCCGAGGCGACCATGGGCTACACGGTGCAGCTGGCCGGGCTCGCCGTGCAGAACTTCGTGTCGGCGGCGGTCGGCATCGCGGTGGCCATCGCGCTGGTGCGCGGATTCGCCCGCACGCGCAGCGGCACCATCGGCAACATGTGGGTCGACCTGATGCGCGGATCCCTGCGCCTCCTCCTCCCCCTCTCGCTCGTCACCGCCGTGGTCCTCATCGCCGGCGGTGTCATCCAGAACCTCGCGGGCTTCCCGGACGTGCAGACGCTCGCGGGCGGCACGCAGACGATCCCGGGCGGGCCGGTGGCCTCGCAGGAGGCCATCAAGATGCTCGGCACGAACGGCGGCGGGTTCTTCAACGCGAACTCCGCGCACCCGTTCGAGGACCCGACCGCGTGGACGAGCGCGTTCCAGGTGCTGCTGATGCTGCTGATCCCGTTCTCGCTCCCCCGCACCTTCGGGAAGCTCGTCGGCGACACCCGCCAGGGCACCGCGATCGCGGCCGTGATGGCCACGATCTTCCTCGCCTCCTTCACGCTCCTGACGCTCTTCGAGCTGCAGGGCGCCGGCTCCGCGCCGACGGCGGCAGGCGGCGCGATGGAGGGCAAGGAGCAGCGCTTCGGCATCGTGCTCTCGACGCTGTTCGGATCGACCTCGACGCTCACCTCGACGGGCGCCGTCAACTCGATGCACGACTCGTACACGGCGCTCGGCGGCATGATGCCGATGCTCAACATGATGCTCGGCGAGGTCGCCCCCGGCGGCGTCGGATCCGGCCTGTACGGCATGCTCGTGCTCGCCGTCATCTCGGTGTTCGTCGCAGGCCTCCTCGTCGGCCGGACGCCCGAGTACCTCGGCAAGAAGATCGGGCCGCGGGAGATCAAGCTCGCGAGCCTCTACATCCTCGTCACGCCGGTCCTCGTGCTCACCGGCACCGCGCTGAGCTTCGCGATCCCGGCGGTGCGCGCCGACGTCGAGGGCACCAGCATCTGGAACCCGGGCCTCCACGGCCTCTCCGAGGTGGTCTACGCGTTCACCTCGGCGGCCAACAACAACGGATCCGCGTTCGCCGGCCTCACCGCGAACACGCCCTGGTTCACCACGGCCCTCGGCGTCGCGATGCTGCTCGGCAGGTTCCTGCCGATCGTGCTCGTGCTGGCGCTCGCCGGGTCCCTCGCGGCGCAGGACCGCATCCCCTCCACGGCGGGGACCCTGCCCACCCACCGGCCGCAGTTCGTCGGCCTCCTCATCGGGGTGACGGTCATCGTGACCGCTCTCACCTACTTCCCCGTTCTCGCGCTGGGTCCCCTGGCGGAAGGGCTGCAGTCATGACCACCATCACCCCCGAGGCCGAGCCGCGCGAGGCCGCGTCGCCCGCGGCCGACCCGAAGCCGTCGCGCGCCCGCGCCGTCGACGCCCGCCAGCTCGCCGAGGCGATCCCCGGCGCGTTCCGGAAGCTCGACCCGCGGCTGATGCGGCGGAACCCCGTGATGCTCATCGTCGAGGTCGGCGCCGCGTTCACCACGGTCCTCGCGATCGCGGAGCCCTTCACGGGCGGATCCGGCAGCTCGGGCGGCAGCGCCGTGCCCGCGACCTTCACGGCCGGGATCGCCCTGTGGCTCTGGCTCACGGTCGTCTTCGCGAACCTCGCGGAGTCGGTGGCCGAGGGCCGCGGCAAGGCGCAGGCCGACAGCCTCCGGAAGACCCGCACGAGCACGATGGCGCACGTCGTCGCGTCCTACGACGCATCCGGGGATCCCGGCGCCGAGCGCACGGAGCTGCGCGAGGTGTCGAGCGCCGACCTCACCCTCGGCGACGTGGTCGTCGTGGTCGCCGGCGAGTCGATCCCGGGCGACGGCGACGTGGTGTGGGGCATCGCCTCCATCGACGAGTCGGCCATCACGGGCGAGTCCGCGCCGGTCGTCCGCGAGTCCGGCGGCGACCGCAGCGCCGTCACCGGCGGCACCCGCGTGCTGAGCGACCGGATCGTCGTGCGCATCACCTCGAAGCCCGGCGAGACCTTCGTCGACCGCATGATCGGCCTCGTCGAGGGCGCGTCGCGCCAGCGCACGCCGAACGAGATCGCGCTGAACATCCTGCTGGCGAGCCTCACGATCGTGTTCGTGATCGTGGCGCTCACGCTCAACCCGATCGCCTCGTACTCGGCGGCGACCGTGAGCGTGCCGGTGCTCATCGCGCTGCTCGTCTGCCTGATCCCCACCACGATCGGCGCGCTGCTGTCGGCGATCGGCATCGCCGGCATGGACCGGCTCGTGCAGCGCAACGTGCTCGCGATGTCCGGCCGCGCGGTCGAGGCCGCGGGCGACGTGACGACGCTGCTCCTCGACAAGACCGGCACCATCACCTACGGCAACCGCCGCGCGAGCGAGCTCGTGGCCGTCGACGGCACGGGCGCCGAGGAGCTCGCCCGGGCCGCGGCCATGTCGTCGCTCGCGGATCCGACGCCCGAGGGCTCGAGCGTCGTCGACCTGGCGGTCGCGCAGGGCCTCGACACCGGCACGCTGCCCCGCGGCGTCGACGTGCCGTTCACCGCCCAGACCCGCATGTCGGGCGTCGACCTGTCCGACGGCACGGTCGTCCGCAAGGGCGCGTCGTCCGCCGTCATCGCGTGGCTCGAGGAGGGCGGGCGTCCGCTGCCGTCGTCCCTGCACGCCGAGCTGACCGAGGTCGTCGAGTCCGTCTCGAACGGCGGCGGCACCCCGCTCGTCGTCGCCGTGAAGGACCCGGCGGGCGCCGGCCGCGTGCTCGGGGTCGTGCACCTCAAGGACGTCGTCAAGGACGGCCTGAAGGAGCGCTTCGCGGAGCTGCGCGCGATGGGGATCCGGACGGTGATGATCACGGGCGACAACCCGCTCACCGCCCGCGCCATCGCGGCCGAGGCCGGGGTGGACGACCACCTCGCCGAGGCGACGCCCGAGGACAAGCTCGCGCTCATCCGGAAGGAGCAGGAGGGCGGCCGCCTGGTCGCCATGACCGGCGACGGCACCAACGACGCGCCCGCGCTCGCGCAGGCCGACGTCGGCGTCGCGATGAACACGGGCACGTCGGCCGCGAAGGAGGCCGGCAACATGGTCGACCTCGACTCGGACCCGACGAAGCTCATCGACATCGTGCGGATCGGCAAGCAGCTGCTCATCACCCGGGGTGCGCTCACCACGTTCTCCATCGCCAACGACGTCGCCAAGTACTTCGCGATCATCCCCGCGATGTTCACGGGCGTCTTCCCGCAGCTCGCGGTGCTCAACGTGATGCAGCTGCACTCGCCGGCGTCCGCGATCCTCTCCGCGATCGTCTTCAACGCGCTCGTCATCGTGGCGCTCATCCCGCTGGCGCTGAAGGGCGTCGCGTACCGGCCGCTCAGCGCCTCGAAGGTGCTCAGCCGGAACCTGCTGGTCTACGGGGTCGGCGGCGTCGTCGCGCCGTTCCTCGGCATCAAGCTCGTCGACCTCGTCGTCAGCCTGATCCCCGGCTTCTGATCCCCGCGCCCCCAGAACAGAAGGAGCACCATGCCCTCCCCCGCCAGTCCCCCTCCGCACCGCCGGCGTCGCCGTCCGCGCGATGGCCGTCCTCACCGTCGTCCTCGGCGTCGGCTACGCGGCCGTCGTCACGGGCGTCGGCCAGCTCGCCCTGCCCGCGCAGGCGGACGGCTCGCTCGTGTCCGTCGACGGCCGGGTCGTCGGATCCTCGCTGATCGGCCAGTCCTTCCAGGACGCCGACGGCACCGCCCTCCCCGAATGGTTCCAGTCCCGGCCCTCCGCCGCGGGCGACGGCTACGACGCCTCGGCCTCCAGCGGCAGCAACCTCGGGCCCGAGAACGCGGACCTCGTGGCCGCGATCGAGGAGCGGAAGGCGGCCATCGCCGCGTCCGACGGCGTGGATCCGGCGACGATCCCGGCCGACGCGCTCACCGCGTCGGCCTCCGGGCTCGACCCGCACATCAGCCCGGAATACGCTCGCCTGCAGGTGGCCCGCGTCGCCGGGGCCCGGGACATCCCCGAGCAGGAGGTCGCGGACCTCGTCGAGGAGCACGTCCAGGGACGCGACCTCGGCTACCTCGGGGAGCCGACCGTGAACGTGCTCGAGCTCAACATCGCGCTCGCCGGCCTCGGCGGCTGAGGCCCGCACCACGCGGGCGAGGAAGAGGATCCATGAAGCGCGGGCGACTGCGGGTGCTGCTGGGCGCGGCGCCCGGCGTGGGCGAGACCTACGCGATGCTCGAGGAGGGCCGGCGGCTCCGCGACGAGGGCGCCGACGTGGTGGTCGCGGTCGTGGAGACCCACGGCCGCGTCGCCACGGCCGCGATGCTCGAGGGGCTGGAGGTCCTGCCCCGGCGCGAGGTGTCGCACCGCGGCGTGGAGATCACCGACCTCGACGTGGACGCCGTCATCGCCCGCCGGCCCGCCATCGCGCTGGTGGACGAGCTCGCCCACACGAACGCGCCCGGCGGCCGCAGCGAGAAGCGCTGGCAGGACGTCGGCCTGCTCCGCGACGCCGGCATCGACGTGATCTCCACCGTCAACATCCAGCACATCGCCTCGCTCAACGACGTGGTGGAGAAGATCACGGGCGTCCCGCAGCGCGAGACCATCCCCGACCGCGTGCTCCGCGAGGCGCACCAGGTCGAGGTCGTCGACCTCGCGCCCGAGGCCCTGCGCGACCGGCTCGCCGGCGGGCGCGTGTACCCGGCCGAGCGGATCGACGCGGCCCTCTCCCACTACTTCCGGCTCGGCAACCTCACGGCCCTCCGCGAGCTCGCCCTGCTCTGGCTCGCCGACGAGGTCGACACCGCCCTCTCCGCGTACCGCGACGAGAAGGGGATCGACGCCCGCTGGGAGGCCCGCGAGCGCGTGGTCGTCGCGCTCACCGGCGGGGCGGAGGGCGAGACCCTGCTCCGCCGCGGCGCCCGCATCGCGGCCCGCTCGGCCGGCGGGGAGCTGATGGCGGTCCACGTCTCGAGCCAGGACGGCCTCCGCTCCGGCAACCCCGAGGCCCTCGCCCGCCAGCGCGCGCTCGTCGACTCGCTCGGCGGCAGCTACCACCAGGTCGTCGGCGACGACATCCCGCGGGCGCTCGTGGAGTTCGCGCGGGCGTCCAACGCGACGCAGCTCGTGCTCGGCGTGAGCCGCCGGAGCCGCCTCGCCGCCGCCGCGACCGGTCCCGGCATCGGCGCGACGGTGATCCGGGAGTCGGGCGACATCGACGTGCACATCGTCACGCACGCGGCCGCGGGCGGGCGCTTCCGGCTGCCGCGCATCCGCGGCGGCGCGCTCAGCATGCGGCGCCGGGTCCTCGGGGCGCTCCTCGCGCTCGTCGGCGGCCCGCTGCTCACCTGGCTGCTCTCGGCGACCCGCTCGGACGACTCCATCACGAGCGACGTGCTCTCGTACCAGCTGCTCGTGGTGCTCGTGGCGCTCGTCGGCGGCATCTGGCCGGCCCTGTTCGCGGCGGTCCTCTCGGGCGTCACCCTCGACTTCTACTTCATCGACCCGCTGTACACGATCACCGTCGACGAGCCGCTGCACCTGCTCGCGCTCGTGCTCTACGTGGTCATCGCGTTGCTGGTCAGCTGGATCGTCGACCAGGCCGCCCGCCGCACGCGCCTCGCCCGCCGTGCGGCCGCCGAGGCCGAGCTCCTGGCGACCGTGTCCGGGTCCGTGCTCCGCGGCGACGGCGCCGTGCACGCGCTCGTCAGCCGCACGCGGGAGGCGTTCGGCCTGCAGGGGGTGCGGCTCGTGGACCGCGGGGAGACGATCGCGTGGGACGGCGTCGTGACGGGGGCCGCGTCGACCGACGTGCCCGTGGGATCCCGCGGCGTGCTCACCCTCTTCGGCGGCGACCTCGAGGCGTCCGGTCGGCGGCTCCTGCGGGTCATCGCCACGCAGCTCGACGCCGCGCTCGAGCACCGCGACCTCTCCGACACCGCGCGCGAGGTGGGCCCGCTCGCGCAGACGGACCGCGTGCGCACCGCCCTCCTCTCGGCGGTCAGCCATGACCTGCGCCGCCCGCTGAGCGCCGCGACCGCCGCCGTCACCGCGCTCCGCTCGCCCGGCGTGCACTGGGCCGACGGCGACCGCGAGGAGCTGCTCGCCACCGCGGAGGAGAGCCTCGGCACGCTCGCCGACCTCGTGACCGACCTCCTCGACGTGAGCCGCGTGCAGGCCGGCGTGCTCGGCGTGCGGCTGATGGACGTCGACCTCGACGACGTCGTGCTCGCGGCCCTCGACGAGCTCGACCTCGGGCCCGCGGACGTGGTGCTCGACCTCGCGCCCGACCTCCCGGGCGCCGTCGCCGACCCGGGCCTCCTGCAGCGCGTCATCGTGAACCTGCTGAGCAACGCCGTCCGGCACGCGCCCGACGGGGTGCCGGTCCGGCTCGGCACGAGCGCGTTCGCGGCGGCGGTCGAGATCCGCGTCGTCGACCACGGCCCCGGCGTCGCCCCCGAGAGGCGCGACGACATGTTCGTGCCCTTCCAACGGCTCGGCGACACCGACAACGCGTCGGGCCTCGGTCTCGGCCTCGCGCTCTCGAAGGGATTCACCGAGGGCATGGGCGGCACCCTCACCGCCGAGGACACCCCCGGCGGCGGGCTCACGATGGTGGTCGCGCTGCCGGAGTGCCGGGCGGGATCCGCGCCCGACGCGCCCCTGGCCGGCGCCGCCGCCGCGACGCCCGGGTCGGAGGTGCCCGCGTGAGGATCCTCATCGCCGACGACGACCAGCAGATCCTCCGGGCGCTGCGCATCACCCTCACGAGCCTCGGCTACGAGATCCTCACGGCCGACGACGGTGCCGCCGCCATCCGCCTCGCGGTCGCCGAGAAGCCCGACCTCTACATGATCGACCTCGGCATGCCGCGGCTCGACGGCGTCGAGGTGATCCAGGCGCTGCGGCTCTGGTCGACCGCGCCGATCCTCGTGGTCTCCGGCCGCTCGGGCGCCGCCGACAAGGTCGAGGCGCTCGACGCCGGCGCGGACGACTACGTCACCAAGCCGTTCTCCATCGACGAGCTGCTCGCCCGCATCCGCGCCCTCGGCCGCCGCGCCGCCCCCGACGAGGACCGCTCCGCCGTCGTCGCGTTCGCGGACGTGACCGTCGACCTCGCCGCCCGCGTCGTCACGCGCGGCGACCAGCGGGTGCGCCTCACCCCCACCGAGTGGCAGGTGCTCGAGCTGCTCGTCCGGGCCCCCGACCGGCTGGTGTCCCGGCAGACCCTCCTCACCGAGATCTGGGGACCGACCCACGTGAACGACAGCGGGTACCTCCGCCTCTACGTGGCCCAGCTGCGCCAAGAAGCTCGAGCCGGATCCGTCGCACCCGCGACACCTGCTCACGGACCCCGGGATGGGGTACCGCTTCGTGCCCGCGGGGGCGGGGCGGGCGCCGGGCGACGCATAGCCGACGCCCAGCCGCACGCCGGTCGGCTCCCGGCTTCACGCGCGTAGGCTCCCGGGGTGCCCACGAGATCCACCCGCAAGCCCGCCGTCCGACCCGCCGCCGTCATCGCCTCCACCGCCGCGGCCCTCGGCGGCCTCACCGCCGCCGCCCTCGTCGTCCCCCGTCGCTTCGAGGCCGGCCGCCGCGAGCGCGCCGCGGTCCTCAACGAGACGCTCCCCGTGAACTCCGCCTGGTGGCGCGAGCAGGCGAAGGTCGACGGCGACCTCCTCTACGTCGCGCTCGGCGACTCGACCGCGCAGGGCATCGGCGCGAGCCGGCCCGTGAACGGCTACGTCGGGATCCTCGCCGACCGCATCCGGGCCCTCAGCGGCCGCACGGTCCGCACCGTGAACCTCAGCGTCTCGGGCGCCCGCGTCGCCGACCTCATCGACCACCAGCTCCCCCGCCTCGCGAAGCTGCAGCCCGACGTGGTGACCCTCGCGATCGGCGCCAACGACATCGCCGCGTTCGAGCCCGTCGCGTTCGAGCGCGACCTCGGCCGGATCCTCGACGCCGTCCCGCCCACCACCGTCGTCGCCGACCTGCCGTGCTTCCACTTCCCGGCCAGCGAGCGCAAGGTGCGGGTCGCCAACGAGATCGTCCGCCGCCTCGCGACCGACCGCCGCCTCCGCATCGCGCCGCTGCACCGCATCACGCGCCGCCAGACGGCGGTGCTCGCCATCACCCAGGCCGCGGGCGACCTCTTCCACCCCAACGACCGCGGCTACCGCGTGTGGGCGAGCGCGTTCCTGCCGTTCCTCCCCGCGACCGTGCGGGCACTGGAGGTGGCAGGGCGCTGACCCGGCGGGGACCTGGCAGACCATCGCGTTGCGCACAGCTCTCCCCTGATGCGAGCTGTCGCCGGCCCGGCCTTGAGCGTGAAGAGCGTGAATACCCTGAAGAGCGTGAAGGGAACCTCGCCTCTCCGACTGCGTGGTCAGACCAGTGATCTGGCGGCTCGTGCATGGGAGTTCGTACACCTCGGGAAGTACGGTTATGCGTACTTCCGCACATGTACGAATACGCGTACTATGGACGGAGTACGAAGATCCGTACAAGGGGAGTGACGATGAACGCCGTGTTCTCGGCAGCTCAGCTCGGCGCGAGCGTGCGCCTTGCTCGGTTGCGCACCAACATGACCCAGGCTGACGCGGCCGAGCGAGCAGGTGTTGAACGACAGTGGCTCAATCGATTCGAGACCGGGAAGATGGCAAACCCATCCCTCGACCGAGTCCTGGGCTTGATGCGCATCCTGAACCTGGAACTCGTCGTCACAGAAGCGTCCGCTGACACCGAAGCGCTTCCACTGAGCGACGGTCACTTCACGGATCCGCGTTCATGAGAGAGCTCATCGCGTACATCGACGGTCAACGCACGGGCATGGTCCGTCAGACCCCCGGCGGCCAGATCGAGTTCACCTACGACCAAGATCTCCCTACGAATGCCACGCCTCTCTCCATATCCATGCCCCTGGTCCCAGGTGCCACCTATCGGAACAAGATCGTGGCACCGTTCTTGAAGGGCCTTCTTCCCGACAACGCACTTACCCTCGACGCCATAGCGGCACGCCACCACACTTCGGCCTCCAACCCATTCGCCCTGCTGACGCATGTAGGGCGCGATACGGCTGGCGCTCTCCAGCTGCTACCCGCCAGCGCCGAATCAGACGAGGCGGCCTCGAGTCAGGGTGCCGTGCGATTGTTCGACGAACAGGAATTCGAGGAGCTGATCGCAGACATCGTACGCGATGCAGGAACATGGCAACGCAACCACGATGACATCCGATGGAGCCTCGCGGGAGCACAACCGAAAGTCGCTCTCCATCTCGACGATGCGACCGGACTCTGGGGCGCACCGGAGGACGCGACCCCGACGACCCACATCCTCAAACCTGCCGGGCCTGACAGCCGTCACGATGTGAATGAGTTCATGACGATGCGGGCCGCGCAGCATCTGGGCCTTCGAGTAGCCGACCACAAAGCATTCACCACGAGCCGCGGTCACCACGTCTTCGTCAGCCGCCGCTATGACCGCATGCGGACGCCGAACGGCTTGCACCGGCTTCATCAAGAGGATTTCGCACAGGCTCTCAGCGTGGATCCGGCGATGAAGTACCAATCCGACGGCGGTCCGGGCGTCGGGGACATCGCCGCTCTTCTGAAGCGCATGCCCATCGCCTACCGCCAGCAAGCGCAGACGGAGTACTTCGAAGCGCTCGTGTTCTCTGTGGTGTCAGTCAACACCGATGCACACTCGAAGAACTATTCGCTGCTGCACTCAGGACCGCAGACGCAGATGGCTCCCCTCTATGACCTCGGATCGAATGTGCTCTACGCCGGCGCCCAACCTGTCGAATCCTCCGTGACGGTAGGCGGCGAACGGCGCATGAACGCGATCGGACTACCGCAGTTCCTCGAAGCCGCTCGTACGATCGGGATCTCCACCGACAGAGCGAGTGAATCCGTGAGCCGAATCCGTGGAGGCTTGGCCGAGGCCTTCGCGCATGCCCTCGCAGATGTCGGGGAGGCGGGTGGGGGACGAGAACACGCAGCAGAGATCGCCAACGGCATAGCGCGGATGTCGCGAGACCGCGGCTGGTCGCCATGAAGAGCCCCCCGCCCCCTCGCCCGATAGCGGGGCTCGGGATCCCGCCGCCCAGCCGTGTCGGCCGGATCCTCGACGGCGTCCCGCCCACCACCGTCGTCGCCGACCTGCCGTGCTTCCACTTCCCGGCCAGCGAGCGCAAGGTGCGGGTCGCCAACGAGATCGTCCGCCGCCTCGCGACCGACCGCCGCCTCCGCATCGCGCCGCTGCACCGCATCACGCGCCGCCAGACGGCGGTGCTCGCCATCACCCAGGCCGCGGGCGACCTCTTCCACCCCAACGACCGCGGCTACCGCGTGTGGGCGAGCGCGTTCCTGCCGTTCCTCCCCGCGACCGTGCGGGCGCTGGAGGTGGCAGGGCGCTGACCCCTGGCGTCCCGCGGATGCGCCTCCGTAGGGTGGATCCATGGCCGACGACACCCGCGACGCCCGCCCCACCGGCACCCTCTGGCTCGTGATCGGGCTGGTCTCGGGTGCGCTGCTGGTCACGGGGGCCGTCCGCCCGGCCTGGATCCCCGCCGTCGCGTTCGCGGTCTCCGTGCTCATGCTCGTGCGCACGACGGGTCGCCGCACCCGGCCCTGACCCCGTCCGGCCGTGTCGGTGCCCGCCGGTAGAGTCCCCCGCATGGCCCGCACCCACTCCACGTACCGCTGCTCGGAGTGCGGGTGGACGACGCCGAAGTGGGTCGGCCGGTGCGCCGAGTGCCAGAGCTGGAACACCGTCGCCGAGGTGTCCCAGACGCCCGCCGCAGCGGGCCGCGTCACCCCGCTCACGCCCGCGGGGTCGAGCCAGGCGCGGTCCATCATGCACGTCGGCACCGCGTCCGCCAGCCACATGCCGAGCGGCGTGGGCGAGCTCGACCGCGTGCTCGGCGGCGGCATCGTCCCGGGCGCGGCCATCCTCATCGAGCGGCGAGCCCGGCGTCGGCAAGTCCACGCTGCTGCTCGAGGTCGCCGCCCGCGCCGCCGCGAAGGGCGCGAAGGTCCTCTACGTCACGGCCGAGGAGTCGGTCGCGCAGGTGCGCATGCGCGCCGAGCGCACGGGCGGGCTGCAGGAGTCGCTCCTCATCGCCGCGGAGACCGACCTCGGCACCATCCTCGGCCACATCGAGCAGGTGTCCCCCGACCTCCTCATCGTCGACTCGGTGCAGACCGTCTCCAGCAGCACCTCGGACGGCCTGCCCGGCCACCCCGGCCAGGTGCGCGAGGTCGCCGTCACGCTCATCCGCGTCTGCAAGGAGCGCGACCTGCCGCTGCTCCTCGTCGGCCACGTCACGAAGGACGGCTCCATCGCGGGCCCGCGGCTCCTCGAGCACCTGGTCGACGTCGTGTGCCAGTTCGAGGGCGACCGCCAGACGTCGCTGCGCTTCATCCGCGCGCTCAAGAACCGCTTCGGGCCCACCGACGAGGTCGGCTGCTTCGAGATGGCGGGCGACGGCATCGTCGAGGTGCCGGATCCGAGCGGCATGTTCCTCTCGCGCGGCATCCACTCGGTCTCGGGCACCTGCGTCACCGTCGCGATGGAGGGCCGCCGCGCCCTCCCCGTGGAGGTGCAGGCCCTCGTGGTCGACACGAAGGCGCCGCAGCCGCGCCGGGTGGTGAACGGCGTCGACGCGTCGCGCGTCGCCATGCTGCTCGCCGTGCTGGAGAAGCGCGCCAACGTGCGGCTCTCCGACCGCGACGTGTACGTCTCCACCGTCGGCGGCGTGCGCCTCACCGAGCCCGCGGCCGACCTCGCCATCGCCGTCGCGCTCGTCTCCGCCGTCAACGGCAAGGCCATGCCGCACGACCTCGCCGCGTTCGGCGAGATCAGCCTGGCGGGCGAGATCCGCGGCGTCACCTCCGCGCCGCAGCGCGCGGCGGAGGCCCGCCGGCTCGGCTTCACTCAGATCGTCGACGCCGAGTGGGGGCCGCTCTTCTCCGCTCTCGGGCGCGCGTTCTCCCTCGCGAGGAGCGAGCGCGAGAAGGAGCTCGACGAGGCGTTCTGAGCCCCGCGCCGCTGCGAGGGGCGTCCACGGCTGAGACCTGCGACCGGCGTCGCGCCGCCGGCCGGACCTGCGCGGCGGATCCGGTCAGACCTGCGCGGCGGATCCGGCGGCGTGCTCGCGCACGTGCGCCACGGCGTCGTCGACCACGTGCGTCACGTGCGTGTCGGTCACCTCGTAGCGGGCGATCCGCCCCGTGCGCTCGACGGTCACCAGACCCGACGCCCGCAGGACGCGCAGGTGCTGCGAGACGAGCGGCTGCGACAGCCCCGACTCCTCGACGAGCTCCGACACGGTCATCTGCCGCGCCGAGAGGAGCCCCAGGAGGCCGAGCCGCGACGACGACGACAGCACCTTGAAGAGGTCTGCTGCCTGCTCGAAGCCGGCGGGTGGGTAGGTCATCTGGTCGATCCTACGACGACGAGGACCCCGCCTCGCGGCCGGGTCCTCGTCGGTCGTCGCGACGTGCGGCGCGTCGGATCAGTGCTCGTCGTAGTGGTCGCCGTGCTCGGCGTGCTTGTGGCCGTCGTGGACGAAGTCGACGTGGTCGTCATGCGTGACCGTCTCGTGGCCGCAGTCGGCGCCGTGCTGGTGCTCGGCGACGGTGTGCTCGGCGTGCGTCTCGGTGGTGTCGGTCATGGTGCGTCCTTCCGTGGGTGGACCGCCAGGATGACAGACACATGCATGGATTGCAATGCGTGCATCCAATCGAGAACCGTCGTCATGTGCGCATCGCGACCGCGGCGGCGGCGGCGGCGCGTCAGTACAGGAGGAAGGACTTCGGCTCGGCGCTCTCGACGCCCGCGACCTCGACCGAGAGCGTGTAGGTCGCGCCGCCCGCGGGCACGGCCGGGCGCTCCGCCTCCTGGCACGTGGTGGTGGACGAGCGCTGGCGCGACCACTCGAACGGCGAGGACGTCTGCGGCGTGCGCGCCGCGAGCTCCACCTCGGCGTCCTCGGCGCCCGTCTGGCAGTCGGTCGACCGCCAGTAGACGTCGGATCCGCTGGAGACGGTGAACACCTGCGTGGTGGTCCCGAGGTTCGCGGTGCAGGGCTCCATGCCGGTGTTCGTCACCGTGAACGACAGCTTCGGCAGGACGCCGGCCTGGTAGGACGCCGCGTCGGTGACGGGCGTGACCGTCAGCTGGCCGACCGCGCAGGAGCCGTCGGCGTTCGTCTCCGTGCCGGCGCTCGCGCTCGGGGTCGGCGTGGCCGGCGATTCCCCGACGGAGTCGCCGGAGTCGCCGTCCGGGGCGGCCTCCGCGCTCGGGGTCGCCCCGGGGGCCGCGGTGTCGGCCGAGCCGCGGCCGAGGTTCGAGACGATGATCACGATGACCGCAATGACGGCCACCACGACGAGCAGCGCGACGAGACGGCGGCGGCGGTACACGGCCGCGGACGGGCGGCCTCCGGGCGAGGTCGAGGACATGACGCCAGGGTACGGTCGCGCGCCCGCGCGGCCGGGTCGGCGCGCCCGCCGCTCGCGTGCCTCCGGGCTCCGGGCATTCCCCGGCCCTGCGCGGGACGGGTCAGAGCGCCTTGAGCATGCGCGTGTTGCCGAGGGTGTTCGGCTTCACGCGGGAGAGGTCGAGGAACTCGGCGATGCCCTCGTCGTGCGAGCGGAGCATCTCGTAGTAGATCTCCTGCGCGATGATCGACTCCGCGACCTCGTGGTAGCCGTGCCGGGTGAAGAACCCCACCTCGAAGGTCAGGCAGAACAGGCGGCTGAGGCCGAGCTCGCGGGCATCGTCCTCGAGGCGCTCGAGCAGCGCGTGGCCGACGCCGGTGCCGCGCGTCTGCGGCGCGGCGGCCAGGGTGCGGATCTCGCCGAGGTCCTCCCACATGACGTGCAGCGCGCCGCAGCCGACGACCTCGCCGGACGCGTCGACCGCGACCCGGAACTCCTGCACGTTCTCGTAGAGCACCACGAGGTCCTTGCCGAGGAGGATGCCCTCCATCACGAGCGGCTCGACGAGCTGCTGGATCCGGGGCACGTCGCCCGTGCGCGCACGTCGCACGCGGATGCCCCCGTGGGCTCCGCGGACTCGACGACGACTGGCTCTGCGCTCACGATGACGACCCTCTCGGACCGCGGCTCGGGGGCGCGGATCCGGTGTCCAGCCTATCGACGGGCGGTTCCCGCGTCCGGAGCGGGCGGCTCGGCGTCGCGGCCGCGGCCGGGGTCGCTGTCGCTGCCGTCGCCGGGGTCGAGCCGCGCGATCATCCGCGGCGCGATCCACACGATCGCCACCACGCCCACCACCGCGCGCAGCCCGGCGAACACGAGCACCCACCAGCCGACGCCGTCGCCGCCGACCAGCAGCGCGATGCCGACGACCACGAGCGCCGCGTCCGCGACGAACGGCACGCGCAGCCAGAACAGGAGGCGGCGGACGGGATCCACGTCAGCCCGCCGCGGTCGGGCCCGGCCGACCCGTCACGGGCGCACCGGTCGGCGGCGCCCAGGAGGCGGCGCCGGGGCCCGACGCGTCGCGCGCCGGCGCCGCCCGGCGCTCGAGCGGCAGCCGCACGCCGAAGACGGTGCGGCCGGGCTCCGACTCCACCCACAGCGCACCGTGGTGCGCGGCGACGATGGCCTGCGCGATGGCGAGGCCGAGTCCCGTGCCGCCCGTGGCGCGGGCCCGGGATCCGTCGCCGCGCACGAAGCGCTCGAACAGGTTCTCCTGCAGGGCCGGGGGGATGCCGGGGCCGTCGTCGGTCACGCGGATGACGGCATGCGCATCCGGACCGCGGCCCTCGACCGCGAGCGACGCGACGACGCGCGTGCCGGACGGCGTGTGGGTGCGGGCGTTCGCGAGCAGGTTGACGACCACCTGCCGGAGCCGGGCGTCGTCGCCGGGCACCGTGACGGGCTCCTCCGGGAGGTCGAGCCCCCAGTCGTGGTCGGGGCCCGCCGCGCTCGCGTCGCCGACCGTGTCGAGGAGGATCCGGGTGACGTCCACCGGATCCGACTCCAGCTCCCGCCCCTCGTCGAGGCGGGCGAGCAGGAGGAGGTCCTCGACGATCGTGGTCATCCGCACCGACTCCGACTCGATGCGCGACAGCGAGTGCGTCACGTCCTCGGGCAGCTGGTGCGGTCCTCGACGGGTGAGCTCGGCGTAGCCGCGGATGGAGGCGAGCGGCGTGCGCAGCTCGTGGCTCGCGTCCGAGACGAACCGCCGCACCTTCGCCTCACTCGCCTGGCGCGACGACAGCGCCGCGGAGACGTGCCCGAGGAGCCCGTTGAGCGCGGCGCCGACGCGGCCCACCTCGGTGCGCTCGTCGGTGTCGGATGCGGGGACGCGGGCCTCGAGGGCGACGTCGCCGCGGTCGAGCTCCAGCGCGGCCACGTGCGTCGCGGTGGCGACGACCCGGTCGAGGGGGCGGAGCGCGCGCCGCACGATGAGCGCGCCGACGAACGCGGCGAGCGCCAGCGTGATGGCGGCGACCACGGAGATCACGACGATGAGCTGCTCCACCACGTCGTCGGCGGGCTTGAGCGGCAGGCCGGTCACGATGGTCGCCCCCGTGGAGGAGGTCTCGCCGACCAGGCGGTAGCGGCCGAGCGCACCGCCGAGGTCGACCGTGCGGGGCACGCCGTCGGTCGCGACGCTCTGCAGCTGCTCGCTCTGCCGGGCGGTGAGCTCCACGGCGCCGGCGCCGTCGGGCTCCCCCTCGGCCGCGCCGCGGTCGGCGATGTAGCCGCCCGAGACGACGCCGCCGACGATGGTCGCGCTGATCGTCCCGACCTGCTGGCCGAAGGCGCCGAGGCCACCGGGAGGGGCGCCGGGGAAGCTGCCGTAGTCGTCCGGATCCCGGTCGACGAAGCTCTGCGAGCGCGACGCCGTGGCGCTCAGCTGCTGGTCGACCTGCCGCTCCAGCGAGGCCTGCAGCGCGAGGATGCTCACCGCGCCGATGATGATGCTCGCGAGCGCCAGGAGGCCCACCACGCTGAGGACCAGCCGGCGGCGCAGGGTCATGCCGTTCGCCGCGCCGACCAGCCGCGCCTGCAGCGGCGCGGTGCCCTTCAGCCCGCTGCCCTGCAGCACGGTGCCCCGCGGCGCGGTCACTCCGCGGCCTTGAGCATGTAGCCGCTGCCGCGCACCGTGTGGATCATCGGGTTCCGGCCGGCGTCGATCTTGCGGCGCAGGTAGGAGATGTAGATCTCGACCACGCTCGACTTCCCGCCGAAGTCGTAGCTCCACACCCGGTCGAGGATCTGCAGCTTGCTGAGCACACGGCGCGGGTTCCGCATCAGGTAGCGCAGCAGCTCGAACTCGGTCGCCGTGAGCTCGACGGGGTCGCCTCCGCGCGCGACCTCGTGGCTGTCCTCGTCGAGGGTGAGGTCGCCCACCCGGATCACCGGGTCGACGCTGTCGCTCACGACGAGCGTGGAGCGGCGGATGAGGCCGCGGAGCCGCGCGACGACCTCCTCGAGGCTGAACGGCTTCGTCACGTAGTCGTCGCCGCCCGCGGTGAGGCCCGCGAGACGGTCGTCGAGGGAGTCCTTCGCGGTGAGGAAGAGCACGGGGATGTCCTGCGCCTCGGCCCGCAGCCGCGACAGCACCTGGAGGCCGTCGAGGTCGGGGAGCATGATGTCGAGCACCACGGCGTCCGGCTTGGACTCGCGGGCGGCGGCGAGCGCCTGCTGCCCGTCGGCCGCCGTGCGCACCTGCCCAGCCCTCGTAGCGGAGCGCCATCTGCAGCAGGTCGGTGAGGGACGCCTCGTCGTCGACGACGAGCACCCGGATGGGCGACCCGTCGGCACGGGTGAGGCGGGGCTGCGGGGCGGCGGCGGGCTGGAAGCCGGAGGGCGGTGTCGTGGTCACGAGGACCATCCTCCACAGGATCCTATGAGCCGGCCATGAGGCGCCCATGATGCCGCTCGGGGCCGTCGGCCGCGTGGTGGCCGGCCACCTGTCCACCTGTCCGCCTGTCCGCCTGTCCGCCTGTCGAGACCATTGCGTCGGGCCGGGCGCGATCGACGCGGATTCCGTGTGGACGACGACGGGCCCGGCGCATGACGCGCCGGGCCCGTGGTCGTGCGGAGGTGCCGAGGGCTAGTGCTTGTCCTCCGTGGCGCGGGTGACGGGCTCGCCCTCGACCGTCTTCCGGTCGCCCTTTTGCTTGTCGCCGCGGGTCTTCGCGAGGCTGGCGACCGTCGCGACCGTGATGGTCGCGCCGATGAAGAGCAGCGAGAACCAGATCGGGATCTCGGGCGCCCACAGCATCGGCTCGCCGCCGTTGATGAAGGGCAGCTCGTTGACGTGCATCGCGTGCAGCACCAGCTTGAGGCCGATGAACGCGAGGATGACCGCGAGCCCCTGCGACAGGTACACCAGGCGCTCGAGCAGGCCGCCGATGAGGAAGTACAGCTGGCGGAGGCCCATGAGCGCGAAGGCGTTCGCGGTGAACACGATGTACGCCTCGTTCGTGAGGCCGTAGATGGCGGGGATCGAGTCGAGCGCGAACACCAGGTCGACGAAGCCGATCGCGATGACGCAGAGCAGCAGCGGGGTGACGAAGCGCTTGCCGTCGATCTTCGTGGTGAAGCGGTCGCCGACGAACTCGTCGTGCACCGGCAGGATGCGCCGGGCGACGCGCACGAACATGTTGTCCGCCGCGTTGCCGCCGTGGTCGCCCTTCAGCTGCTGGTACGCGAGCACGAACAGGAGCGCGCCGAAGATGTAGAAGACCCAGGAGAAGTTCTCGATGAGCGCGGCACCCAGCGCGATGAAGCCGGCGCGCATGATGAGCGCGATGACGATGCCGATCATCAGCACCTTCTGCTGGTACTTCCGGGGCACGGCGAACCCGGTCATGATCAGCAGGAACACGAACAGGTTGTCGATCGACAGGGCCTTCTCGGTGAGGTACCCGGCGAAGTACTCGCCGCCGTAGCCCCACCCGTTCGTGAAGCCGATGCCGACGCCGAAGATCAGCGCGAGGCCGATGTAGAACGCCGACCAGCGGGCGGACTCGCCGATGGTGGGCTCGTGCGGCTTGCGCACGTGGGTGAAGAACTCGTAGACGAAGAACGCGATGGTGACCGCGATCGTGATGAGCCAGGTGGTCGTGGTGATGTTCACGGGGGTCTCCGGGATGAGGCCGACGGGATATCGGGACGGCGGGTGGCGCGAGGAAGCCCCATGATCCCATGCGGGTGGACCCTCAACCCGGGGAAATGCCTGCGCCTACGCTCGACGGCTCCTGCGCACCGGCGCGCCCGGCACCCGTCAGGTCAGGCTGGGGGCCTCGAACGGGTAGGCCACGTACGCGAACCGGCGCGAGTCCGGTGCCCAGCTCGTGACGTTGAGGGTGCCCTGACCACCCGGGAACGCCGCGATGTCGCGCGTGCGGTGGCTCTGCCGGTCGATGAGGCGGAGGATCACGTCGCGGTCGGCGGGATGCCCGAGCGTGCCCGGAGGGAAGCTCACGTAGACGATGTGCTCGCCGTCCGGCGACGGGTGGGGGAACCAGTTGACGCGCTCGTCGGAGGTGAACCGGTGCGCGTCGGTGCCGTCGATGCGCATCGTGAACAGCTGAGCGTGGCCCGGCAGGTCGGATCCGCGTTCGGAGTTGTAGTACAGCCACTCTCCGTCGGGCGAGAACTCGGCGCCGTCGTCGGGGAACCCGTCGTCGGTGAGCTGCGTGATGGGGCCTCCGTCGACGGGCACCAGGTGGATGTTCGTGGTCCACTCGCCGCGGGCGTCGACCTGGCCGCCGATGACGCTGAGCACGGTGCCGTCGGGCGAGACACCGTGCAGGTAGTTCTTGAAGCCGAGGGCCGGATCACGGTCCGCCGTGATGCGCCGACCCGCGCCTCCCGCGCCGCCGTTCCACGGGACGTCGTAGAGGTGTCCGTCGCGCCCGGAGACGTAGACGTGCTCGCCGTCGGGCGAGATGACGTGGTCGTTGTTGATGGGCGGCACGCCGCCGAGGTCGACCGCCTGGAAGTCGACCGCGGGCTCGGGCAGGTCCGGATCCGGCTCCTCCGCCGCGGGCGCCGGCAGCCGCCGGAGGCCGCCCTCCGCGTTGACGACGAGCCACCGCCCGTCCGGCGTCCAGTTGGGCGCCTCGATGTGCAGCACGGCCGACTCGGCGACCATGCGCTCGGCGCCGGTCTCCACGTCGACGACGAGGAGACGGGCCAGCTGGCCGTCGCGGAGCGTCACGCGGCCGATCCGGTGCCGGCAGGCGGCGCGGATGCCGTGCCCGCCGTGCCCTCTACGTCCTCCGCGTCGTCGCGGTTCGCGGCGAACGCGGAGTCGAAGAGGCTGTCGGGCGTCGGCCAGAGGAGGGAGCGGACCTTCGCGAGGGCGTCGGGGGCTCCGTGCAGTCGGTCCATCCCCGCATCCTCCCACTCGACCGAGACGGGACCGTCGTAGCCGATGCTGCGCAGCGCCCGGAACGCGCGCTCGAAGGGCACGTCTCCGTGGCCGACCGAGACGAAGTCCCACCCGCGCCGGGGGTTCCCCCAGCTGAGGTGCGATCCCAGCCGGCCGCCCCGGCCGTCGGTGGTGACGCGGGTGTCCTTCGCGTGCACGTGGTAGATGCGGTCGGCGAAGTCGAGGAGGAAGCCCACGGGGTCGATGCCCTGCCACATCATGTGGCTCGGGTCCCAGTTGAGCCCGAAGCCCGGCCGGTGGCCGATGGCCTCGAGCGTGCGCCGGGTGGTCCAGTAGTCGTACGCGATCTCGCTCGGGTGCACCTCGAGCGCGTACCGCACGCCCTCGTCGTCGAACACGTCGATGATCGGGTTCCAGCGGTCGGCGAAGTCCTGGTAGCCGGCGTCGATCACCGACTCCGGCACGGGCGGGAACATCGCGACGTACGGCCAGATGCGGGACCCGGTGAAGCCGGTGACGCGGGTGACCCCGAGGCCGGCGGCCGCCTTCGCGGTGAGCTTCAGCTCCTCGGCGGCACGCTGCCGGACGCCCTCGGCCTCGCCGTCGCCCCACACCTTCGAGCGGAGGATGCCCTGGTGGCGGAAGTCGATGGGGTCGTCGCAGACGGCCTGGCCGGTGAGGTGCTGCGAGAGCGCGTGCACCTGCAGTCCGTGGCGCTCGAGGATCTCGAGGCGACCCCGGAGGTAGGCCGGGTCCTCGGCGGCCCGCCACACGTCGAGGTGCTCCGCCGAGCAGGCGATCTCGAGGGCGTCGAAGCCCCAGCCGCTCGCCAGACGGGCGACCTCCTCCAGCGGCAGGTCGGCCCACTGGCCGGTGAACAGCGCTACGGGGGTGGTGATCTGGGGCATGGCTCCCTCTCGTCGGCGGTGACGGTGGCGGTGACGCGGATCCGGTGACGGCGCGTGGGATCCACGGTACACACCGGGCCGCGCGTCGCCACGGGTCGGGTTCAGCGAAAGTTCGCCGACTGCGTGCGCTGGTAGCCGGCGAGCGTGATGCCGCCGAGGAGCAGCGCCCACGCCGCGAGCAGGAGCAGGGGGACGCCCGCAGCCGCCGTGTCCCCCCGGGCCGCGGCGCTCGTCAGGGCGCTCCACGCGCCCGTCGGCAGCAGGACCGTGAGGGACTCCCAGGGCGTGCCGCTCGTGTCGCCGCCCGTGAACAGCCCGCCGGCGAACGACAGCGGCAGGTACACGAGGTTCGCGAGCCCGAGCGCCCCGCGGGCCGGGAACCAGTACCCCATGGCGAGCCCGAGCAGCGCCATCGGGACCGCGCCGGCCAGCACGGCGAGCGCGACGGCCGCGAGCGTCGCCGCGTCCACGCGCACGCCCCCGGCGGTGATGCCGAGCGCGACGACCGGGATCACGAACACGATCCCGAAGACGCAGGCGACCGTGAGCTTCGCGGCCAGGCGGATCCACGCGGGCACCGGCGCCGTGAACAGCCACCGCTCCCAGGGCGACTCCCGTGCCGACGCGACCCCGACCCCGAACTGGAACGTGACCGTGCCGAGCACGGAGAAGAGGACGTACCCGAGCAGCACGCTGAGCCGCGCGCTCGGGGACCCGCCCTGCGGCAGCCCCACGACCGCGTAGATGAGCACGGGATACGCGAGGAGCGGGAGGACGAAGGCCGGCATCCGCGCGTTCTGGGCGAGCTCGCTCACCACGTGCGCGCGGTAGATCGCGAGGCGCCGCCGCCCGGTCGGGCGGGCGGGCACGTGCTGCGCCGTCGCGGATGCGGACGCCGAGGCCGATGAGGAGGAGGCGCGCGCGGTCATCGGGCGCATCCCGCGTGATCCGATGCCGACGACGGCGGCGAGGACGTCCCCGACCCGGCCGCGCCTCCTGCCAGCACGCGCTCGACGATCTCGCCGAGCCCCGGCTCGACGACCGTGAGGGAGGGCTGCGGGACCGCGGCGAGCACCAGACCGGCGACCGCGTCCGACCGGTCCGTGTCGACGACCCACCGGATCCGCTCGCCCTCGCGCGGCTCGTCCCCGGATGCGGCGACCGCGCCCGCCGAGCGGAGGTCGCGCGCCTCCGACGGCGTGGCGTCGAAGGAGACGCGGCGCACGCCGGCGAGCCCCGGAAGTCGGCGGCGGTCCAGTGGCCCACCACGCGCCCGTGGTCGAGGCACACCACGGTGTCGGCGAGCGCCGCCACCTCCTCCATGTCGTGCGAGGCGAGCAGCACCGTGCGCCCGGAGTCGCGGACGGCGGCGATGGCGTCGCGCACGGCAGCCCGGCCGGGGATGTCGAGCGCGGCCGAGGGCTCGTCGAGCACCACGACCGGGGTGCCCGCCCCGACGACGCAGGCGAGGGCGACCCTCCGGCGCTCGCCGCCGCTGAGGCCGCCGGTCTGCCGGCCCGCGAGCGCCCCGAGTCCGAAGCGGTCGACGGCCACCGCCGGCGTGAGGGCGGCCGCGTGCGGCACGAGGGCGAGCGCCAGCACCTCCCGCACCGTCAGGTACTCGGGGAACGCGAGGGCCTGCGGCATCACCGCGACCAGCGCCGCCGTGGGCCCGCCGCGCCGCACGTCGTGGCCGAGGACGCGCGCCCGCCCGGCGTCCGGGCGGCGCGTGGCGGTGAGCACGTCGATGGCCGTCGTCTTGCCGGATCCGTTCGGCCCGAGCAGCGCGTGCACGAGGCCCGGGGCGAGCGCGAACGACGCGTCGTCGAGCGCGCGCGTGCGCCCGAAGGCCCGGGTGATCCCGTCGAGCTCCACCGCATCAGCCATGTGCCGCCTCCTCCAGGTCAGGGTGTCGCGCACCGGCGGTCGCCGCGTGCGGGTACTCGGGGTGCGCGGGCACGTCGGGCTCTGGGCGCCCGCCCATCGAGATCGCGTAGAGAGACGACTGCGTCACCCCGTCGAGCCCGAGCACGGCGTCGAGCTCGTGGTCGACGAAGCCGACCCATCCGATCGAGGGCAGCCCGAGCGCGGTCGCCACGAGCAGCGCGTTCTGCGCGACGTGACCGGCCTCCAGCAGGGTGAGCCGGTAGCCGCGCAGGCCGTACTTCGTGCGGGAGCGCTCGAAGCTGCCGGTGATCACGATGGTCACGGCCGCCTGCTCGGCGAGGGGCGCCATGGCCGTCGGTGCGGCCCTCCGGAAGCGGGCGAGCCTCCCGGCGCGGTCGAGCCCGGACACGTCGACGAGGGTCTCCTCGAGCGGATCGAGCTGGTGGATGCCGGCCACGAGCCCCTCCGCCGCCCGCACCACGACGTGCAGGTCGAGCGGGTAGAGGCCACCGGCCGAGGGCACGAACCTCCCGGATCCGCCGGCCGCGCGCGGCCCGTACGCGAGGCGCAGCACCGTCGCGAGCTCCGCGAGCGGGACGGGGGCCGCGAGCTCCTCGGGATCCGCCGAGCGCCGCGCCGCCATCGTCGCGCCGAGCGCGTGCGGGGAGCGGGAGCGCGGGCGGGAGCGGGAGCGCCGGGAGCAGGCGGGGCGCGCTCGTGGCGCCGCCCGGACCCGCGTCGATGCCCTGCGCCTCCTGCGCCAGCTGCTGCGCGTAGCGCACGTCGGTCCAGCCGGGGTGGGTGATGCGCGTGATCTTGGACGCCTCGTGGAAGTCCTCGGCGAGATCGCCCGCCCGGCGCTCGACGGCGCCGCCGACGCTGAAGATCGGGCCGACGCTGCCGGCGGACGCGGACGCGGACGCGGACGCGGACGCGGGCGCAGGCCGGGGCGCAGGCGCAGGCTCGTGCGCGTCCACCGCAGCGGGATCGGGTCCGGGTTCGGGTGCGGCGACGGGGCGCCTCGGCGCATCGCCCTCCCGCCCGTCCGCCGGGGCGCTCGCGGGCGCCGTGCCGATGCCGATGATGCTCATGTGGTCCTCCTGGTGGTGCCGGCGGGATGCGCGCCGCCGGCGCGCGGACGGGGCTGCGGGACGGTGACGGGGGCGGGGGCCGCCCTCACGGGAACGGGTGCGGGACGTCGACGGGGAT
>NZ_CEEDAR010000005.1:0-85622 GCF_979252985.1 Clavibacter sp. AC415 | reverse complement strand
TTATGTCGCTTCGGTTCGTCTCGAAGAAACGGTTCCTCGTGCAGTGTCAGAGGAATGTTTCGCATTTATCGTGAAACGCTTTCGCGTTTTTCGTGCGCCGCTTCAGCGAGGCGGGCATCCCCACCGCCCTCGTCACCATGTCCCTCGGCCGCATGGCACGCCAGGTGGCCGACGCCGTGCCCTTCGACGCGTTCGACCGCGTCGTCGCGGGGGACGACGTCGCGAACGGCAAGCCCCACCCGGAGGCGTACCTCACGGCCGCGGCGCAGCTCGGCGTCGACATCCGCGACTGCGTCGCCATCGAGGACTCGGGCCCGGGCGTCGCCTCGGCCTCGGCGTCCGGCGCCACCGCCATCGCCGTCCCGCACCACGTCCCGCTGCCCGCGGACCCGGCCTACGTCCTCTGGGACACCCTCGCCGGCCGCACCCTCGCCGACGTGGAGTCCGCGCACTCCGACCGCCGCCGCACGCCGATCCGCGACGAGGTGCGCGCATGACCGTCGAGACCAGCGCCGCGCGCTTCAGCGGCCCCTTCCGCGCGGGCGACCGCGTGCAGCTGACGGGCCCCAAGGGGCGCCTCAACACGATCCTCCTCGAGCCCGGCAAGGTGTTCCACACCCACCGCGGCATGCTCGACCACGACGCGCTCATCGGCCTCAACGGCAGCGTCGTGACCAACAGCGCCGGCGTCGAGTGCCTCGCCCTCCGCCCGCTCCTGTCGGACGTGGTCATGTCGATGCCGCGCGGGGCCGCGATCATCTACCCGAAGGACGCCGCCCAGATCCTCGGCCTCGCCGACGTGTTCCCGGGCGCGACCGTCGTGGAGGCGGGCGTCGGATCCGGCGCCCTGTCGATGTGGCTGCTGCGCGCGCTCGGACCGACCGGCACGCTGCTCTCCTTCGAGCGCCGCGAGGAGTTCGCCGACGTCGCCCGCGGCAACGTGTCGACTACTCGGGCACAGCCCGGAGAACTGGTCCATCACGCTGGGCGACCTCGCCGAGGCGCTGCCGACCGTCGAGCCGCACTCCGTCGACCGGGTGGTGCTCGACATGCTCGCCCCGTGGGAGTGCGTGGACGCGGTCGCGGAGGCCCTCACGCCGGGCGGAGTGCTGCTCTGCTACGTCGCGACGGTCACGCAGCTGTCGCGTGTCGCGGAGGCGCTCCGCGACACCGGGCTCTTCACGAACCCGGACGCGAGCGAGACGATGATCCGGGGCTGGCACGTGGAGGGCCTCGCCGTCCGCCGACGCGCATGATCGGGCGCGCCGCTTCCTCATCACCGCCCGCCGCCTCGCGCCGGGGTCGGTGCTCCCGCAGCTGAAGCGCCGCGCGTCGAAGTCGGACTTCAGCGACGAGGACATGGAGGCGTGGACCCCGGCTCCCTCGGCGAGCGCCGGGTGAGCGACAAGGTGCTCCGCAAGCGCGTCCGCGTGGCGGAGCGCGGCGCGGAGCTCGCGGGTGCGCGGGACGCCGAGGAGGCGGCCGATCCCGTCCCTGACGACGCGGCCGGTGCGCCGGAGCCCGGCGACCCCACCGCCTAGGATGACAGGGCCGATCACGCGGGTGCGTGGCGGCTGCCCCACCATCGAAAGAGGAGTCACGTGCGCCGTTCCGCCGCGCTCACCGTCTGCGCAGGCCTCGTGCTGTCGCTCGCCGCCTGCAGCCCCTCGGCTCCGGATCCTTCCAGGCGGCGGACTGCGCGCCCTCGCCTCGTCCGGCACGTCGTCGAGCACCGTGTCGGCCTCGGGCGACGTGGGCAGCGCGCCCGCATCGGTCGCGTTCCCGACGCCGCTGAAGCCCTCCGACGTGGAGGTCTCGACCGTCGTCGAGGGCGACGGACCGCGCGTGCAGCCGAACCAGGGCATCACGGCCGCGGCCTCCATCGTGGACGGCACGACCGGCGAGACCCTCGCGGAGTACGCCCGCATCGCACCCAACGCGCGCACCACGGGCTCCCCGCTCTTCACGCCGGCGTCGCTGCACGAGAGCCTCCCGTACCTCGAGGACGCCATGACCTGCATGCCGGTCGGCTCGCGGCTCGCCGTCGCGATACCGTCTCGACGGTGTTCCCGGGCCAGGACCTCTCCGCCCAGGGCCTCGCCGCCACCGACGGCCTCGTGCTCATCGTCGACATCGCCTCGTCTACCCGGAGCGCGCCACCGGTGACCCGCAGCCCGCCCAGGCCGGCTTCCCGTACCGTCGTCACGACCGACGACAGCGTGCCGGGCATCACCATCCCGCCGAGCACCCCGCCCACCGAGTACCGGGACGCCCTGCTGCGCGCGGGCGACGGCGACGAGGTCGGCGACGGCGACACCGTGACCCTCCAGTACACGGGCGTCGTCTGGGGAACGAGCACCTCGGCCGAGCGCCAGGCCGTGTTCGGGTCCAGCTGGACCGGCGGCGGACCGCTGCAGGTCCCCGCGACGGCCACCACGTCCGCGCCCGCGACGGGAGCGGCATCCGCGCTCGTAGTCACGCCCGGCCTCGCGAGGGCCCTCGTCGGCAAGCACGTCGGCGACCAGGTCATCGCGGTCGTACCCCGGGCGACGGCTTCGGCGACCAGGCCACCGCCCAGGTCCCCGCCGGTTCCACCCTCGTCTACGTGGTGGATATCCTCGGGACCAGCACGACACCGTAACGACGCATCGCCACCGGCCGGGGGCTGCACCACCTGTGAGGACCACCGCGTGCCCGATACATCCGCCGTCCGACCGTCCCGGTCGAGGAGCGCCTCTTCAGCCTCGTGCTGGCGCTGCTCGCCACCGAGCAGGGGCTGACCAAGAACGAGGTGCTCTCGAGCGTCCAGGGCTACCGGCAGCGGTACCGGGCCGGTGGCGACAACGCCAACCTGGAGCGCCAGGTCGAGCACAACGACGACATCCGCGACCTCGGGGTGCCGCTGGAGACGGTGGACGCGCCCGGGCAGGAGGGCAACAACCAGCTCCTGCGCTACCGCATCCCGCGGGGCGCCTACGAGCTGCCCGCCGACCTGTCCTTCACGCCCGAGGAGACGACGCTGCTGAACCTCGCGGCCATGGTCTGGCGCGAGGGGTCGCTGTCGGGGGAGTCGCGGCGGGCGCTCATCAAGCTCCGCTCGCTCGGCGTCGAGTCCGACGACCCGGTCATCGGCTACGCGCCCCGTCTGCGCACCCGCGAGGCGGCGTTCGCGCCCCTCAGCGTGGCGCTCGAGCGCCACGTGCTCGTCTCCTTCGGGTACCTGAAGCCGGGTGAGCGCACGGCCCGCACCCGCACCGTGGCGCCGCTCGCGCTCGTGCAGCACCAGGGCCGCTGGCACCTGCACGGCATCGACCAGGACGCCGACGGACCGCGCACGTTCCTCCTCTCGCGGATCGTCGACCGCGTGCGCGTGACCAGCCGCGGCTTCGTGCCCGAGGGCGAGGACCACGCCGAGCGCGCCCTCGCCGACCTCGACCGCGTCTGGTCGAACGGGGTGGGGGAGGTGGCCGTCACGGCGGGATCCGACGCCGAGATCCGCCTGCGCCGTCGCCGCGGCACCGAGGACCTGGGCGACGGACGCCTCCGCGTGCACTACTCCGACACCAACCTGTTCGCCGACGAGGTCGCGGGCCTCGGGCCGGAGGCCCGCGTGATCGCGCCGCGAGGCTTCGGGACGCGGTGCGCGCCCGCCTCGCCGAGACCATCGCCGCCCACCGTGAGGATGCCTCGTGACCGACCGCGCCGCGCCGCTCCAGGCGCAGGACAGCTGGCGTTCCTGCTGGCGCTCGTGCCGTACCTGACGGACCACGGGCGGGTGAGCGTCAGCCAGGCTGCCGCGCACTTCCGGGTGCCGCGGACAGATCCGGCAGGCCGTGCGGCTCATCGCGGTGTCCGGTGTCCCCGGCTCGACCGCGTCGTACCAGCACGGCGACCTGTTCGACATCGCGTGGGACGACTTCGAGGACAACGACCAGATCGTCATCACGCACATGGTGGCCATCGACGACTCGCCCCGCTTCTCGGCGCCGGGAGGCGGCGGCCCTGATCGCGGGCCTGCAGTACGTCTCGTCCCAGGCGGACGCCAGCGACCTCGACCTCGTCGGCCAGCTCGTCGGCGAAGCTCGCGCGGGGGTCCTCGGCCAGCCCCAGCCAGGTCGCCGTCGCGGCGGGCGCGGGCGACGGCACGCGCGAGGACCTCCGGCGCGCCATCGCCGACGAGCGGCGCGTCGAGTTCGACTACCGGAGCCCGCGGGGCGGCACGGAGCGCCGCGTGGTGGATCCGCTGCGCCTGGAGTCGATGGACGAGGACTGGTACCTGCGCGGGTGGGACCTGGCACGCGGAGCCGTCCGCACCTTCCGCCTGGACCGCCTCGACGAGCTCGTCGTGACCGACCTGCCGCCGGAGCACCGCCCGCAGGACGTGGTCCTGGGCGACACGCTGTTCGAGCCGAGTCCGGACGACCTCCGGGTCACGCTCGAGGTGGCGGAGGGCGCCGTCCCGCTCCTCGGCGACTTCGTGGGCGACGAGCGCCCTGTGCCGGTGCCCGGCCGGCCCGGTCGCGTGTCCGTCACCGTGCGGGTCGCCCACTACCAGGGGCTCGTGCGGCTGGTCGCCGGCATGGCGGGCGTCGTGGTGGTCACCTCGCCGCCGGAGGCCCGCGCGGCGGTCGCCGAAATGGGCCGGGCGGGCCGCGGCCGCCTACGACGACGCGGACTTGACACGCTGTACCGAGCGCTGCGACGATCCGCTCCGAACACCTGACACCAGGGAGGGATCCATGTGCGGACCGGTGGTCCGCTGCGGGGAACTCCGGGTGAATCACCATGCCCGAGCAGGGCGTCTCGGCGGGTCCCGAGGTTAGACTCCCCGTGGATCCCGACAACGACTGTCCGGCCCCCCCGACCTGAAGGAACGTGAACCACATGCTCGGAAACCTGACCGGATGGCACCTCGTCATCATCCTCGTCGTCATCGTGCTGCTCTTCGGTTCCACCAAGCTGCCGGCGCTGGCGAAGAGCGTCGGCCAGTCCATGCGCATCTTCAAGGGCGAGGTGAAGACCATGAAGGAGGAGAGCGGCCCCGAGCGCCGCGACGACGTCCGCGATGAGGACCGTCGCCGCGACGACGACCGCTACCGCGCGGACGACCGTGCCCGTGACTCCGCGCCGCGCGACTACGTGCGCCCCGGGCGAGTCGCGCCTGGACGAGCCCCGCTACGACGCCCCGCGCTACGACTCCCCGCGCGACGGCGGAGGAACTCCGCCCCAGCGCCTGATCCGTGAGCACCACGGAGCGACCGCGCCAGCGGAAGCGGGACGCCGAAGGGCGCATGTCGCTCGTCCAGCACCTCCTGGAGCTGAAGAAGCGGCTGTTCATGGCGGGCGTCGCCATCATCATCGCGATGGTCGCGGGGTGGTTCCTCTCCTCGTTCGTCCTCGAGGCGCTGCGTCAGCCCATCGAGACCATCAACGCGGAGCAGGGGCGGAACGCCAGCCTCAACTTCCCGACCATCACCTCGGCATTCGACCTGCGGCTGCAGATCGCCCTCTACGTGGGGCTCATCATCTCCAGCCCCGTGTGGCTCTACCAGGTGTTCGCGTTCCTGGTCCCGGGCCTCGCCCGGACGGAGCGCCGCTACACGTTCGGGTTCTTCTTCTCCGCGGTCCCGCTGTTCCTCGCCGGATGCGCGGCGGGGTGGTTCGTGCTGCCGCACATCGTGGCGCTGCTCACGCAGTTCGCCGGCGCGGGGGACTCGTCCTTCATCACGGCGCGCGAGTACTTCGACTTCGTGCTGAAGCTCGTGTTCGCGGTGGGCGTCGCTCGTGCTGCCGGTGTTCCTCGTGCTGTTCAACTTCATGGGGATCCTGTCCGGCCGGGACGATCATCAAGTCGTGGCGCATCGCCATCCTGCTGATCATCCTGTTCTGCGCCATCGCCACGCCGGCCGCCGACGTCATGTCGATGTTCCTGCTGGCCGTCCCGATGACGCTGCTCTACCTCGTGGCCGCCGGGATCTCGCTGCTCAACGACCGCCGGCGCGCGCGCCGCGCCGACGCCATGGCAGCACTCGGTCACCTGCTGGCCTGATCGACCCCGTCCGACGCCCGTCCCCCCGGGGGCGGGCGTCGTCGCGTCCGCACCCGGCCGACGCCCGGATCCGGCGCCTAGACTCGGTGCATCGTGACTGATCAGCTCTCGCCCGCCGAACGCTACGCCGCCTCCCGGAACCGCCGGAGCCTGCCGCTCCTGGAGTCCTTCGCGAGCGGGACTGCGCTTCGACCTCGACCCCGTTCCAGCGCGCCGCCGCGGAGTCGCTGGAGAACGGCCGCAGCGTGCTCGTGGCCGCACCGACAGGGTGCCGGCAAGACGATCGTCGCCGAGTTCGCGGTGTACCTGGCCATGCAGCGGCCGAGCGCGAAGATCTTCTACACCGCGCCCATGAAGGCGCTCAGCAACCAGAAGTACGCCGAGCTCGTCGCCGAGTACGGGCCGGACGAGGTGGGCCTGCTCACGGGCGACACCAACGTCAACAGCCGCGCCCGCATCGTGGTCATGACGACCGAGGTGCTCCGCAACATGCTCTACGCCGACTCGGACCTCCTGCGCGACCTCGCCTTCGTGATCATGGACGAGGTGCACTACCTGGCCGACCGCTTCCGCGGAGCGGTCTGGGAGGAAGGTCATCATCCACCTGCCGCAGACGGTGCGGATGGTGTCCCTGAGCGCCACCGTCTCCAACGCCGAGGAGTTCGGCCATGCTGGCTGCAGGCCGTGCGCGGCGAGACGGACGTCATCGTGTCCGAGGAGCGGCCCGTGCCGCTCGAGCAGCACGTCATCGTCCGCCACCGCATGGTGGACCTCTTCGACTCGTCCGGCCTCGCCGCGACGCACCGGGTGAACCCCGAGCTCGTGCGGATGACGCACGGGGGCGGTCAGCGAGGCGGTGCGCGTGCGGGGCGGCCAGGGCCAGGGCCGCGGACGCGGGGGTGCCGGCGGCGGCACGGGGCGACGGTCACCCGGTCCGTGGGACCGCGGGCGCATGGACCGCCCCGAGGTCATCGCGCTCCTCGACGAGCGCAACCTCCTGCCCGCCATCTTCTTCATCTTCAGCCGCGCCGGCTGCGACGCCGCCGTCACCCAGGTGCTCCGCGCCGGCGTCCGCCTCACCCACGCCGACGAGCGCGACGAGATCCGCGCCATCGTCGAGGAAGCGGTGCCGGACCCTGGCGCGACGAGGACCTCGCCGTCCTCGGCTACTGGGAGTTCCTGGAGGGCCTCGAGCGCGGTGGTAGCCGCGCACCACGCCGGGCATGCCGCCCGCGTTCAAGGAGGTCGTGGAGGAGCTCTTCCAGCGGAAGCTCGTGAAGGCCGTGTTCGCCACCGAGACGCTGGCGCTCGGCGTGAACATGCCGGCCCGCACGGTGGTGCTCGAGCAGCTGGAGAAGTTCAACGGCGAGGCGCGCGTGCCGTTGACGCCGGGGGAGTACACCCAGCTCACCGGGCGCGCCGGTCGGCGCGGCATCGACGTGGAGGGCCACGCGGTCATCCAGTGGAAGGACGGGCTGGATCCGCAGGCCGTCGCCTCGCTCGCCTCCCGCCGCACCTACCCCCTCAACTCCAGCTTCCGGCCGACCTACAACATGGCCGTGAACCTCATCGACCAGTTCGGCCGCGACCGCACGCGCGAGGTCCTGGAGTCGTCGTTCGCGCAGTTCCAGGCGGACCGCGCCGTGGTCGACCTCGCCCGCAAGGTGCGCACGCAGGAGGAGTCGCTCGCCGGCTACGAGAAGGCCATGGTCTGCCATCTCGGCGACTTCCGCGAGTACTCGGGGCTCCGGCGCGAGCTCAGCGACCTCGAGCGCGCGACGGCAGCGCGCGCGGACATGCAGCAGCCGGGGCAGCACGGCGAGCGCGACAAGCGGCAGCGCCAGCTCGCCGACCTCCGCCGCCGGATGAAGGCGCATCCCTGCCACGCCTGCAAGGACCGCGAGTCGCACGCGCGCTGGGCGGAGCGCTGGTGGCGCCTCAAGCGGCAGACGGATGCGCTCGGCCAGCAGATCCGCACCCGCACCAACGCGGTGGCGAAGGTGTTCGACCGCGTCACCGAGCTGCTGCTGTCCCTCGGGTACCTGAAGCGCGCCGCTGACGGCCAGGTCGCCCCGACCCCCAACGGCCGGATGCTGAAGCGCATCTACGGCGATCGCGACCTGCTCGTCGCGGAGTGCCTGCGCACGCAGATCTGGGTCGACCTCGATCCCGCGGGGCTCGCCGCGATGGCCGCGTCGCTCGTCTACCAGCCGCGCCGCGACGAGGGGGACCGCAACGAGCGGAACCTGCCGCGCGGGGCGTTCCGCGCCGCGCTCGAGCGCACGGAGGAGATCTGGTCGCGCCTCGACGACGTCGAGCGCGAGCGCCGCCTGCCGACGACCGAGCCGCTCTCGACGGGGCTGTGCGCGCCCATGCACCGGTGGGCCCGGGGCGGCAGCCTCGACTCCGTGCTCGACGAGGCCGACCTCGCCGCGGGCGACTTCGTGCGCTGGACCAAGCAGACCATCGACCTCCTCGACCAGCTCTCCGTCGTGGCGGACGGCCCCGTGTCGCGGAACGCGCGGACCGCGCTCGACAGCATCCGGCGCGGCATCGTCGCGTACTCCTCGGTGTGACCGCGCTCGCCCGCGCTCCCCGTCGGGAGCGCACCGCCATCGCGTCCGCACCTGCGCCTCCCTCGGCGGGGGCGCCGGTCCGTCCTCCGCTCCCGCTCTGGGGGGCGCTCCTCGCGGCCGCCGCGTCGGGGCCGGTCCTCGACGCGGCCTTCCCCGACCGCGGCCTCTGGCCGCTCGTGTTCCCGGGGATCGCCCTCGTGCTGCTGGCGCTCCGCGGCCGTCGGGCGGGTCCCGCGTTCCTCGTGGGGCTCGTGGCCGGGCTCGCCTTCTACCTCACGCACATCGAGTGGGCATCGCTGTACCTGGGTCCCGTGCCGTGGATCGCGCTGTCGGCCCTCGAGTCGCTGTTCGTCGCCGCGGGCGCGACGGCCATCGCGACGGCGACACGCTGGATCCCGCGCGCGTTCCCCACGATCGCCGGCCGGGTGATCGTCCTGCCGATCGCCGTGGCCGGGCTGTGGACGGCCCGGGAGGCCATCTCCGCCGTCTGGCCGTACGGCGGCTTCGCGTGGGGCCGGGTCTCGCTGTCGCAGTCGGAGGGCCCGTTCGCCCACCTCGTCACGTGGCTCGGCCTGTCCGGGCTGTCCTTCGTGCTCGTCCTGCTCGTCGCGCTCCTCCTGGAGCTCGCCGCGGAGGAGCGCGTGCGCCGGTCGTCGCGGGCGCTGGTCGCGGGGATCGCCGTGGCGCTGGTGCTCGTCGTCCCCGCCTTCCCCGTCGAGACGACCGGCTCGACGCGCGTCGCCGCGGTGCAGGGCAACGCGAAGGCCGGGTACTTCGACGGCGCCCGGTACGGGGACATCCTGCGCGCGCACCTCGCCGCGACCGCGGAGATCCCGGCCGACGCGGACGTCGACATGGTGGTCTGGCCCGAGAACGCGGCCGACGCGGACCCGCTCCGGGACGCCGGGTCGGCTGCCGCGCTCGACCGCGTGGTCGAGCGCCTCGGAGCCCCGCTCGTGGTCGGCACCGTGACGGAGCGGGACGGACGGTTCTACAACGAGTCGCTCGTGTGGACCGGGGGAGGGGCATCCGACCACTACGACAAGAAGCACCCCGTCCCGTTCGGCGAGTACGTGCCCGACCGCGCGTTCTGGGAGCCGTTCGCGCCCGACCTCATCGGCCTGATCCAGCGCGAGTACACGCCGGGGACGACCGACCAGGTGATGGACGCGGCCGGGATCACCGCGGGGATCGCGATCTGCTTCGACATCGTCGACGACCAGCTGACGACCGACATGGTCGACGAGGGCGCCCAGATCATCCTCGCGCAGTCGAACAACGCGGACTTCGGGCGCACCGACGAGAGCGTGCAGCAGCTCGCGATCGCGCGCCTGCGGGCGCTCGAGACGGGCCGCAGCGTCGTGAACATCTCCACCGTGGGGACGAGCGCGATCGTCGGACCGGACGGACGCGACCTCGACCGGCTGCCGTGGTTCACGGCCGGATCGATGGTGGTCGACGTGCCGACCGCGGACGTGGTGACGCCCGCCGTCCTCGTCGGCCGCGACATCGAGTGGCTGGTGTCCGGGCTCGGTCTCGGCGCCCTCGCCGTGGCGGGGCTCGCGCTCGGCCGCAGGGGCCGCCGCGCCGCCCGCTGACCACCGGCGCACGCAGAGGAGCACCCCCCGGCGATGCCGAGGGGTGCTCCGGACGTTCGCGAGCGGAGGGGCCGGGTCAGGCGCCGATTCGGTGCTGACCACGCCGCGCGCGGAGGGTGGCGAGGCGCTCCTCGAGGAGCTCCTCGAGCTCGGCGCGGGTCCGGCGCTCGAGCAGCATGTCCCAGTGGCTGCGGGGGACCTTCGCCTCGACCGCCTCGTGGGCGACGGGAGCGCCCTCGGCGTCGAGCAGCCGCCCCTCGAGGCCGCTCTTCGGCGACTCCCAGACCTCCGGGACCTCGGCGTCCGCCGAGAACACGACCTCGAAGGTGGTTCCGTCGGACGTCCGGTACGTCTTCCTCTGGCGGGGGGAGAAGCTGACGCCCTCCTCGCTCTGCAGGCTCGTGGATCCGAGCCGCATCCCGCGCAAGCTGCGATCTGCCATTGTGGTCTCCTCTCGCGATGCACTCCCCGTTGTAAACCTCGCGGCTGTGAGGATCCTTTCTCAGGACGCCCGGTTCCCAGGCGAATCCCAGTCCCCTGAGGCGAGGGCGGCGAGGGCGACATCGGGGCGGTCGGTCACGATCCCGTGCACCCCCGCCCTGACCAGGCGGATCATCTCGTCGGGGTCGTCGACCGTCCAGACGTGCACCTCGCGGACGGCGCGCGCGAGCCGGCCGACCATCACGGGGGACACGGTGGAGATGCCCAGGACGCTCCGCGGCATCTGCACGGCGTCGACGCCGCGCAGGGCCAGGCGCACCACGGGGGCGAGCCCTGCCCGGGCGCCCAGGACCGCGAGGACCAGCCGCACCGCGTCCGCGGAGGTGGCCGCGCCGGGGAGGAGGGCGACGGCGCGCCGACGCCGCGTGGACGAGAACGAGGTGACCAGCACGCGGTCGAGGGCGCCGGCCGCGCGGATGGCGCGTGCCGCGGCCCCCGGCGCGCCGCGTCCCTTGACGTCGATGTTCAACCGCGCGTCGGGGAGGGCCGCGAGCAGCTCGCCGAGGGTCGCGATCCGCGCGCCCGAGCCCAGGTCGACCGCCCGGAGCTCGGCGAGCGTCGCGTCCCGGACCCGGCCCGGCCGACCGGTCAGCCGCCGGAGGTCGTCGTCGTGCCAGAGCACGCACGCGCCGTCGGCGGTGACGTGGACGTCGGTCTCGAGGTGCGTGACCCCCAGCTCCCACGCGGCGAGGAAGGCGCCCAGGGTGTTCTCGACGGCACCCGATCCCGTCCAGCCGCGGTGCGCGAGGACGCGCGGCGTCGGGTCGTCGAACCACCCGCCGCCGGTCACTCGACGGGGTCGCCGTCGGGGGAGGCCACGGCCGCGGCAGGGGTGGCGATCGGGCGGACGGGAGAGCCCGCGATCGGGTCGTCCACCGGGAGCGCGCGCAGGAGGGCGGGACGCGCGACGGCGAGCAGCGCGATGGCCAGGGCCACCGCCAGGAGCGCCTTCAGCCACCAGGGTGCGCCGACCAGCCCGGACAGGAGGGCGCCGAGCGCCGCCGCGCCGCCGCAGAGGGCGGCGAGGTCGAGGCGCCGCATCTCGAGGACCACCAGGACGACGATGAGGGCGAGCCAGGCGATCCACGCGTGGTGGTCGAGGAGGACCGTCACCCGCTGCTCCCTCGCTCCGTGGACCGGATGCCCCGAACCTCAGCCCACCGCCCGCGCGCCGGACGCTAGGCTCTCAGGGCCGTCAGCGCGGCGTCCCGCCCGCGCGGCCCGTCCCGTCCCTCGCCGGACGCCCCGTCGCGCGCTCCGGCGCGCACCCCCAGAGGAGTACCGCTGTGAGCACCGTCGACGAGAACCGCCCCTTCGCCCCCGACGAGCTCCGCGGCCGACGCGCGCTCGTCACGGGCTCCTCCCGCGGCATCGGCGCCGACACCGTGGCCTACCTCGCCGCGGCCGGCGCGGACGTCGTCGTCAACTACCGCAACAAGGCCGCGCGGGCCGAGAAGCTCGTCGCGCAGCTGCGCGAGGGCGGTGCGAATGCCGTCGCGGTCGGCGCCGACCTCACCGACCGCGAGTCCGTCGACCGGCTCATGGACGCCGTCCGCTCCGAGCTCGGCGGACTCGACGTCCTCGTGCTCAACGCCTCCGGCGGCATGGAGAGCGGCATGGCGGAGGACTACGCCATGACCCTCAACCGCGACGCCCAGCTCAACGTGCTGCGCAGCGCCCTGCCGCTCATGTCCGAGGGCGGCCGGGTCGTGTTCGTCACGAGCCACCAGGCGCACTTCATCCGCACCACCCCGACCATGCCGGAGTACGAGGCCGTGGCCCGCAGCAAGCGCGCGGGCGAGGACGCCCTGCGCGAGCTCCTCCCGGAGCTCGACGAGCGCGGCATCGGCTTCGTGGTCGTCTCGGGCGACATGATCGAGGGCACCATCACGGCGACCCTCCTCGGCCGCATGAACCCGACCGCCATCCAGGAGCGCAAGGAGGCCTCGGGCGGCCTCTACAACGTGTCGCAGTTCGCCGCCGAGGTCGCGCGTGCGGTCGTCGACCCCATCCCCGCCGACCACACCCGCTTCGTCGGCGACACCGGCAGCTTCGCCGCCGAGTGACCACCGCCACCGGGAGGCGGTGACGCCCCGGGGCTAGGCTCGGAGCGATGAAGACCACGGATCTCGACCTCCTCACCTCCGTCTCCCGCCCCGCCGTCTCGCCCGACGGCCGCCGCGCCGTCGTGTCGGTCACGCGCCCGCGGGTGCATGCCGACGCGTACACCGGCCAGCTGTGGGAGGTGACGACGGACGGCTCCGCGCCGCCGCGGCGCATCACGCGCGGCTTCCGCGACACGGCGCCGCGCCTGTCGCCGGACGGCGCGCTCCTCGCGTTCCTCCGGGCGGAGCCGAAGGGCCCGCCGCAGCTGCACGTCGTCCGGGCCACCGGCGGCGAGCCGGTCGCGGTGACCGACGAGCTGCTCGGCGTCGGGGCGTTCGACTGGTCGCCCGACGGGTCCCGCATCGTCTTCGCGTCGCGGATCGCCGAGCAGGGCCGGTACGGGAGCGTCGAGGGGGTCGGCGCGGCCGCCGAGCCCGCCCGCCGCATCACGACGACCAAGTACCTCGCCAACGGCCTCGGCTGGTCGACCGACCGTCACGTGCAGCTGTCGCTGGTCGGGGTCCCGGACCTCGACGCGGAGCCGTTCGTCACCGCCGTCCCCTCCGGGTACCCGGACGCCCGCGATGCGGCCGTCCGCGGCGAGGGGGCCGACGCGACGCCGTCCGCCGCCGAGCGCGCGGGCCTGCCGCCCGTGGTCCGCCTCACGGACGAGCCCGTCGATCACGAGTCGCCGCGCTTCTCGGCCGACGGCACCGAGGTGCTGTTCGTCGCGTCGCGCCACGAGGGCCGGGACGACGACCTCCTCTCCGGTGCGTACGCCGTCGCCGTGCCCCCGCCCGGGCACGCGTCCGCGGCGCTGCCGGAGGTGCGCACCGTCGTGTCGCACGAGGCCGGGCTCGGCATCTCCGAGGTCGCCTCCGTCGACGGCGGCCGGCACTACCTGCTCGCGCAGCACCTCGGCGAGCGGGGCATCGACTTCGTCGCCCGCAACACCGCCCTCTACGTCCTCGACGACGGCGACGACGCGCCCCGCGCGCTCACCGACGCGGAGACCGTCGACCTCGGCGGCAGCGGCATCACGGTCGAGGACCGCGACGCCGTCCTCGTCCTGAACGCCTCCCGGGGCACCGTCCAGCTGCTCCGCGTGACCGCGGATGCCGCGGTCGAGGCGCTCGTGGACGACCAGGTGGAGATCACGGCGGTCGGCATCGGGGGAGGGGCCGTCGTCGTCGCTCTCACCGACCCGCGGACCCACGGGGACCTCGCGCTCGTCCGCGCCGACCGCGGGCCCGACGCGGGTTCGGCGCTCCAGCCGCTCACGGACTTCTCCGCGGCGCTGCGCGAGACGGGGATCCGTCCGCTCCACGAGCTCGTGGTCGAGGGCCGCGACGGGTACCCCGTGCACGGCTGGGTCGTGCTGCCCGAGGGCGAGGGGCGGCACCCCGTCCTCCTCGTCATCCACGGCGGTCCGTACGCGGCGTACGGCGTGCACCTCTTCGACGAGGCGCAGGTCTACGCCGACGCCGGATACGCGGTGCTGCTCTGCAACCCGCGCGGCGCCGCCGGCTACGGCCAGGAGCACGGCCGCGTCATCAAGGAGCGCATGGGCACGGTCGACAGGGACGACGTCCTGGACTTCCTCGACGGGGCCGTCGCGGTGCACGACTCCATCGACGGATCCCGCGCCGGCATCATGGGCGGCTCCTACGGCGGCTACCTCACCGCGTGGACCATCGCGCACGAGCACCGCTTCCAGGGCGCCATCGTCGAGCGTGGCTTCCTCGACCCGGAGCTGTTCACCGGGACCTCCGACATCGGCACGTTCTTCGGCGAGGAGTACACCGGGTACGACGCCGACGTGCGCCGGGCGCAGAGCCCGCAGGCGGTCGCGCACCAGGTGCGGACGCCGACCCTCGTCGTCCACTCCGAGGACGACCTGCGCTGCCCGCTGTCGCAGGCCGAGCGGTACCACCTCGCCCTCGTCCGCGCGGGGGTCGAGACCGAGATGCTCGTCTTCCCCGGCGAGGACCACGAGTTGAGCCGGTCCGGACGACCCCGCCACCGGGTGCAGCGCTTCGAGGCGATCCTCGAGTGGTGGGCGCGGCACCTCCCCGTCGGCGCGGACGCGCGATGACCGACGGGGTCGTGCGCCATGTCCGGGACACGGCGCGCATCCTGCTGGTCGACGAGCGCGACCGGCTGCTGCTGTTCCTGACTAACTACTCCGTGAACGTCGACCTGCCGGCCCGGTGGCTGACGCCCGGCGGCGGCATCGACCCGGGGGAGTCGCCAGCGGAGGCTGCCCGCCGCGAGCTCTTCGAGGAGACCGGCCTCCGCGTGGAGACGGTGGGGGAGCCGGTCTGGGAGCACGACTACGCGCGCCGCCGCATCGACGGCGGGCTCGACGTCGGGCACTCGACGTTCTACCTGGTGCAGGTCGACGCGTTCACGCCCGTGTCGGACAACTGGATGCCGGACGAGTTCGACGACATCCACGCCCACCGCTGGTTCGCGCTCGACGAGCTCGCCGAGACCGCGGATCCCGTCGAGCCGGCCGAGCTGGTCGATGTCGCGCGCGCGGTGCTATTCCGGCGCTCCTGAGACCACCGGGCGCACCGTCCGCCGCGGGACCCGCGCGCCGCGACGACCCGCGAGGACCGGTCCCTCCGGGCCCGGTCGTCGCGGGTCGCCTCGTCAGAGAGCTTCCGTGTCGCCCGTGATCGCGCGCCGGATCCGCGCGATGTCCGTCTTCGGCTGCCGGTCGGCGGTCAGCAGCCCGTTGGTCTCCTGCATGGTGTCCGTGAGCTGCGTGTAGCAGGACCCCGCGAGCACCCGGCTCATGCGGATGGCGTCGTACAGCCCGGTGATCCGGGCGATCCAGTCGTCGGCGTCGACCGCGGCCGTGTAGCCCCACGCATCCTCCCGGGCCTCGCCGGGCTGGTAGTCGATCCCCCCGAACTCCGTCAGCATGAGCGGCCGGCCCTCGTCCTCGACGCCGTCGACGAGGATCCGCCGGCCGCTCGGCCCCATCCCGGAGAGGAGGCGGGTCCGGGCGGCCTCGTCGGCGAAGGTGCGGGCCAGCGCCTCGCCGTCTCCCTCGTAGTCGTGGACGCTGATGATGTCGCTCGACGTGTGCTCCCAGCCGTCGTTGGAGATGACGGGCCGTGAGGGGTCGAGGGCGCGGGTGACGTCGGCGAGCGAGCGCGAGTAGGCCTGCTGTCGCGGGTCGGACGCGACGTGCTGGACGCCCCAGCTCTCGTTGATCGGGACCCAGGTGACGACGGACGGGTGGGAGATGTCCCGCTCGACGGCGTCCATCCACTCGCGCATGAGCCGCTGCACGGCGATCACCGAGAACGCGTAGGCGTTGGGCGCCTCGCCCCAGACGAGGATGCCGAGCCGGTCGGCCCAGTAGAGGAAGCGAGGGTCCTCGATCTTCTGGTGCATGCGGGCCGCGGTGAAGCCGAGCTCCTTGATCAGCTCGACCTCGGTCCGGTGGGCGTCGTAGGAGGGCGCGGCCAGGTGGGAGGCCGGCCAGTAGCCCTGGTCGAGGACGGAGCGGACGTCGTAGGGGTGGCCGTTGAGGAGGAAGGAGCCCCGGTCCGTGCCGACCGTCCGAAGCCCGAGGTAGGACGCGACGGCGTCGACGGGCTCGCCGTCGGGGGAGAGGAGGGTCACGGTGGCATCGACGAGGCGGGGCTGCTCCGGGCTCCACAGGAGCTCGTCCTCGGCCTGGCCGTGCGTCTGCCGGGAGACGGGGATGACGAGGTCGACCGCGTCGCTATCGGTGGGGAGGGTGGTCTCGATCGTCCCCAGGTGCTCGTCGCGCTCCTCCCAGCGGAGGTCGACGCGGACGCGGGTGCCGGCGGTCGCGCGCCCCCGGAGGGCGACAGCGAGCGACACGAGCGCGTGGTCGACGGGCACCCAGCGGAGCGCGCGGATGGAGACGTGGGGGACCGCCTCGAGCCAGACCGTCTGCCAGATGCCGGTCGTGCGGTGGTACCAGATGGCGTGGGGCGCCTCGTGCCAGTCCTGCTTGCCTCGGGGCTGGGTCACGTCGTGCGGGTCGTCCTCGGCGCGCACGACGACGATGTGCTCGTCGCCCTCGGCGACGAGGGCGGTGACGTCGAAGGTGAAGGGGGTATGGCCCCCCTCGTGCGAGCCGGCGAGGCGGCCGTCGATCCATACCGTGGCGCGGTAGTCGACGGCCCCGAAGTGCAGGAGCGTCCGGGGTGCGGCCTCCGAGCGTCCGGCCTCCTCGAGGTCCGCGGAGGTGATGACCCGCGAGTACCAGACGACTCGGTGGAAGCCGGGGTCGGCGATGCCGGAGGCCTCGGACTCGGGCGGGAAGGGCACGACGATCGATCGTGCCTCACCGAAGCCGCCCGCCCAGCCGTCCGCGAGGCCGACGTCGGCGTCATCGTGGCGGAAGGACCAGGGGCCGTCGAGGTCGGCCCATTGGGCGCGCACCGATTGCGGGCGGGGGTAGGAGCCCGTCCTGCTGCGTGGCGACGGGGAGCTGGGGACGCGTCGGGGAAGGGTTCTCGGCAGTGGACATGCTCTAACTTTACAGCGCTGTAACCGCGTTGCGTCGATACCATTCGGGAATGGCACGGGTCACTCTGCAGGATGTCGCGGACCGCGCGGGCGTGTCGATGAAGACCGTGTCGAACGTGGTCAACGACTACCAGCACGTCAGTCCCACGATGCGGTCTCGCGTGCAGTCCGCGATCGATGAGCTCGGATACCGTCCGAACCGGTCGGGTCGGAGCCTGGCGACGGGCCGCTCGAGCATGATCGGCCTGGCGTTCCCGGACCTCCGGCGGCCGTACTTCGCGGAGCTCGCGCACGCGTTCGCGCGCGTCGCCAAGGCGCGCGGCTACGGGATGCTCCTCATCGAGACCGGCGGCACGGCCGACGGCGAGCGCGCGGTGCTCCACGACCGGGAGGCCGGCTTCGTGGACGGCCTGATCATCCATCCGCAGGCGCTGACGGCCGCCGACCTCGACGGGATGCGCGGGGACGCGTCCGTCGTGTTCCTCGGCGAGGACCCGCAGCCGGCGGGATCGGACCAGGTCGCCGTGGACAACGTCGAGGCGGCCCACGCCGCGGTCGCGCATCTCGTGGCGCTGGGTCGGCGCCGCATCGGGTTCCTGGGCCACGAGCGCGGAACGATGTCGCGGACGTCGGCGCTGCGGCTGGAGGGCTACGGCGACGGGCTCGCGGAGGCGGGCCTCGCCGTCGACGACGGCCTGCTCGTCGCCCGCGACGGGGGCGACGCCCTCGGCGCCGAGCGCGCGCTGTCGGACGCGCTCGACCGGGGGATGGTCGTCGACGCGCTGCTGTGTCGGGAGGACCTGGCGGCCATCGGGGCCCTGCGGGCGCTGCGGCGGCACGGGCTGGCGGTGCCGGACGACGTGGCCGTCGTCGGATGGGATGCGATCGAGCTCGGGGCCAGCGTCGTGCCGAGCCTCACGTCGGTGGCGCCCGACACGACGGAGCTCGTCGAGCGCACCCTCGACCTGCTCCTGCAGCGCGTGACCGGCGACGAGCGACCGGGGCGGCACGTGACCGTCGCGCACGGCCTGGTCGTGCGCGAGAGCGCGCCGGCGCCGTCCTGAGCGCGGGATGCGGGTCGGCGGGCGCCGCTTCCCGGCTCATGGCAGAGAGCCGATAGCAATGACTATGTCTCGTAGCATCTCGCCAACTCCTTCAACGGCACGAGTTGTCGCGACGCCAGCGGCCGACAGCAGCGGGAGACGCAAGTGCCGAAGCCCAGCACGGACTCCCATGCTCAGATCGCAAACTGGCCGCTGACGAGGCGACTCATTGTGGCCCCCACGCGGGCACCGACTCATTAAGGAGCTCCAGTACGGCTTCGCGGCACGATCCTGCTTTCTTCCGACTGCGTGTCGTGGCCGCGTCTCTGTGGACGCGCCGCACGCGCCGCGTGTGTCTCCACTTACGGTTCCTCTACCGCCGTCCTCACGCTGGTGTGAGCGCCTCCGATCGCCCGCACCGCCGGCGCTTCACGAAGGATCCCATCATGACCCGCGTCTCGTTCACCAACAGGAGAACACGGCTTCTCGCAGCCGCGCTAGCCGTGCTCTTCTGCTCCGGTCTCATCACGGCAGCGACCACTCCGGAGCCAGCTGAGGCTGCTGCTGACTTCCGGAAGGCCTTCCCGATCGCAGCCGGATCCAGTGTCTACAACAGCAGGCATCAGCCATGCACCGTGGGAGCGGTCTTGAAGGCGAACGGGTTCTTCGCCAATATCACCGAGGTTCAGAGAAAAACACGATACCTCGTCATCGCCGGGCACTGCGGGAATAATGGACAAGATATCGGTCTCGAGGGCCACGGCGTAGTGGGAAGGATCATCTGGGAGTCCGGTGACGCCGATCTCGCCATCGTGCGAGTAGACCCAAGCGTCACCCACCGCCCGCACTGCATGCCCAACTCGCAGCTACACAACTGCACTATCCTCACTACCGTCAGTCCCCTGGCGACGGGGCGCATCTTCCTCCGAAGCGCGTTCTCGGGCCAGCCTCGGAGCTTCCCGATCCAAGGTACCGGCGTCCCGGGCGCTGACGAGAGCTTCTGCACCAGCGGAGCGACGACCGGAATCAACTGCAATTGGTCCTCGGTGCCGCTCCCTGAAGGTTTCGGCGCGCACCAGGCCGGCGCGCAAAGTGATGGTCTGTTCCTGGAGGGAGGGGACTCCGGCGGTCCGGTGGCCGGCCGAGCCGGGCAGCTATACGGCATTATCGCCCGCATGGGCAACGATCTCGGGCCCGCTCGGGACATCATGAGCTACACGCCCATCGCGCGCCTCTTCCAAGAGCAGAGCGGCTACTCGATCGCGCCCCCCAACTGACCGGGAGGCCCGTGACGAGGTGCTCCATGAGTTGTCAGCCGAACAGCCACCCCAGCTCATGATGGCGAAAGCCCTATCCACCACGAGCGTGCCCGCCCGACCCGCCGTACCCGAGCCCCGATGAGCGCACGGAGGTTCCGTTTCCTGCTCGGGCGCGTCACCGCCCTGGTGGACGCCGGCCAGGTTTCCTTTGATGCGCAGACCTCGGATGGGCTGCTTGCCCACCCCTGGAGCAACTCCTCCGCCACAGCACGGACAGCCTGATAGACGACGGCTTGATCGGGAGCTGGGCGGTACCCGGCTCTGAAAGAAGGCTGGTCTATGACAATCATGTCGTGGACGCAACCTCATGAACGGACAGGTAGCAGCTCGCTGATTTCTCGACCGCCAGCGTCGCGTCACCGATCTCCTGGCGCGGCGCATGATCCTGCATCGCGTCAATGCCCGATCATTCGTCCGACAAACGATCCCTACCCGAACACCTGCTTGCTCACACTGCTGGGAGCAGCAGAGGGCAGGCGCCCATGCTCACGAGCCTGAGGACGTAGAGATGCGCTGGTCACAAGACCCTGTCTTTACAGACTGGTCCGGTGACGATTCCGGCGGAAGGGGGCTACGTGAGACATGCTTCGTGTCCTCCGGCCTCAACGAGACGCACCGCGGCCATGACCTGACCTTCGGCACCGGCTCGGACCCATGCGGGCGAGCACTGCCCCGGGACCGCAGCACTGGTAGCGGTTAATGTGTTCACTACGGAAACCTGCGGCTCCGTCGTTGTCTGGCCGTCGGCGAGGAGAGCCACGTCCACCGCGGTCTCCACATCGATGCCGTCGATCACGCTGAAGGCGGTGAGCGAGTCGATGCACGAAGCCCCAAGTACCTCGTGCGGGAAGCGGGTGGAGACCATCGCCGGCAGGACCTCGACGTGCGAGGCGTCGAACTCAGCGCGCGATCGGATGTGGACGTCGTGGATGAAGGCGCGCACCTTGTCGGCGCCCAGTTCCACGGTGAAGCGCCTGCGCACCATGCCATCGTCACCGCTGAGTGCGATTCCGTACTCGACAGCTCGCTCGACATCAGGACGCGTGCCGTGACCGTCTAGCTTGAAGGTCACGACGAGCTCATCAGGATGCAGCTTGACCGCCGCTGCGCGAATTCCGGCGTCCGTCGCCTTCACCCATGCCGCCACTCTAGGAGTGGAACGCGGGCGGCACGTCGCGAGTCGGAACACGTGCACGGCTGCCGTGATCACGACCGGGATCGGTGCCGACAGGAGGCAAGCGGCTCCTTCCCTGGCGGGTGCACGGGACAGCCGATAATGCACATTATGTCCGGTTTGGGCCTGCACGCTGCTCGGGGCGCAGTCCTCGAGCACGGCCTTCGAGACGACGGAGTCCACGGTCGCCCCACTTCGAGCTCGACGCGCCATGGCTCCTGTGATCAGTCTGACTCGATCCTCTCTGCGACGCCAGGACGCATGATCTGCCCCTTGGGGTACATGACCGTTGACAGTGACAAGTCCCTTCACCTACGTTTTCGAAACGCACTGTTACCGTTAACAGCGGCTGAGGATGGCCCAGCCGGCGACCTCTGCGTCCTTCTCGTCCGCGTGAAGGGCGGCCACGATGCTGTGGCTCGCTCGGAGGGTGACGCCGTCCTGCGTGCTGCAGGCACGCGAGCTGCACCGCGCTGCGGTACTGGCCACGGCCTTCCGCGCAGTGATCGACACGAGATCGAAGGAGCTCTCCATGAACCGAACCGGCAGCACGGGCCTGATCGGCCTGTTATGCGTCCTCCTCACCCTCACCGGAGTCCTAGCTGGCCCAGCGCCGGAGGCGACCGCGATCGGCGAGGCGACGTTCACGAACCCGCTGATCCCTGACGGTGCCGACCCCACCATCGAGTACCACGACGGCAACTACTATGCCGTCGTCACCACGTGGGACAACCGCGTCGTGATGCGGAAGGCACCGACGCTCGAGGGCTTGAAGACCGCAGCGCCCACCACCGTCTTCTCCGACACCACCCCGGGCCGGAACGCCAACATGTGGGCGCCCGAGCTCAAGCGGCTCACCGGACCGAACGGCCCGCGCTGGTACCTGATGTACACGATGGGCACCGCGGGCGACTTCGGCCGACAGCACCTCCAGGTCATCGAGAGCAGCGGGGACGACCCGATGGGCCCGTACACGTACAAGGGGCGCCCCATCCCGACCGACGACTGGAACATCGACGGCTCCTACCTGGAGCTGAACGGCGACCTCTACGTGACGTGGTCCGCGTTCACGCCGGAGCCGAACCGGCTGCAGAGCAACTTCATCGCGAAGATGTCGGACCCGTGGACGGCGACCGGACCGTTGAACGTGCTGTCGCAGCCGACCGCGGCGTGGGAGCGCATCGGCGAACCCGTCAACGAGGGACCCGTGCCGCTGCGGAAGGACGGGAAGACGTGGATCGTGTTCTCGGCGAGCTTCTGCGGCACGGAGGACTACCAGCTCGGCACCCTCCGCTACACGGGCGGCGACCCGGTCCTCGCCACGTCCTGGAACAAGAGCGCCGGCCCCGTGTTCTCCAAGGGGAACGGTGCCTTCGGGCCCGGCCACAACGACTTCTTCACCTCACCCGACGGCACCCAGATCTGGAACCTCTACCACGCCAACGCGCGTGCGGACGGGGGGTGCGCGCGGCAGCGGTCGGCCCGTGCGCAGCAGGTGACCTTCGACGCGGCGGGCGAGCCCGTGTTCGGGACGCCCATCGCGACCGGGACCTCCATCGCCGTGCCCTCGGGCGAGCGCGGACCGATCACCGCAGCCGTGGAAGGGGCTCCCTTCGAGGTCGTCAACCGCAACAGCGGCCTCTGCCTCACCGTGGCCGGCGGCTCCCCCGCCGACGGCGGGGACGTGGTGCAGGGTGCCTGCGGCAACACCGCGCGAGGCGCCGCCAGCTGGATCCTCGACCTGACCGCCGACGGTGCCTACCGGTTCGTGAACTCCGCCACCAGCAAGGTGCTGGACTCCGCCGGCTGCGGGACCGCCGATGGGACGGACGCCCGTCAATGGGCGTGGCTCGCGAACGCCTGCCAGCAGTGGCTGCCGACGCCCAGCGGCGACGGCGGGTACCTGACCATCGCCAACAAGGCGAACCAGAAGGTGCTCGACGTCGCGAACTGCACCACCGCGACCGGCGGTGACGTCCGACAGTGGCGCTCCCTCGGCAACGCCTGCCAGCAGTGGTCGATCCGCCCGGTGGGCCCCAGCGCGGTCACGAGCGTCTCCAGCGGCAAGTCGTTCGACCTGCCGGGCTGCACCAGCGCGGCCGGAGCCGCGCTGCAGCAGCACGCGTACCTCGGCTCGCCCTGCCAGAGCTACTCGTTCACGGCCACCACGGCCGGCGCCGTGCAGATCCGACCCGGGTCCGCCCCGTCGCTCTGCCTCGGGGTGAGCGGCGGGTCGACGGCCGACGCGGCTGCCGTCACGCAGGGCGCCTGCGGCGCCGCGGCCGCCTGGCGGATCGTGCCGCTGCCGGACGGGGCCGTGCGCTTCGTCTCCGCCCTGACGGGCAAGTCGCTCGACCTGGACGGCTGCTCAACGGGCGACGGGTCGAAGCTCCAGCAGTACTCCACGCTCGACAACGAGTGCCAGCGATTCCGGATCTCGCGATGACGCGCGACCACGGACGACGAGAGGACCAGGACATGACCGAGATCACCGATCAGATGCGCTTCGAGGCGCTCCTCAGCCGCCGGACGCTCCTCCTCGGTGCCGCAGGTGGCGCCGCACTCGCGGGGGCCGCGGCCATCGCGGGTCCTGCGGCGCTGCGCGCCGGAGCCGCAGGACTCGCGCTGACCAACCCGCTCGTCCGACAGAGGGCCGACCCGCACATCCAGCGCTCGACGGACGGCACCTACTACTTCACCGCCTCCGTGCCGGAGTACGACCGCATCGTGCTCCGCTCCTCCCCCACCCTCGCCGGACTCGCCACCGCGGTCGAGCGCACGCTGTGGACCCGGCCGGCCTCGGGGACGATGGGCGGCTACATCTGGGCGCCCGAGATCCACCTCGTCGACGGTGTCTGGCACATCTACTTCGCCGCGGGCGACTCCGGCGAGCCGTTCCGCGTGCGTCCCTACGTGCTGCGCGCCGACGGACCCGACCCCATGACGGCGCGCTGGAGCGTCCTGGGGCGCATCTTCACCGCGTGGGACACCTTCTCCCTCGACGCGACGACGTTCGTCCACGCCGGGACGCGCTACCTCGTCTGGGCCCAGGGCGAACCGGGCGTGGACACCGGCTCGAACCTCTACATCTCGGCGATGTCCGGTCCGGCGACCCTCACCGGTCCGCAGACGCGCATCGCCGTCCCCACGGCGCCCTGGGAGACGATCGGCTTCAAGGTCAACGAAGGCCCGTCGGCCCTCGTGCGCGGCGGGCGCGTGTTCCTCTCGTTCTCGGCCAGCGCCACGGACGCGAACTACTGCATGGGCCTGCTCACCGCGGCCGCCGGCGCCGACCTCCTGGCGGCCTCGTCATGGACCGAGTCCCCGGGCCGGTGATGGTCTCGAACGACACGACCCGGCAGTACGGCCCGGGACACAACTGCTTCACGACCGCCGCGGACGGCAGCGACGTCCTCGTGTACCACGCACGCCAGTACCGCGACATCCAGGGCGACCCGCTGTTCGACCCGAACCGGCACGCACGGACCCAGACGCTGTACTACCGGACGGACGGCACGCCGGACTTCGGGATCCCCGTGCCCGACGGGACCCCTCCCGTGCGGTTGAGGTCCGCGAACTTCGCGACCCGCTACCTCCGGCACCGGGACTACCGCGCACGGATCGACCCGGACGTCGCCCCGCTCGAGGACTCCCAGTTCCGGCTCATCCCCGGGCCCGCTGGGGTGGGTTCCGTGGCGCTCGAGGCCATCGGCTTCCCGGGTCGCTACCTCGTGGAGTCGGCGGGCGCGGTGGTGCTGTCGGCACCCGACGGCCGCGCGGACTTCGCCGCCCGTGCATCCTTCCAGCAGCGCGCGGGCCTGTCCGGAGGCGGGTCGTCGTCCTTCGAATCGGTCGCGCGACCCGGCGCGTACCTCCGCCATCGAGACTTCACCGCGTTCGTCGAACCGGTGACCGGAGCCCTCGGCGCATCGGACGCATCCTTCGCGATCGTCTGACCCGGGGAAGGTCCGGCCCCCCTCGTCGGGTGAGGGGGGCCGGATGGCCTCTTCACGACCCGCTGCACCATCCCTCGACGTGTCGAGCGTCGACAGTGCATCCGTTCCGCATGACTCAGACCTCGTCCCATCGAAAGGCCGAACATGTCCTCTCCCACCCTGTCCCGCCGCGATCTCCACCGCCTCCTCGGCGTGGGCGCCGCGGCAGCCCTGCTGCCGGCCGCCATCGCGCCGTCGTCCGCCGTCGCGGCTCCCGGCGATGCGTACGTCATGGGCTACTTCACCGAATCGCCCGACGGCCTCGGCAACGACTACGGACTGCACCTCGCCGTCGGCGCGGACGGCCTCGAGTGGTCGCCGCTGAACCAGAACGCGCCGGTCGTGACGCCCAGGGAGGGCACCCGGGGACTCCGGGACCCGTTCCTCCTCCGCAAGCAGGACGGCACGTTCGTGGTCCTCGCCACCGACCTCGCCGGCACCGACTTCGCCCAGGACAACCAGTACATCCACGTCTTGGACTCGACGGACCTGCGCAGCTTCTCCGGCTACCGCCGGCTCAAGCTGCACGACCTCCCGACGCACAGCTGGGCGCCGGAAGCGTTCTGGGACCCCGCGCGCAACCAGTACGGGATCATCTACTCGGCCTACGACGGCACCCAGGACGTGATCCTGGTCAACTACACGAGCGACTTCCGCACCACGTCCGCACCGCAGACCTGGTTCGACGGCGGTGCCGCCGTCATCGACGCCACCGTCCGAGTCGAAGGCAGCACGCCGTACCTCTACTACAAGCGCGACAACCGCCTCTTCGGCGCGAAGGGATCGCTCGCGCCCCGCGGCTTCGAGAACGGCACCTACACGGTGGGCTACGCCGGTGCCGGGCTGACGGAGGCACCGATCGTGGTCCGTTCCGCCACCAGTGCGACCTGGTACCTGTGGGGCGACGTCTACACGCCCGTCAACGGCGTCTTCACCGTGTGGTCCTCGCCCGACATCTCACGTGACGCGTGGACCCCGCTGTCCCGCCGCGCCTACACCCAGCCGATCAACTCCAAGCACGCCACCATCCAGCCGATCACGGCGACGGAGCACGCGAACCTCATCGCCGCGTGGGGCCTGCCCGTGTGGAACCGGGTGAAGTCCTTCAACTACCCCGACCGGTTCATCCGCCACCAGGCCTTCCGGGCACGGATCGACCCGTACCCCTTCGACCCCTTCACGGACTCCCAGTTCGTCCTCGCCCCCGGGCTGGGGAACGCAGCCGGCGTGTCCTTCCGCTCCCTCAGCGACCCCGCGCTCTACCTCCGCCACTCCGGCTTCCGCCTGGTGCTCGCCCGCGACGACGGCAGTGCGCTCTTCGCCGCAGACGCGACCTTCACGAAGAAGCCCGGGCTCGCCGACCTCTCATGGACGACGTTCGCCTCACAGAACTTCCCCGACCGCGTCATCCGGCACCGGGGGTTCGAGCTCGTCATCGAACCCGTCCTCGCGTCCTCCCCGCAGGCGGACCGAGAGGACGCGACGTGGCGCATCACCAGCTGACGGGGACGCCGGTCCGACGATCCGACGATCCGGCGAGGGGGCCCGAAGCACCCTCGCCGGATCGTCGGCGGGTCCCGGAGCCAGCCCACGGGCGAGCGAGGTTCGGGACCCTTCCACTGCACGTCGGGGGCGCACCCACACATCATCGACGGCAGGGGAGACAGTACCCGATGTCGACCGAGGATGAAAGCACTTTCGGGAAGTTCGGGAATCGAACGAGGCAGCCATCCAGGACCTGACGGCAGAAGCAGGTAGACGTGATAGCCAAGATGCGAAAGTAGTTTCAGACGAGCTGTCATCGCCTTCCGCGCTCCCGCTAGCGTCGCTGGCGCACGCATCGACGCGATGACGAAGCGCGATGTCCGGGATGGGGGTCCCGTCCGCTTCGACGCGTCACCGGGGATGACGACATCCCCCTCCGCCTCCATGCACGGTCGGCGACCGCCGGCACCGAGGGAAGGATCGCCATGCGATCGAGCTCCGTCCTGTCCGCTCTCACCGCCACGACCCTCGTGGCAGCTCTCATCGCCGGTGGAGGCGCGGAGGCCCATGCGGCTCCCGCCCCAGGCGACGCCGGCTTCACCGCCGTCGACGTGCCCGCGCGCGCCGACATCGTGGTCCACGAGGTGACGATCGCGCTGGTCGCGCCGCAAGGGACCACCCCGTCCTTCGACGCTGCCGAAGCCCGCCGTTCGATCGAGCTCGTCGATCAGTTCTATGCGAGAGAAACCGGAGGTGCGATCCGGTTCGAGCTGGAGCGGCTCATCGACTGGCAGACCATCGACGAGCCCATCGGCTGCTCGAACACCGGTGGGCTGCACGACTGGATCAAGCGCACGACCGGCTGGCAGCCCGGGCCGGCGCGGCACCTGGTCGCGATGGTCCCCCCGGGGCCCCCGTGCCCCGAGTGGGCCAACGGCGACCAGCCCGGGGATCCCGACGACGGCGGCGCCACGTTCCAGGGCGGTCCGGACGCGTACCTCCTCGCCCACGAGCTCGGGCACAACCTGTCGCTGCCGCACGCCTTCAGCATCCAGTGCGCCTCCACGTGGGACTACTCCCCCACCAGCGGCGGATGCCCCCGCGACGAGTACGGCAACCGCACGGACGTGATGGGCAACTCGTGGGCGTTCCTGCCCCTGTCCGCACCGAGCCTCGCGCGCCTGGGCACGCTGTCGAACACCCGCGAGCCCGTCTGCGGCGCTCCGCGGACGACGAAGCTGAAGACCCTCGGTGCCGGGCCCGGCACTTCGCGAGCCCTGCGGTGGACGGACCCGAAGGACTCCGGGGCCACCTACTGGGTGCAGTACAACGACCGCGCCGACGCGACCTCCGACGACGGCGCCTACACCAGCCCCTTCCAGGCCGTCCGCAGCGTCTCCGGCGTCCAGGTCCTCCGCTCGAACCCGATCCAGCCGTACGGCGGCGATCTGCTCGAGCGCTCCGGAGACGGGTCGGAGGCCAACGAGTTCGCCCTGGCCGGCGAGACGGTGCAACTGAACTCGGGCATGTCGGTGCGGGTGGACGCGATCGACGAGGTCGCCCGCGAGGCGACCGTCACGGTGACGGTGCCCTGCATCGAGTACACCGGGGACATCACCCGGTTCGCGACGACCAGCGCGTCGACCTCCTCGCCCTGGGCCGGCCCACAGGGTGCCGTCGATGGGAACCCCGGTACGTACTGGGGCACCTGGCCGTCCGCCGGAACGCAGACCCTCGAGCTGCGGTGGCCCCGGACCGTGACAGTGGATCAGATCGCGTCGCAGTTCGCCGCCGATGCCGCCGACGGCCAGAACCAGGGCCTGATCCCGCCCCGCTCCTGGCGAGCCGAGTCCTACGATGCCGCCGCGGGGACCTGGCGCAGCATAACCGGCACGACCCCCGCGACCGGGACGCGGACGCGTGACACCCCGAACGCGATCACGTTCCCCGCCGTCACGACGGACAGGATCCGTCTGGTGTACGCGGCATGGGGTGCCACGGACTACGCGGGCTCCACCGGGGTGTCCGCGGTGACCGTCCGCGGCGTGGCGCCGGTGGGCTCCCTCGTCTCCCGCGGGGCGGCCGCGTCGATGCCCGCAGGGTCGACGGCGGATCTCGTCCAGAGCGTCGACGTCCTCGACCGCACCGGACAGAAGCTGGCAGGACGCCGCATCGCCTTCGACATCACGGGCCCCGCGACCTTCGCGAACGGCGCACGAACCGCCTCCGTGGTGTCCGGAACCACCGGCACAGCCGTGCTGCCGAAGGTGACCGCCCAGACCACACCCGGCTCGATCTCCATCACGGCGTCCGTCGACGGGGTGCGGACCTCCCTCGCAGCCATGACCGTCGTGGGCGCGACTCCTGCTCCAGCCCCTGCTCCCTCGCCGGGATCGGGATCGACGTCAGCGTCAGCGTCCCTGACGAAGGTGAACGGCATCGCCGTCCTCGAGGTGCGCGCGAAGAACACCACCGCCACCGCCGCGACCATCTCGATCGTGACGCCCTACGGCCGAACGACGGTCGCCGCCGTGGGTGCGGGAGCGTCCGTGGAGAAGACCTTCTCGACTGGGCGGCGGACCGTGAAGGACGGCATCGCGACCATCACCACCACCACTCGGACATCGCGCACCACGAACTCCGTCCCGTTCGCCGGGCTGTGACTCACGGCGTCCACCCGAACGTCAGCCGGGTCAGCCGCGGGAGGTCGGACGTCGGTCCTGTCCCGCAACGCGTCAAGGGATGCTTGCGCGCCCGCAGGCGGCCCGTCGTCCGCGCACGCGCTCACGACGAACAGGAGTACCCCTGCAACTGATGCGACGCCGAGGGAGCGGGGACGCGGTCGAATGGCCATGCCATCACCGTAAGAAGCCTGACGTGGAGACGGAGTCGGTCGCGGAGCCGATACCCGTCGGCGCATCGGATGACATGCGGCAGTTCGAGCCACGCACGGCACAGGCCCTGTTTCGATTGGGGATCCCTCGCCGGACCACTTCGGCGCCGAGCAACCGCCGCGGAACTGTGGCTTGCGTCGCTTCGCGGCGGCACAACTGCGGTGATCCTTGTCCGCAGTCCGCAGTCCGCAGTCCGCAGTCCGCAGTCCGCAGTCCGCAGTCCGCAGTCCTCAATCCGGCAGGCCTCAATCCGCAGGCGTTGGTACGGCTACGCGCGCGCGTCACGCGGTCGTTCACGGGCCGATTGCGAGGAGAGTCGCCCAGGACGGCTGTACGGCGGCATGAGGGCGGGGATTCGAGCTCGATTCGCGCCGCCGCGGCCCGCGCTGGTGCGCCGGGGGCGGATCGACTTCTCGCTACCTACCGGATCGTCATCTGGGCCAGAGGTCGACGGACCGGTAGAGGCTGTACTCGACCTGACCCCAGGGCACGAAGATGAGGAGCGGTGAGCCATCTCGGGCCCGTCGCGTCTCCGTGATGACGCCGTACTGTGTCCCGTTCGGGCCGCGTGTCGATGCGTGATATACGGGGCCGCCAGAGGCTCCACCTGGCGGGTCACAGCCGGCGATCTCGAACTCGGGGATCGAAGCCAGCCCACGGAAGTGCCGTCCTTCGCCTGCGCATGTGTAGAGGGGCTGATGAACGTATCCGCTGAGGGGTCGGTATCCGAACGCCTCGAAGTGGAGGCCAGGTGTGGCGGCGTCGAACGCGGGGGCCGGAGCTCCCGCTTGGGGAGCCAGATACTCCTTGGTGCCATTCCACGCCGTCTTCGGCATCATCTTGATGAACGCTGCGTCGTGCCCCGGGTCCTCCGTGGTCCGCCAGTCACGGGAGACCGAGTAGTAGAAGGCCCCCCAGACTCCGAGGGGCTTGTTCGCGCCGTCCCACGCGGGGATGAAGACCACTCGCGTGGACCAGTCGCCGTGGTCGTAGAGGCAGTGGGCTGCAGTGGCGACGACGAGCTGGGAGTCCGAGCGGATGGAGGATCCGGAGCACGAGTACTGCTTCTCACCCACATCGAAGTAGATGCGGCCAATCCAGTAGACAGGCTCGTACGTCCCGGGGCCCTGCGCGATCAGAGACTGTTCGGTGGCGCCCGATGCCGGGGCGGTCACGGCATCGCCCGGGGCATCGAGATCGGTAGCGGCAGCCAGCGCCTCTGGAGTCCAGGAGTTCACAGCGTCGGAGGCTTCTGCATCGGAGAAGCTCCTGCCGGTGTCGTCAGGAGACGCTGTTCCCATCGACGCGGCCGCGTGGGCCGGTAGGGCAACTGACGACAGCCCGGCCAAGATGGCGAGCAGCAGTAGGAGCGCCGGGACGGAGACGCGATTCTTCGATAGTGCAGTCATGTCAGTACTTTCTGGGGCGCGATAGCAGTGCAAGATGCAGCGCACGCGTGCGGGCACCGACCGCGCGCTGCTGTGTGAGTGGACGCTATGGGCGCGGGGCCATGTCGCGTTGCTGGTCTGCACAATCAGCTCCGGCTGTGAGAATCTGCCCAAACTCGTGTGGCCGCTGTGTGTGACAGTGAAGTCGCAGACCGCGACCCCGGCTTGACCACCAGCCCACGCAGGTTGGTGGGCTGGTGGTCGAGCACCGAACGCATCCGACGACCTTCGAGGTGACACGACGAGCCGGATCAGGCCCGCTTCTTACCCCTACGAGCATGTCTCAACAAGGAATCCCCTTCCGGCCGGAGCTCAGCCGCTGCGCCATCGCCCGACATGACGACGATCCACGCGTCGTGTTGCTACGCATCCGCGGCAGCCCAATAGTCGGCGAGCTGCTTCTCATCGGTCCACCAGGTCACGTTCACCGCAGCGGTCAACTCGTCGACAAGGCCTCGCTCACGTCCAGGGCCAGCACGGGGTTCGAACGCGCAGTCGTCCATCACGTGCTCCCCGATTCGGTGTAGAGGTCGGGCACCGGAAGCAGGAGCCAGTAGCCGGCGAACCTGCCGCCCTCGCCCATGACCGGGTCAGCCACGACGGTTCCGCCCGCCTCGAGGCCTGAGCCGATCGTGCCGACGATCCCCCGTCGTGACCAGTCCCCGAAGGCCGGGACGCCGGGGTCCGGGGCCTCGAACTCGGGAGGTGTACGTCGGCGCCACCACATGGCCACATCTTGCTCCTCAACGACCCGCATCCAGTCCCTGGACGACGAACACCGAAACCGAGGGCATCAGAGGGTCCGATCGGGGATCCCTTGCCGGACTCATCGAATGGAGAGCAGATCGGGGACCTAGGGCTCTGGTGGTGTCGCTCTCAGCCGTGCGCCGACAGGGTGCGTGAGTAGAGGATGAGCGATCCGTCGCGACCGGTCTCGAGAAGGCCGGCCCGTGTAAGCACCCGCTGGGACGGCATGTTGGACACCTCTGTGTCTGCGGCCGCGATCTTTGCTCCGTGCTGTGCTGCGAAGCTCAGAGCGAGTTGCACAGCTCCGGTCGCCAGCCCCTGGTTCCGTGCGCTGGGGATGAGGCCGTATCCGAACTCGATCCGTCCCTCTTCGTCAGGCGGTCCGAAGAAGCCGAAGCCTCCTACTGCGCGGCCGTCGGATGAGCGCCTGATGACGTACATGGTGAAGTTCGGGTCGGGATCCGTCGACTGCGCGAGTCCGCGCATCGGGTCAAGCTCGTCAGCGAGTGGGTACTCCGCGTCCCAGTTGTCTCCCGGCTCTTCGGCGCGATCGACGATGCGTCGGGCGAGCTCTGGTGTGATCCGATCGAGAGTGACGCGTGCTCCAGACAGTCCCATGCGGCGAGCTTGTCAGAACGCCGTCGGCACAGCTATCAGGAGCGTCCGGTAGCCGATCCCTTGACGAGACGCGCTTGGCTCGCCCTGTCGCGGCAGCTGCATGCTTCCCTGGAGAAGGGGTCCGCGTCGTCACGATGACCCCATCGCGGCAACTCCTCCACTTGCAGGACGACTGCCGGGCGTCGCTAGCCTCGGGGCATGCCCGCGTCCCATGACCGCATCGCTCTGACGACCGCCCGCCTGACCCTCGAGCCGCTTGCGGCGCGCGACGTCGACGCCTTCACGGAGTACCGGCAGGACCCGGATGTGGCCCAGTACCAGTCGTGGGGAACCGACTACTCCCTAGCTGACGCCCACCGACTGCTCGTGGGTCAGCGCGACGGACGGCTCCCGTCGCCTGGCGACTGGCTACAGCTCGCGGTGCGCGAGACCGCGTCGGGAGCGCTCCTCGGGGATCTCGCGCTGCACCGCCTCGACGGGCAGCCCGACACCTTCGAGCTCGGCGTCACCCTGGCGCGCTCGTCGCAGGGTCGCGGCATCGCCTACGAGGCGCTGACCGCTCTGCTGGACCTCGTCTTCGACCGGGAGCGCGCCCACCGAGTCATCGCCTCCTCCGATTCACGCAACGCCCCGGTCGCACGGCTGCTGACGCGCGCGGGGTTCCGGCAGGAGTCGAGGCAAGTCGACGCCGACTGGTTCAAGGGCGAGTGGACCACCCTCGACGGCTACGCACTGCTCGCCAGCGAGCGGCACACGGCGTGCCTCTGAGCGGCTTCTGGCAGATGCCCGACAGGGATTCCCTACCGGGCAGGTCGCGCCTTCGAGGTCGAGGTACTGCGCTCAGCCCTGGAACCCCAGGGTGCCCTCGGCCCTGGCGCGCTGCGCCCGGGCGGAATCTGTCACCTGTGCGGAGTTGATGTCGTCGTCACCGAGCACGCTCTTCGCAGCGTGGGCGTTCATCTCGTCATCGTCTTCAGCAATCAGCTCGAGAGCGGCGCGCGGCCGATCCGGGCGATGCACGACGGTCCAGCGAACCCCCACAGATCGGTCCTGAGCGAGGCGCAGGAGCTGCTCGTCATCCGGGTAGCGCATACCGCGGGCCGCGGCTGACGCACGGACCTCCCATCTGCGATCGGTGATGAGTCGCTCCATCTGCTCCCGCTCGATGCGGGGGTTCGCCGCGCACGCGGCGCGAACTCGATCGTCGCTGTCGTGCAGCAGAGTCTCGAAGATGTCGAGGTAGTTCGTCGTCTCCGCGATCCGCGATCGGGTCTCAGCGAACGTGTCCGCCATCAGTGCGCGTTGCACGTCGCGTGGCAGCGACCGATCGTCCTGATCCAGGAAGGTGCTCGCGAGTGCGGCGCGCAGCCATTCCTTGCTCGATCGGGCCACGAGCCGTTGCAGCGATGGCCGCTCCGCCAGGTTCGAGGCTGCGGTGCAGCGCACCGATTCGTCCGGGTCGTCGATCAGAAGGGCGATGGTCTCGTCGTCGGTTGCTGGGTTGTCGGCGACTGCGTACCGGACCGACATCGAGGGGTGCGTGCTGAGCGATCGGAGAACGTTCGCGTCCTTCGCGTCAGTGGCCTCGAGCGCGCTTGCGCGGACAGTGGGCATGCAGGGATGGTCCCACAGCACGGTGGCAGATCAGCGATACCGAGCTGCCAGGAGGCCACTACGCGGCGTGTCCGGCAGGGGACCGCTCTCCGGACGGCCTCAGAGACGCGGGAGCCGGCGCCGGTTGTAGAAGCGGAGGGCCAAGTTGCCGACCAGGATGACGACCGTGACGATGCCAGCACCCAGAGCCAGGCGAGGTAGCCGGTCAAGATCCGTGAACGACATGACTCCGAGTGCGAGGACCACGGCAACTACCGTCATAGACGCGGATTGCAGGTAGGACAGCCCTCGTGCGCGTCGCTGCTGCTCTAGGAGATCCGCATCGAGGTCGCCTGCGTCCGGGGCCGTCATGCGCTCAGACTGCCAGAACGGCATGGTTCACCCGACGCCACGGCGCCCTCGTCGCTGCCCGTCTCAATGGACCCGTCCGGTGAAGAGTCCGGTGGAGGGGGTGGGGCTGGACGAGACACCCTCCGCGGCCTCTCAGCTGCTTGTCGCGGCCGCTGCGTCGGCTCTCTGAATGTCCCGAAGTCGGCGGTAAAGCGTCGACCTCGACATGCCCACGTTGCGCGCGACCTGGGCGGCCGGCTCGCCGGCATCGATCAGCCGGGCAGCGTTCTTGACCTGGCTGTCGGGAACGCTCCTACGCTGGTCGATGCGCATCGCCGCGGCCCTCGGATCGCCGCTGGTGCCGTGGCCCGGTGCCGTGCACGAGGTCACCTCAGCCACGAGCGCCAGGCACTCGAGGTCACGCGCAAGGTGCGGCGAGCCGTCTCGGGGCCCTGATGCCGGTCCGATGCCCGACGAGCGACACACCGACACGAGCCGCCAGGGCGGGTCGCCGCCTGAGGGACCTGCACCCGCGGCCCCTGCGCGACCGTCGGAGGCTCCCCGCCTCGGTGCTCACCGGCGTGGCACGCGAACTCGACGCGAGGTGAGGGTCCGTGGTCCGCTCGCGCCGACTTCGAGCATCCGGTCGCCGCCGTCGACCGCCGAGCCACCGGCGACGACGGCCGGGTCGCGACGGCCACCGACGCCGTCATCGCCCTTCCGCGGGCTGACCGGTCGTCCGGATCGGCTCCTGTCCGCCCTCCGGCATGCGCAGCCGCAGGGCGCCGACGCCGTCAACCGTCGTCGCGCGGCGTGAAGAACTCGAGGGCGATCTCGTCGGGATCCCGGAAGCTGAGCGCCGATCCGTACGAGACGTCGACGATCCCGCCGTGGGCGATGCCGAGGCCGGTGAGGTGCTCGGCCCAGAGCGCCAGCTCCTCGCGGCTGTCGACGGCGAAGCCGAGATGGTCGAGGCCGGGCTGGAACGGGGTGAAGGTCCCGGTGGTGGTCGGGGTGTGCTCGGTGAGTCCGAGGTTCGTCCCGCCCGGGAGCGCGAACAGCTCGCGGCGGAGGTCCTGACCCTCGAGCTGCGCGGCGGGCGGTGCGCCGAAGACCCGCTCGTAGAACGCGACGCTGGCCGCGAGGTCGCGGACGGTGAGGGCGAGGTGGTGGATTCCCGAGAAGCGCGGCATCTGACCAGTCAACCCGAAGCCGCGGGCTGCCTCGATCGTCGTGCCGCTGGTCGGACATCCCCACGCGATCCCTCCGCCGCAGCTTCGGGCGATCCCGCCTCGACTCCCCCGCCGGTCACCGATGCACGCGGACCGGCATCTCACGGGCGAGCCTCAGAGCACCCTCGGCGGCGGCACGGGCCCCACCTGCGCGTCCCGCTGCAGCAGCACCACGGTCGGCACCACCGACGGACGTCGGCGCCGGACGTGCCTGCACGAGGACCTGTGCGGCGAGGGGCGCGCCGGGCGGGCCGCCTGCTCCTAGGGGTGCAGGCTCGCATCCGCAGGCCCGGTCCGCCACGCGGCGAACCGGACGGTGAGCCCGGCCCTCGACGGGGCGCAGCACATCGGGCCGGCGGTCACGGCGGCGTCGGGATCCAGTGGCGCCACCCGCACCAGGCGCCACGGCTCGTCGTCGACGCGCGCGCGGACCGTCAGCGCGTCGCCGGAGCGGCTGGCGCGGATGGTCACGAGCCGGCCGTGCCAGCCGGGGACGGGCGCCAGCGACCAGTCCGACATGCCGCGCGTGACGACGGCCCCGAGGCCGTCCTCGCCGTCGCTGCGCTCGACGCCCGCCTTGGTCCACGTCGTGTCGTCGACCTTGACGAAGATGCCGGCCTGGTCGAACTGGGCGGAGAAGTCGAGCAGGAACGAGACCTCCATCGCCGTCCCCTGGTCGAACGGCGCGAGGAGGGCGTGCTCCGTGTCGTGCACGAAGCCGTAGGAGGTGACCCGCCAGGCGTCGCTCCCCTCGACCGCGGTGACGCGCATGCCGTCGGCGTCCACCTCCACGTGGGTGGGCGCGGTGGTCCAGGTGCCGGAGGTCCAATCGATGTCGATCATGGGGCCGAGTGTACGCTTGTACACATGGCTACCGACCACTTCGCCGGAGACGACCGCAGCAACCGCGAGCGGATGCTCGCCGGCGACCCGTACATCGCCGACGACCCCGAGAGCGCCCGCCTGGCGCAGCGCGCCGTCCGGCTGGCGGACGCGTGCCGCCGTGCCGCTGTCGAGGATGAGGCCGCGGCACGCCCCCTGCTCGAGGAGCTGCTCGGGTCGCTCGGCTCGGACGCGTTCGTCAAGCCGCCGCTGCACGTCGACTACGGGGAGAACATCCGCATCGGCGCACGGACCTTCGTCAACTGCAACCTGACGGCTCTGGACGTCGCCGCGATCACGATCGGCGAGGACTGCCAGATCGGGCCGAACGTCCAGCTCCTCACGCCCACGCACCCCATCGATCCGCAGCCCCGACGCGACAAGCTCGAAGCGGCCCGCCCGATCACCATCGGCGACAACGTCTGGCTCGGCGGTGGCGTGATCGTCTGCCCCGGCGTCCGCATCGGCGACGACAGCGTCATCGGCGCCGGATCGGTCGTGACCCGGGACATCCCCGCGGGGGTGGTCGCCGTCGGGAACCCCGCCCGGGTGATCCGCGAGATCGCGCCCCGGGGATGACGGCCCCGGCTCCTGCCCGGTCGCCCCGGCGATCGGATCCGCACCGTCGGGATCGGATCGTCGAGGCTTGCCTCGACGTGATCGCCGACGTCGGGGTCGACGGGACGACGCATCGCCGGGTGGCCGCCGCAGCCGACGTCCCGCTCGGCTCGATGACCTACCACTTCGACGGCATGGACGACCTGCTCCACGAGGCGTTCACGCTCTTCGCCGACCGCGTCGCCGAGCAGATGCGTCGCCGCATGAACGACGCCAGGACCACCGAGGAGACAGAAGCCGCCGTGGTCGACGTCATCGTGCGCGACCTCCTCGGGACGCAGCGCGACCTCGTCCTCACCCACGAGCTCTACACGCTCGCTGCCCGCCGACCCGAGTACCGCACCATCACGCAGGCGTGGATGGCCCGCAGCCGCGCAGCCCTCGAGGAGCACGTCGACGCCGCCACCGCGCGCATGCTCGACGCGCTCATCGAGGGCCTCTCCATCCACCGCGCCCTCGACCCCGAGCCCCCGGACGAGGCCTTCGTGCACGAGGCCGTGCGGCGCATCCTGCGAGCGCCGGGCGCGACGACCGCAGGGGGTCCGCCGCCTCGCTAGACGATGGCTCCGGACGCCGCTCGCAGGACCCAGGGGGTCCTGTCGAGCGCACGCCTGCCGAGCGTGTACGGTGTCCCCATCTGAGGTAAAAGGCAGGCCGCGTCCATCCGCGGCATGCGCGCACACGCGGCATCGAACGATCCGCCACTTCTCCCCCGAGAAGGAGTGCGCCCATGGTGCTCGATGTCCCCCGATCCCCCACGCGCGACGCGAAGGGGCATCCCTCCCCGCGTCGCCTGCGTGATGCATGGATCGCCCTGTCCGGCCTCTCGGCCGTATTCCTCTTCGAGATGCTCGACGACTCGATCCTGAACGTCGCCCTGCCCACCATCGGGCGCGACCTCGACGCCTCGACGTCGGGCCTGCAATGGGTGACGGGCGCGTACTCGGTCGCGTTCGGCAGCCTCATGCTGCTGTTCGGCGCGATCGCCGACCGGTTCGGACGCCGACGGGTCATGCTCGCCGGGCTGGTCATGCTGGCCGTCGCCGGCTCGGCCGCCGTGCTGGTGACGTCCACGGATCAGCTGATCGCCGTCCGCGCGGTCATGGGGGTCGCCGCGGCGATGACCACGCCCGGTTCGATGGCGCTCGCCTTCCGGCTGTTCGACGCCGAGGACCTCCGGGTCCGCGCGATGACCGTCATCTCCACTGCCGGGCTCGCCGGGCTCGCCGTCGGCCCGACCGCCGGCGGGCTCGTGCTCGCGGTCGCCCCCTGGCAGGTGCTCCTTCTCGTGAACGTGCCCATCGCGGCGCTCGCCTTCGTCGGCATCCGCGTCGGCATCGCAGCCGACGCCCGAGCCGAGCTGCGCCCGGACCCGATCGACGTCGTCGGCGCGCTGCTCGGCACGGCGACGATCACCGCGGCCCTCGTCGCGCCGACGCTGTTCGTCGGGGGCGGCTCCGGATCCTGGGCCCCGTGGGCCGCCACCGCTGCGGCCATCGCGGCGGGGACCGCCTTCGCCGTCCGCCAGCGCCGCGCCCGGCACCCGCTGCTGGAGCTGCGCCTCATCTCCCTGCCGCTGGTGTCCAGCGGCCTGGCCTTCAAGGCGGCGGCCGGTCTGGCGGTCGCGGGCCTGTCGTACCTGGTGACGCTGCAGCTCCAGCTCGCGTGGGGGTGGCCCCCGGCACTCGCCGCCGTCGCCCTGCTCCCGCAGGTGGTCGTCCTCCTCGCCAGCGGACGCCTCGTCGGCCCGTTCGTCCGGCGCGTCGGCCTCGACCGTGCGGCCCTAGCGAGCGCGACCGCCGTGGTCGCCGGGCTCGCCGTGTTCGCCGTCCTCGGCCGCCTCGGCTACGTCTGGGTGCTGATCGCCCTCGTGCTGGTCGCCGCCGGGGTGCGCGTGGTCGGCGTCGTCGCCGGGACGAACGTGCTGCGCGGGCTGCCGGCGGACCGGACCTCCGTCGGCGCCGCTCTGGTGGACACCTCCAGCGAGCTGGCGACGGCCATCGGCATCGCCGCGACCGGCACGATCCTCGCCGCCTTCGTCACCGGGAGCATCACGAGCGCACCCGCGACCGCATCCGGGCTCGCGCAGCTCCACGGGGCGATCGCCATCGCCGGCTCCACCCTCGCCCTCGCCGCGGCCGCGCTCGTGGCCCTCGGCGCCATCCGCTCACGCACCACCACCTCGAACCAGGAGCCCGCCCATGTCTGACGCACTCGCCCGCCCGCCCTTCGACCCCGAGCTCGCCGAGTTCCTCACCCGCATGCAGGAGCACGGCCCCTTCACCCTGACCACGGAGATGCTGCCCCGCATGCGCGAGCTGGGGATGACGGAGCAGGAGCTCGACGAGTCCCTCCGCGCGCGCGGGCTCGAGCGCCGGACGGTCACCGTCCCCGGGCACAGCGGCGACCCGATCGCGCTCGGCATCATCCAGCGCATCGGGCGCACGGGCTCCGCTCCCTGCTTCTTCACCATCCACGGCGGCGGCATGATGTTCGGCCACCACCTCGGGAACCTCGACTCCTACGACGACTGGCTGCTCACCCACGACGTCGTCCTGGTCACGGTCGACTACCGCCTCGCGCCCGAGCACCCCGATCCCTACCCGGTCGAGGACTGCTACGCCGGCCTGGTCTGGACCGCCGAGCACGCCGACTCCCTGGGGATCGACGCGGACCGCATCGTCCTCGTCGGCCAGAGCGCAGGCGGCGGGCTCGCGGCGGGCACCGCCCTGCTCGCCCGCGACCGGAAGGGGCCGCCGCTGCTGGCCCAGATCCTGATCTCGCCCATGCTCGACGACACCGACTCGACCGTCTCGACCCGGCAGATCGACGGCGTCGGCGTCGCCGACCGCGCGATGACGCGCTTCGGGTGGGAGGCATACCTCGGCGACCGCCGTGCCGGATCCGACGTGTCCGTCCACGCCGCTCCCGCGCGGGCGAGGGACCTGTCCGGGCTCCCCGAGACCTACATCGACTGCGGCAGCGCGGAGGTCTTCCGCGACGAGACGGTCGCCTACGCGAGCCGGCTCTGGGAGGCCGGCATCGCGGCCGAGCTCCACGTCTGGCCGGGGGCGTTCCACGGGTTCACCAGCATGATGCCGCAGGCAAGACTGTCCCGGACCGCCGTCCACGCGCTGGCGGGGTGGACGACGCGGCTCCTGAGCAGGTGACCGGGCAGCAGGGCGCCCCGGTAGGGCACACGGCGCCACTGCGCCGGAGGGTGGACGATCCGGCCGGCTGACCGCACGCACCTCCGTCCTCGACGGCGTGGGCGTGCAGCGCCGTCGTCGGCGACCCTTCCCCGGATATGGAAATCGGTCCTGTACCGTCGCGCCATGGCGATGCACACCGACGAGCACCACGTCGACGCGACGACAGCACGCCTCTTGATCGCCGAGCAGTTCCCCCAGTGGAGCCACCTCCGCGTGCGACCCCTCGCGACCGATGGCACCGTCAACGCCATCCACCGCATCGGCGAGGGGCTCACCGCGCGGTTCCCCCTCCGCGCACAGGACCCGTCGGCCGTCGACGCTGAACTCGACCGGGAGGCGCGCGCGATGCGCGAGCTCAACGACAGCTGCCCCTTCCCCACGCCGACCCCGATCGCGTTAGGGCACGGCGGACACGGCTACCCCCTCTCCTGGTCGGTGCAGACATGGCTGCCCGGAGACGTCGCGTCGCCGACATCCGTCGCCGACTCGACCGCCTTCGCGCTCGACCTCGTGACGCTCATCCGTGCGCTCCGCGCTGCGGATGTGCGTGGTCGCGCGTTCACCGGGATCGGGCGCGGCGGGCACCTCCCGGCGTCCGATGCCTGGATGGAGACCTGCCTGACGAACAGCGCGGGGTTCCTGCCCGTCGATCGACTCGGTGACCTCTGGAGCTGGTTCCGCACCCTGCCGCCTGCCGGCCCGGACGTCATGAGCCATGGCGATCTGACACCCGCGAACGTCCTCGTCCATGAGGAGCGCGTGGTCGGCGTCCTCGACGGAGGCGGCTTCGGGCCGGCAGACCCAGCCCTCGATCTCGTCGCGGCATGGCACATGCTCGACGGTGACGCTCGCGCGCTCCTCCGCCGCGAGCTCGACAGCGACGACGTCGAATGGCAGCGAGGTGCAGCATGGGCCTTCGAACAGGCGATGGGCGCCGCCTGGTACTACCGCGAATCCAATCCGGGCATGAGCGCTCTCGGCCGGACCACCCTGGCTCGGATCCTGGACGACGCGAGCATCGCCGCCGCAGCCGGCGGCTGGCTCGGATCCCGAGCTCCCATGCGATGAGCTGCCGCGCGTGGGTCGCGGCCTGCAAGTAGGGTCGGCCGTCATGGACGCGACGATGCCGAGACCCCGACGACTCTCCCCCGGCGACTCGGTCGCACTGGTATCCCCCGCGTCATGGCCGGACGACGACGTACCGGCATGGATGGTCGAGCGGATCGAGGCATGGGGGCTGCGGGTCGTCATGGGCACCCATGTCCTCGATCACCGGGGCTACCTCGCCGGCCGCGATGAGGATCGCCTGGCTGATCTCAACCGCGCGATCCGCGATCCGGAGATCCGCGCGATCATCGCGACGACGGGCGGCTGCGGCAGCTTCCGGCTCCACCCTCACCTCGACCTGGATGCGCTGCGCGCGGATCCGAAGCCCCTCGTCGGCTACAGCGACATCACAGCGCTCCATCTGGCATGGGCCAGCGCCGGCGTCCCCGCGCTCCATGGTGCGATCGCCGGGAAGCACGGCGACCACGTCCGTCGCCTGCTCCTGGATGACGCCGAGACGGTCGTCACGACCGACGTCGAAGCGCTCTCCGCGCGGCTGACGACCACAGGGAAGGCGCAGGGTCGACTGCTCGGCGGCAACCTCGAGATGATGGCCCGCAGCGTCGGGGTCGTCGACATGGACCTGACCGACGCGATCCTGCTCCTCGAGATCAACAGGGCCGCCGGACTCGGCATGGTCGACCGCGCCCTCACCCAGCTCCGCTACTCCGGCGCGCTAGACGGAATCGCCGCCGTCGCACTCGGCAGCATCGACCAGTTCGCCGGATACGAGGACCGCGGATGGACGATCCTCGACGTGCTGCGCGACCACCTGGACGCCCTGAGGGTCCCCGTCCTGGGCGGCCTGCCGCTGGGCCACGTCGAGGACCTCGTCCCCGTCCCCGTCGGCGTACCGGCCACCCTGGACACTGCGACCGGAGAGCTCACCGTCGCTCGTCCGTTCGCCGAGCGAGCATCCGGCGGATGACCGGCGTGTGGCGATCCCCGCCTGGATGGCCGGGCCGACCGGCCGCCGGACCGCGGGCCGCGCCCTAGGTTCGGATGGTGGACGAGCGCATCGAAGTCGTACGGCATGAGGATCTGAGCCGCACCCGCCTCGAGCAGCTGCAGGTGCTGTTCGACCACGAGTACCTCGACGACCACGGACCCTGGACCCCTGATGCGCCGTACGGCTACTCCCCCGCGGACGTGCACGTGCTCGTCACGCACGGGTCCGAGCTGGCCGCGCACGCGGGATTCCAGCGACGCGTCACCGCCGTGGGAGTGCACGACGTCGCCGTGGGCGGGACGGGAGGCGTGCTCGTCAGCGAGCGCGCCCGAGGAGGAGGTCTGGGCGGTCGCCTCATGAGCCGTCTCGCCCGCACGATGCGCTCGACGGCCGGCGTCGAGTACGGGTATCTGGGCTGTCGGCCGGAGGTCGCGCCGTTCTACGCCTCCAGCGGGTGGCGACCCGTAGCGGCCGATGAGCGCTCCCGATCACGACGGGACGGAACCGTCGTCGTGACGACCGATGACCCGATCCTGATCCTCCCCGTGACCCGAGCCGTCTCCGACTGGCCGGCGGGAGTCATCGACCTCCGCGGCACCCCGTGGTGAGCGACGCCGGGACTCCGCCGGCGCGTTCCAGGACGATGAGATGCGTCCTGGCGGCGGCTCAGCCGGCTCGGCGCGCGAAGAGGCCGAGGGCGTAGGCGAGCAGCATGCCGCCCATCGCGAGGCCGGCGATCACGGCGACGAGCTCGGCCGCCGCGGTGAGGAGCCCGACGGTGCCGAGCACGACGAGCATCGCTCCCAGCCAGGTGAACATGCGCTCGTGGAAGGCCCAGGCGAAGGGCAGGAAGTGCAGCCCGACCACGAGCACGATCAGCGCAGGGCGGAGCTCGTCACGGCCGGCGTCGACCAGCGCGTCCGTGCCCACGCGGATGAGGGCGAGCTCGCCCACGACGCAGAGCAGGTACACCCCGATCGCGACCCGCGACGGCGGCACGAACCGGCCCAGACCGCGAGGTCGGACGAACAGCATGCCGAGCGTCGCCACCACGATCACGACGACGAGGACCTGGACCGCCACGGCCGCCGCGTCATCCAGGCCGCCCGCGTACGAGAACACGAACGTCGCGGCGCCGACGAGCCCGGCCAGCGCTCCGATGCGCCGCGGGTCGACGAAGCGGGGAGGGGTCCCCGCCCGGTCGGTGCGGGTGCCCTGTTCCATGGGGCGAGTGTAGGACCGGGGCTCGATGGACGCCACGGCGCCGGATCCCCTCACGCGCTCGTCGGCTCCTCCACCGGATGGGGATCCCCTATCGGACGTGAGCGTCGAGGAACTCGAGCGCCTGGTGGACGGTCTCCTCGAGCGGGCGGGTGCTGTCGATCACGAGACGGTCATCCGTACGTGCTTCGTATTCCTCGGCGGTGCGCTGCACCGCCTCCCATGTCGGCAGGATGAAGCCGGGCAGATCGTTCTCACGGTGCTCCACGCGCCGACGGTGCTCGTCGGCATCGGGACACACGACCTCGATCACGCGCAACTCCACGCCTGCGGCCTCTGCTGTCGAGACCCAGCCGGCTCGCGCCAGCTCCACACCGCTCACCGCGTCCGCGATGACCGTCTGGCCACGGCGCAGGTTCGGAGCGGCGATCGCGTGCATGACCGAGTACGCGGCGATCCCCGACTGCTCTGGCGGGATGCCGTGCTTCCACATCGCCGCCTCGATCGCATCGAGCCGCAGCAGCACGGTCGGGACCTCCTCCGCGATCGCGGCCGACAGCGTCGACTTCCCCGCACCGGGCAATCCGCACACCTGTACCAGCATCATCAACCCCTTGATCGACACGTCCCACCTGTCTACCGGACAGGCCGGAGCGACGCATCGACCGTCTCCTACCGGGACTCGGACACAGCCGCACCGTCACCGGCGCCGAGGCCTTGGCCGGGAATCCCCTACCGGCGAGGTCCACCCGGGTCCGGACGAGTCCCTGCCGTTCGGCGCGTCCGGCGGATGGACCAGGAGATGGTCAGGGCGAACGCCGCAAGGCAAGCGAGGGCCGCAGCAGAGGACTCCACGAAGGCGCAGCACCCTGCGGCCGCGGACATGACCCTGATGCGGATCCGATCCTGTCGTGTGACGCTCGAGATGACGGCGGAGACCGTCAGGGCGACGGCGCTGACGACCACCCCGAAGCCGAGGCCCACGGCGGCGCCGACGATCGCGCCGAACGTGGAGAGCCTGGCGGACCCGGTCCCTCCCCGCGACCCGACGGATGACGGCTACGTGGCCGCGCCGTGCTGGTCGCGGAGGTCCGGATCCGCAGCCGGTCGTTCCTCGGTGGCGCGGATCAAGGCGGGGAGCACGTCGTGCAGGCCCATCTCGATGCGGCTGTAGACCTCGTTGTTGAGCACCGTTGTGCCGTCGAAGTCACCCGCGTTCGCGTAGAAGCCGACGGGGATGGTCGCGGCCTGGAAGAACGCGAACAGCGGCCGGAGCTCGTGCTCGATGACGAGAGCGTGCCGGTCGCTCCCGCCGGTCGCCACGAGGATCACGGGCTTGTTCGCCAGCGCGTACTGATCCACCAGGTCGAAGAAGTGCTTGAACATGCCCGAGTACGACGCGCGGTAGACCGGCGTCGCTGCCACGAGCACGTCGGCGGTCTCCACCGCGCGGATCTCCGCCTCGACGGCCGCATCCACGTCCTCGCGCTGCACGGCTCCCGTGAAGGAGGCGCCCAGGCGGTGGATGCCGACGTGGTGCACCTCGATCGGGAGCAGGTCCGCGAGCGTCGCCGTGACGAGATCTGCGAGGCCGCCGGTCTTGGATCGCTCGTTCGGGCTGCCGTTGACGACGACGACCTCGAGTGCCCGGCTCACGCAGCCGCCTGCTCTCGGCGCGCGAGCTCTGCGCGCACGACCGGGGCGACCTCCGTGCCGAGGCGCTCGATGGACGCGAGGTGCTCCTTCTGCGGCACTCCCCCGAAGCCCATCTGGATCACGGCGCGGGTCACCCCGTAGAGCTCGTGGTAGGTCATGAGCTTGTCGATGATCTCCTGGCTGCTGCCCACGAGGAGTCCACCGTGCTCGGAGGCCTGCGCGTCGAAGGCGCGTCGGGGGATGTCGAACCCCGTGCCGCGCTGGTGGTTGTTCTCCCGCATGCCGATGCGGAAGTAGGGGAACATGACATCCCGGGCCTGCTGACTCGAGGATCCGACGTAGCCGTGCGTGTTGATGCTGATCGGCGGGCGCTGCGAGTCGTGGCCCGCCTCCGACGCGGCCTGCCGGTACATGGCGACAGTGCGCAGGTGCTGGTCGACGGGTCCGAGCAGCAGGGCCAACGCCATCGGCAATCCGAGTCGACCGGTGCTGACCGCCGAGGCCGGCGATCCGCCCACCCCGACCCATACGGGCAGGCCTCTGACCGGGCGCGGTGCGATGTCGACCCGGCGCAGGTCGTTGGTGTGCGCGCTTCCCGCCCACTGTGCGGGGTTGCTCGCGCGGATCGCCAGGAGGGCGTCGAGCTTCTCGCGGAACAGGTCGGCGTAGTCGTCCAGCTCGTATCCGAACAGGGGGAACGACTCGCTGTACGAGCCGCGTCCGGCGATCATCTCCGCCCGCCCGTTCGATACGAGGTCGAGCGTGGAGAAGTTCTGGAACACCCGCACCGGGTCCTCGGAGCCCAGCACGGTGACGGAGCTCGTCAGGCGGATCGCCCTGGTGAGGGCGGCTGCGGCACTGAGGATCATGTGCGGCGCTGACGCGATGAAGTCGGATCGGTGGTGCTCCCCCCTACCCCGAATACGTCGAGCCCGACCTCGTCCGCGACCACCGCCTGCTCCAACGTCTCCGCCATCCGCTGCTGAGGCGAAGGGGTGACACCGGTGGTGAGGTCGGAGGTGATCTCACCGAAGGTGATCGCTCCTAGTTCGAAGGGCATGACTGTGTTCTCCTCGTGCTCGTAGGGAATCCGATGCGGGGTGTCCCCCGTCGGAAGTCGTCGTGGGAATCGCTGCCGCGACGGACGGCAGACGTGCTGCATGCGCACTGATGGAGCGCACAGGGCGCGCTGGCCAGGTGCGACGCTCCCGGGCGCCGGTGGAGACCACCGGCCGTCGATCGGCGGAGATCCGGTCGCTGCGCTACTCCGCGCCCTCGAAGCGGTGCTCGGGCGTGCGGGTCCCTGCCAATGCGTGCGCGTGACCCCAGAGGACGATCTGCTGGAGGATCGGGAGGAGCTCTGCGCCCCGTCCGGTGAGCGAGTACCGGACCCGCACGGGTGGCCCGTCGAGGACCTCCCGGACGACGAGGGAGTCGTCTTCCAGCTCACGGAGCCGACGCGCCAGCATCGTGTCGCCGATCACCCCGATGAACCTGCTGATCTCGGCGAAACCCGTGTTGCCCTGACCGATGGCCTCGATGATCAGCCCCGACCACCGCCGGCCGATGACGTCCATCGCCGCCACGAAGGACGGGCATGCCCCGACATCGAAGGACGCACGCGAATCCGGCGCCGTCTCGTTCAGGTCCTCGACCATCGCACTACCTCTCTCGTAGTCACTACACAAAAGGTAGCACATGGGTCGGGAGCGCGGCAATGACGGCCGTGACGAGACGCGACTCGTCGAGCCGCGGCGATGCGCGGTCGTGCTTCGAGCTGATGGCCGGGCGCTGAGCTGGAGCGCACCGCCGCGAGCCACGCGACGACGCCGGCACCGCCCGAGAGCCCATCGGCAACGCGACGCCGACCACCGCGGAGGCGACGGTGATGAGCAGGAGGCCGGGCAGCAGGTGGTCGACGTAGGGGGGTGTTGCCGGTGTCGATCGCACCACCGACGACGTAGGGGAACAGCGACAGGAACGCGATGGGCGGCACCGCGGTCATGACGGTCGTGTCCGGGCTGCGCCAGACGTGCGTGAGGGAGCGCCCGGTCATGACCGTGGTGTCGTGGATCGGGTGGGCGGACATCATGCCGCCTCCTCCCGGCGGCCGAGGACGGCGAGGAGGTCGTCCGCGAGCGCCGACTACTTCTCGACGTCCTGCGGGCAGCTCGCGCGCGACGACCGATCGCGCCTCTCGTCGGGCTCGCGTGGGGGCATCCCGCCGTCGTCGGACAGCGATGGGATGCCCGAGCGGTGCGACGCGAGCGCCGCGGGATCACACGAGCAGTTCGACGACCGCAGCCGCGAGCGCGGAACCCGCTCGTGACGGCGTGATCGCCCCGATCCTCCACGACAGGTCGCCTTGGATGGCGAGTCGTGCGAGCCCCGTCTCCCGCTCGGCGAGGTGGTCGGGGACGACCATGACGCCGAGGCCCGCCTCGACGAGCGAGAACCCGACGGTGACGTCATTGACCTCGTAGCGCCCGTTCCGGACGACCGCCGCTCGGTCGAACGCCCCGTCGACGATGTCGCGGAGCGCCCACTGCCCGCAGAAGTCGATGAAGTCCTCGCGCGCGAGGGACGCGAGCGAGACCTCCGGATGCGCGGCGATCCCCGACCCGGGAGGGGTGACCGCGACGAGGCGCTCGCGGTACAGCTCGCGGACGACGAGGCCCGGTTCGCGGGCCTTGCGCAGCGGGACGACGGCCACGTCGAGGTCGCCGGCGTTGACGTCGCGGAAGAGGTCGCCTGCAGGTGCCTGGCGCAGCGTCACCGTCACGTGCGGATGCTCTCGCCGCATCGTGGTCAGGGTCTCGGTCATGCCCCGCCACGCGCCCTGCGTGACGCCGATCCGGACCGTGCCGCGGAGCTCGCCGTCGGGTCGCGCGACCGAGGCGCGCGCAGCGTCCACGGCGCGGAACACCTCCCGCGACCGCTCGAGGAGCACGCGGCCCTCGTGCGTGAGCGACACCCGGTGCGTCGACCGGTCGAAGAGCCTGACGTCCAGCTCCCGCTCGAGCCCCTTGATGGAGGCGCTGATCGCGGACTGGACGACGTGGCACCGGCTCGCGGCGCGCGAGAAGTTCAACTCCTCGGCGGCGGAGACGAAGTACTCCAGCTGCTTGAGATCCATCATCTTCCCATCTGATGACCGTCATCTCAGATCATCGATCTGAGTGGGGATTGGTCCAGCACCGATCTTGCTTCGATCTCCTGTGCCGCGCATCCGCGACACCCCCTCCAACAGAGAAGACACAACGTGAGCACCTCAGCAACCCGCCTCATCAGCGCCGACGACGCCGTCCTCCTCATGGTCGATCACCAGAGCGGACTCCTCCAGGTGGTCCGCGACTCGCCGATCGCCGAGCTCCGGAACAACGTGGCCGCCCTCGCCAAGGCGGCGAGCCTCGCCGGCGTCCCCGTCGTCGCGACCGCGTCCGTGCCCGCCGGCACCAACGGCCCGCTCATCCCCGAGATCTTCGAGAACGCACCGCACACCCGGTACGTCTCGCGCCAGGGCCAGATCAACGCGTGGGACGTCGACGACTTCCGGGACGCCGTCGCGGCCACGGGCCGCAGGACGCTCGTCATCGCGGGGATCATGACGAGCATCTGCGTCGTCGAGCCCACCATCTCCGCCCTCGCCGAGGGCTACGACGTGTACGCGGTCATCGACGCCTCGGGCGCGTACTCCGAGGCATCGCAGCGGATCTCCATCGCCCGGCTGACGGCTGCCGGCGCCACGGTCGTCGACACCGAGGCCGTCATCTCCGAGCTCCAGCACACCTGGGCCCGCGAGGACTACGCGGCCTGGGGAGCCCTCCACTCGCAGGTCATCCCGTCCTACTTCGCCGCGGCCGAGCTGGCCGGACGAGCCACCGAGGAGGCCATCGGCGGCCCCGGGGCCGACGCCGAGGTCAAGTGGGCCGCGGCGCAGACGCGCGAGGCCTGATCCCGCCGACGGTGCGGTCGCGGAGATTCCCGCGGCCGCACCGTCTCCCCCGCCGGGTCTCCCGGCCGGTGCGCTCGCCGCCGGGGCGGCGGCGCGGCGGCCCGGTCGTGTCCGCGAGCGCGCCGCCGTGGACGCCCTCCGTGCCTCCGCACGCCCCGCGGGCGACGGTTCGGGCGCGGGCGGCGCGTGGTCGGGCAGTGCCGGGCCCCGCCCAGCGCGCCGTCCTCCACGGGCGGCCCCGTCCCGGCGCTCGCGGTGCCGGCCCGCGGGGACGTCGCCCGGTGGACGCCTCCCCGGCGGCGGATCCGAGCCGTCCCCTTGCGCTTCGACCCGCCGTGCATGACCATTGCGTCAACATGCGTACAAGTGTTCGCATGACGAACACCGGATGGTGACTGTGATCTCGAAGCTGAGAGACGATGCGGGCGATGCGATCGCCGACGTGAGCGACGGCGCGACCATCATGATCGGCGGCTTCGGTGCCGCCGGCCAGCCTGTCGAGCTGATCGACGCGCTCATCGCCCACGGAGCCTCGGGCCTCACGATCGTGAGCAACAACGCCGGCAACGGCGACACCGGCATCGCGGCCCTCATCACGGCAGGCCGGGTCCGCCGCATCGTGTGCTCGTTCCCCCGGCAGGCCGACTCGCACGCCTTCGACGCCGCCTACCGCGCCGGCGACATCGAGCTCGAGCTCGTGCCGCAGGGGAACCTCGCCGAGCGCATCCGCGCCGCGGGCGCCGGGATCGGCGCGTTCTTCACCCCCACGGGCGTCGGCACCACCGTGGCCGACGGCAAGGAGGCGCGCACGATCGACGGGCGCGACTACATCCTCGAGCACCCGCTGCGCGCCGACGTCGCGCTCATCTCGGCCTACCGCGCCGACCGCTGGGGCAACCTCGTCTACCGTCGCACCGCCCGCAACTTCGGTCCGCTGATGGCGGCGGCGGCGCGCTCCACCGTCGCGCAGGTCGACGAGGTCGTGGAGCTCGGCGCCCTCGATCCCGAGGCCGTCGTGACGCCGGGCATCTTCGTCGACCACGTGGTCGTGGTCGGCGAGCGCCCCTGGCTCCGTGACGGCGAGTTCGTGGGGTCGCCCGCATGAGCGGCCTCGACCGCCGCGCCCTCGCGGCCCGGATCGCCCAGGACATCCCCGAGGGCGCGATCGTGAACCTCGGCATCGGAGCACCCACCCTCATCGCCGACGCCCTGCCGACCGGGCTCGAGATCATCCTGCACACCGAGAACGGGATGCTCGGCATGGGCCCGGCTCCCGCTCCCGGGCTCGTCGACCCGGACCTCATGAACGCCGGCAAGCAGCCCGTGACCGAGCTGCCCGGCTCCTCGTACTTCCACCACGCCGACTCGTTCGGGATGATGCGCGGCGGTCACCTCGACATCTGCGTGCTCGGGGCCTTCCAGGTCTCCGAGCACGGGGACCTCGCGAACTGGCACACCGGCGCTCCCGGCTCGATCCCGGCGGTCGGCGGGGCGATGGACCTCGCGATCGGCGCGAAGAGCGTCTGGGTGATGACGGATCTGCTCACACGCGACGACCGGTCGAAGCTCGTGGCCGCGTGCACCTATCCCCTCACCGGCGTGGCATGCGTGGACCGGGTCTACACGGACCGGGCCGTGTTCGACGTGACCCCGGACGGGTTCGCCGTGACGGAGCTCCTCGGCGACGTGACCCTGGACGAGCTGCGCGAGCTCACGGGCCTGGGGCTGCGCGACGCGACCGGCGACCGCGACGCGACCGGTGACCCCGGCGACACCCACGACACCGAGGAGATGCCGTCATGACCGCGAGCTTCGTCTACGACGCCGTGCGCACGCCGTTCGGCCGCTTCGGCAAGGCCCTCGCCGGCGTGCGGCCCGACGACCTGCTGGCGACGGTGGTGCGCGGGCTGCTCGACCGGCATCCGGGGCTCGACCCTGCCCTCATCGACGACGTCGTGGCAGGAGCCGCGAACCAGTCGGGCGAGGACAACCGGGACGTCGCGCGCATGGCGGTGCTGCTCGCGGGGCTCCCCACCTCGGTGCCCGGCGTGGCCGTCAACCGGCTGTGCGGCTCGGGCCTCCAGGCCGTCATGGATGCCAGTCGGGCCATCGAGTCCGGCGACTCGCGCCTCGTGCTGGCGGGCGGTGTGGAGTCGATGAGCCGGGCACCGTGGGTGCTGCAGAAGCCCGAGCGCGCCTACCCGGCCGGCGACGCGACCCTGCACTCCACGACCCTCGGCTGGCGGCTCGTCAACGCGCGGATGCCGCGGGAGTGGACGATCTCGCTCGGCGAGTCGAACGAGCAGCTGGCCGAGGAGCTCGGCATCACCCGCGAGGAGCAGGACGCGTTCGCCGCGGCGAGCCACACGGCCGCGGCCGCGGCCTGGGACGCGGGCATGCACGACCGCGAGATCGTAGCGGTGCCGGGGGTCGACCTCCTGCGCGACGAGGGCATCCGGCCCGATTCGACGACGGAGTCGCTCGCCGTGCTGAAGCCGGCGTTCCGCCCCGAGGGGACCATCACCGCCGGCAACGCCTCGCCGCTGAACGACGGCGCGTCGATGGTGATCGTGGGGGCGGAGGACGCGCCGATCGACGCGGAACCGCTCGCCCGCATCATCGGTCGCGGGGTCGCGGCGGTCGACCCGGACAGGTTCGGGATCGGGCCCGTCGAGGCCGCGAACCGGGCACTCGCGAACGCGGGCCGGACCTGGGCCGACGTCGAACTGCTGGAGCTCAACGAGGCCTTCGCGGCGCAGTCGCTCGCGTGCCTCCGGCTCTGGCCCGAGCTCGATCCGGCGAGGGTCAACATCCACGGCGGGGCCATCGCCATCGGGCACCCTCTCGGCGCGTCCGGCGGCCGGATCGTCGGCCATGCCGCTCACGAGCTCGCCCGGCGCGGGCGCGGGGTCGCGGTCGCCGCCATCTGCATCGGCGTGGGCCAGGGCCTCGCCGTGGTGCTCGAGCGATGAGCGACACGGACACCGCCGGCGCCGCCGATCGAGCGGGTGGGCCGAGCGCCCGCGCACCGGGCGAGCAGTACGTGCAGTCGCTCGCGCGCGGCCTGGAGGTGATCAAGGCGTTCACCGCCGACCTGCCCGTGCAGACGCTCAGCGACGTCGCGCGCGGCACCGGGCTCACGCGCGCCACCGCACGCCGCTTCCTCCTCACCCTCGTGGAGCTCGGCTACGTGCGCACCGACGGCAGGGGGTTCTCGCTCACGCCGCGCGTGCTCGAGCTCGGCTTCGGGTACCTCAGCGCGCTCACCCTGCCCGAGGTCGCGCAGCCCCACCTCGAGCGGCTCGCCCACGAGCTCGGCGAGTCGACCTCCGCATCGGTGCTCGACGGCGGCGACATCGTCTACGTGGCCCGCGTGCCTGTGCGGCGCATCATGGCGGTGGCCATCACCGTCGGCACGCGATTCCCCGCCTACGCCACCTCCATGGGCCGCGTGCTGCTCGCGGGCCTCCCCGAGCCCGAGCTCGACCGGCTCCTCGATGCCGTGGATCCCGTCGGCCTGACGCCGAGGACGCTCACGGATCGCGAGGTGCTGCGCACCGAGATCGCCGCCGCGCGGGAGCGCGGCTGGGTCGCCGTGGACCAGGAGCTGGAGGTCGGGCTCCGCTCGATCGCCGCTCCAGTGCGCCGGCATGGTCGGGTGGTGGCCGCCATCAACGTCTCGACCACGGTGGGGGCGGCCTCGATCGAGCGCATCCAGGCCGACTTCGCGCCCGCCCTCGTGGCGGCGGCCGAGGCCATCGGGGCCGACCTCGACCTCACCCGACCGGGGAGGCGAGGGTGACGGCACGGGCCGGGGCCCCCGGAACCCGGTCCGCAGAGATCCCTCCGCCCCGACGGAGTAAAGCATCGGGCACCCGCAGTAGCCGAACAACAAGGAGATGACAATGACGTATGTCGCCGGTTCCCATCACGTGACCCTCTCAGTAGGGCATGCGCAAGAGGATGTCGACTTCCACACGCGGGCCCTCGGCCTGCGCTTCATCAAGAAGACGGTGCTCTACGACGGCGGCACGCCGGTCTACCACCTCTACTACTCGAACGCCGGCGGGGACCCCTCCGCCGTGATCACGACGTTCCCGTGGGCGCAGGTGGGGCTCTACGGGACCCGCGGCACCAACCAGGCGCGTGAGGTTCTGCTCTCGGTGCCCACGGGCTCGCTCGAGTTCTGGTCGAGGCGGCTCACCGAGCACGGCATCGAGAACGGCTTCGAGGACGTGTTCGGCGGCCGCCGACTGAACCTCCGCCACCCCTCCGGCATCGAGTACGTGCTGATCGAGGTCGACGACGACCCGCGTGAGGGCTACACGAGGAACGGCGTGGGGATCGAGCACGCCATCCACGGCATCTACGGCGTGGGCATCCACGTGTTCGACCAGGACCGCATGGTCGACTTCGGCAAGGAGGCGTTCTTCGCCTCGAGCGAGGTCGAGGAGGAGGGCGACCGCGCCCGCTTCCGCGTGGGCGACGCCGACGTCGGCAACTTCGTGGAGCTCACCGGCAACCGCACCGACGCGCAGGGGACCTGGCGCTACGGATCCGGCGCCTACCACCACTTCGCCTGGAACCTCGGCGACCTCCAGAACCAGAAGGAGGTGCGGTTCGACATCGAGGGCGCCGGCTACACCGACATCTCGGAGCTGAAGAACCGCACCTACTTCAAGTCGCACTACGTGCGCACCCCGGGCGGCGCCCTGTTCGAGCTCGCGGTGACGCACGACGAGGGCGGCTGGGACTGCGACGAGTCGCCCGAGGAGCTCGGCCGGGCCTTCATGCTGCCCCCGTTCTTCGAGCACGAGCGCGAGGCGATCATGGCCCGCCTCGAGCCGCTGCGCGACGAGGACTGAGCGGCGCGTGCGACGGCGGGCGACGAGGAGAGGATGAGCGGATGACGGAGCCGACCGTGGGACCGCAGGTCTGGGGCGATGCGGAGCCGGGCGACGCGGGGGCGCTCGCCGTGGTGGCGCTGCACGGCCGCACCCAGGACGTGACATTCGTGCGCGGGCTGTCGGTGCGGCTCGGGGTGCCCGGCCTCCGCTGGTTCGCGCCCGAGGCCGTGGGTCGCTCCTGGTATCCGCATCCCTTCCTCGACCCCGCGCCCGACAACGCCGAGCACCTCGGACGGGCGCTCGACGCGGTCGAGGCCAGCGTCGCCGCGGCCCACGCGGCCGGCTTCGCCCGCGTGGCGCTGCTCGGGTTCTCGCAGGGGGCGTGCACCCTGTCGCACTTCCTGCTCACGCGGGACGTGCCCGTCGTCGGCGCCGTGCTCTTCACGGGCGGGTACGTCGGCGCCGACCCGCTCGAGCCCCGGACCGTCGCCGAGCGGGTGGGCACCCTCCGGCGGGGTGTGCCGGTGCTGCTGCGCTCGATCGACCACGACCCCTGGGTGCCCGCCTTCCGGGTCGCCGACACGGCCCGGCTGCTCGCCCTCGCCGGAGCGCAGGCCGACGTGCTGGTCGAACCGGGCGACGAGCACGGCATCACCGAGCGGGCGGCGGCCGACGCCCGCCTGCTCCTGCACCGGCTGCGCGACCCCGAGGAGGAGACACCATGAGGTTCGACCACCGCACCCTGCCCCAGCGCGTGCGCTTCGGCAGCGGGGACGCTGCCGCCGCGCTCGCCGCCGAGGTCGCCGAGAGGGGTGCCGGAGCCGTCATGCTGATCGCGGCGCCCTCCTCGGCGACCCTCGCCCGCGGCATCGCCGCCGGCATCGAGGTGGCGCTGCACTGGGACGACGTGGCGCCGCACGTGCCCGTCGCCCACGCCGAGCGAGCGCGGGCCGCCGCGCGCGAGGCCGGCATCGACCTCGTGGTGTCGGTGGGCGGCGGCTCGGCCACCGGCCTCGCCAAGGCCGTCGCACTCACGGAGCGGCTGCCGATCGTGGCCGTGCCCACCACCTACGCCGGATCCGAGGCCACGAACGTCTGGGGCATCACGACCGACTCCCGCAAGACCACCGGGGTCGACGACGTCGTGCTCCCGGCGGTCGTGATCTACGACGCCGCGCTCACGCTGAGCCTGCCCGTCGGCCTCTCGGTCGCCTCCGGACTCAACGCCATCGCGCACTGCATCGACTCGATGTGGGCGCCGTCCTCGGATCCGCTCGACCGCGCCCTCGCCGAGGAGGGCATCCGGGAGATCGCCGCGGCGCTCCCGGCGATCGTCCAGGATCCAGGCGACGTGCCCGCCCGCGAGCGCATGCTCCACGGGGCGTACGTCTCGGCGGTCGCGTTCGCCTCCGCGGGCTCGGGCCTCCACCACAAGATCTGCCACGTGCTCGGCGGGGCCTACGACCTGCCGCACGCGCAGACCCACTCGGCGGTGCTGCCGCAGGTGCTCGCCTTCAACGTGGGGGCGTCGGCCGAGGCGGAGGAGCGGATCGCCCGTGCGCTCGGCGCCCCGAGCGCGGTCCGGGGCCTCGACTCCCTCTACGCGTCGATCCCCGCCACGCGGGCCCTCGCCGACGTGGGGTACCGCGCCGAGAGCATCCCCGAGAGCGCCGGGCTGATCCTCCCCCTCGTGCCCCCGAGCAACCCGCGTCCCGTGGACGAGCGCGACCTCGAGGGCATCCTGCAGGCGGCGCTGGAGGGGCGCCGCATCGGCTGAGGCCGAGGCTCCTGCTGCTGCTGCTGCTGCTGCTGAGGCTGAGGCTCCTGCTGCCGCGTCCGACCAGTCGCCGCAGCATCAGCCAGCGCCTGCCCCGCGGCTGCCGGTTCCCGGCGTCGTCGATGAGGACGGTGCGCAGCAGCGCAGCAGCGCATCGGCCGCGTCGGCTCGCGACGGCACGTCGCGTTCGGCCGGGGTGCCCGTACCGCACCGCGCGCGCGTGCATGGGCGATCCGACGGCGCCGTGGCGGGGTCGGCGAGGCGCGCGACGCCGCCGGGGCTTGCCGCGTCGCCGCAGGGCCGCCTACCTCGTCGGCAGGTCCAGGGCGTGCTCGCGGACGTGCGTGAGGGCCCGTTCCACGGCGCCGAGGGTGACGACCGCGTCCCCGAGGGTGGAGGCCACGACGACGGGCGCCTCCCGGTGCGTGAAGCGGGCGAGCCACTCCCGGGTGCGCTCCAGGAGGAGGTCGATCGACGGCGCGACCGCACCGGCGACGACGATGCGGTCGACGTCGAGCATCCCGCCGAGCACGGCGCAGACGCGCGCGAACCGCTCCGCGGCGTCCTCCACGATCGCGAGGGCGCCGGCATCCCCGGCATCGGCGGCGGAGAGCACGGCCTGGGCGTCGAGGTCGGCGGATGGCGCGCTCGCGAGCGGTGAGGACGGCGGCAGGGTCCCCAGTGTGCGGGCGGCTCGCGCGCCGTCACGGAGGATGGCGCCGAGCCCGTCCGCCGATCCGACGCCCTGCACCAGGTCGAGGAGCCGCATCTCGCCGGCGGCGCCACGGCTCCCCCGCACCAGCGCCCCGTCCAGCACGAAGCCCGCGCCGAAGCGCTCCCCCGCGAGCAGCGCGATGAAGGAGCCCCGGGGCCGGTGCGCCTCGGCCGGATCCGTGGAGGACCGGGCGAGGACCGCCGCCTCCGCGACGGCGGCGAGGTTGGCGTCGTTCTCGACCACCACGGCCCACCCGCGTCGCGAGAGGAGCCCGGCGTAGTCCGGGTTCACGCGCTCCCAGAAGTCCCCGTCCGCCTCGCGCGGCGACCGGCCCCGGGCGTCGGCGGGCGCGGGGACGCCGATGGCGACGGCGAGGACGTCGGCGTCCCCCATCGACGCCTGGGCGAGCACCTCGTCGACGATCCGCGACACGTCGGCGCGCCGGGCCTCGGCGCTCCCGTCCGGGTCGACGCGGCGCACCAGGCGCGCGACGGGGCGCCCCCGGAGATCCGCGATGATGCAGGTGACCTGGTGCCGCCCGGCATCGACGCCCATCACGTGGGCCGCGCTCGACGCGAGGGCATACCGCCGTGCGGGCCGACCCGCGCGCTGCTCACCTGTGGCGCGCGCATCCGGTAGGACCGTGAGCCAGCCGCGCTCGATCAGCTCGTCGCACAGGCTGATCACGGTCGACCGCGTCAGACCGGTCGACCCGATGAGGTCGCTCGCGGTCACCGCCTCCGCCCACCACGCCCGCCGCAGGACGACCTCGGCGTTCAGCCGCCGCGTGCCCACGAGAGGCGACGATCCCGTGATCGTCGTCATGGCGGGCTCCTCGCTGCTCGTCGTCCGTCGTCCGGGCTTGCCCATGGTGCCACGTCCCGAATTGATCTAGTGTCTAAATCTAATCGCTAGATCAACGGGTTCCGTCAGGGTCGACGGCACCACGACCCGGGAGACGACGACGTGCCCACACCCCCACTGCCCACCCCCACGGGCCTCAGCCGCCGGGCGCTGCTCGGCGGGATCGGCGCCGCCGGCGCCTCGCTGCTCCTCGCCGGCTGCGCTCCGAGCATGGGCGGGAGCCGCTCCGGACGCACCGAGATCACCTTCTACCAGACCAAGCCGGAGGCGATCGGGTACTTCTCCGACCTCGTCGAGCGGTTCAACGAGTCGCAGTCGGGCGTCCGCGTCATCCACGACTCGACCTCCGGGATCTCCGCCGGCTTCGTCCGCGGCAACCCGCCCGACATCGCGGCCTTCACCTACAACCTCGAGATGGCGCGCTTCATGGAGCGCGGGGCCCTGAGCGACCTCGGCGACATGCCCCAGGCCGCCACCATCCGGCCGGAGGTGCAGGACCTCGTCGACCAGTACGCGACCTATCCCGGTCGGACGAGCGTGCTCCCCTACTCGATCACCGCCGCGTCGGTGATCTACGACCAGCGGATCTTCGCCGACCTCGGCGTGGACGTGCCGACCACCTGGCAGGAGTTCCTCGCCGCGTGCAAGACCTTCGCGGCCGCCGACGTCACCCCCATCTACAGCACGTTCCGCGAGCCGTGGACCGTGGCGCAGGGTCTCTTCGACTACACCACCGGCGGGATGCTCGACGTCGCCGCGTTCTACCGCACCATGGGCGAGGAGGGGACGCGCGTCGGCGAGGGCAGCGCGGTGTCGTTCGAGAAGGACTTCCGCGAGCCCGTCGACCGCATGGTGCAGCTGGCCGGGCTGTCGAACGCCAACCGCAACAGCCGCGGCTACGGGGACGGCAACCTCGCCATGGCCCAGGGCGAGGCCGCGATGCTGATGCAGGGCCCCTGGGCCCTGGGCGAGATCACGAAGGCCAACCCGGACGCCCGGATCGGCACCTTCCCGTTGCCGATGACCGAGGAGCCCGACGACCGCAGGGTGCGGGTCAACCTCGACCTCGCGCTCTGGGTGCCCGAGCAGTCCCGCAAGCAGGACGCGGCGCGGGAGTTCCTCGCCTTCCTCATGCAGCCCGAGATCCACGACGCGTACAACGAGGAGTTCCTCGCGTTCGGCACGACGACCACGGCTCCCGCCGTCACCGACGAGCGGATCGTCGGCATGCAGAGCTACTACGACGAGGCGCGCTTCTACCAGGGCGCCTCGAAGGCGATCCCGCTCACCATCCCCGCGGAGAACTACGTCCAGGGCATCGTCACCGGCGCCAGCGCCGCCGACACCCTCCGCACCATGGACGCCGACTGGCGCCGCCTGGCGCTGCGTTCGTGAGCACCGCGTCCGCCTCCCCCACCAGATCCGGCCGAGTCGAAGGAGACCCGATGGCCACCACCCGCACCGAGGAGGGCCCCCGTGCCTCCCTCTCCGGAAGCACCACCGGGAACCCGAGGCGGCGGGGCGTCCGCGTCGACCCCGTCTTCCACCTCTTCCTGCTGCCGACCCTGGCGCTGTTCACCCTGTCGATCACCCTGCCCGCCGCGATGGGGGTCTTCTACAGCTTCACGAACTCCATCGGCTTCGGGGAGTTCCAGATGGTGGGCGTCACCAACTACATCGCGATGGCCACCGACCCGGCGATCCTCAGCTCGTACGGCTTCACCATGGGCTTCGCGCTCGTCACGGTGCTGGTCGTGAACGCGATCGCGCTGCTGCTGGCGATCGGCCTCACGGCGCAGATCCGGGCGAAGACCGCCCTGCGCGCGGTGTTCGTGATCCCGATGGTCATCTCGGGCATCATCATCGCGTTCGTCTTCCAGTTCCTGTTCTCGAACTCGCTGCCCGCGATCGGGACGGCCCTCGGCATCACGGGGCTGCAGGACAGCATCCTCGCGGACGCCGGCACCGCCTGGATCGGCATCGTGCTGGTCACCGCGTGGCAGGCGATCCCGAGCACGCTGCTGATCTACATCGCCGGCCTGCTCGCCATACCCGGCGAGGTGTACGAGGCCAGCGCCCTGGACGGAGCCTCCGGCTGGAAGCAGCTGCGCTCGATCACGCTCCCGCTGATCGCCGGGTACATCCTCATCAACACGATCATCGGATTCAAGAACTTCCTGAACTCCTACGACATCATCGTCGGCCTCACCAACGGCGGTCCCGGCACGTCGACGCGCAGCATCGCGATGACGATCTTCACCGGCTTCACCGGCGGCGACTACGCCTACCAGATGGCGAACGCGACCATCTTCTTCGTGATCGCCATCGCGATCGCGCTCGTGCAGCTCCGGATCACCCGTGGAAAGGCGGCCGTCTGATGGCGAACACCGCTCTCGTCACCCCCGCCGCCTCCGCGGCGCCCACTCCCGGCGGCTCCCGCCGCGATGCCGACGCCAGCGCACGACGGCGTCGGAGCCGCATCGGCCGCGAACGGCCGAACCGCCTCGTCACCGTCCTGCTGGCGCTCGCCTCCATCACGGTGCTGATCCCCATCTACGTGACGATCACGATGTCGCTGAAGACGTCGGCCCAGGCCGTCGACGGGAACGCCTTCAGCCTCCCGGCGCCGATCGACCTCTCCAACTTCGCCACCGCGTGGCAGCTCACTTACTTCCCGCGGGCGTTCACGGTGTCGACCCTGGTGACCCTCGTGACCGTCGCCGGGACCGTGGTGCTCGCCTCCATGGCCTCGTTCGCGATCGCCCGCAACTGGGACCGCCGGCTGTTCCGCTGGTCCTTCTACTACCTGCTGGCGGCCATGTTCCTGCCGTTCCCGGTCGTCGCGCTCTCGCAGATCAAGCTGACGGGTCTCGTCGGCCTCGACAACCCCGCCGGCGTCGCCCTGCTGCACATCATGTTCCAGCTCTCCTTCTCCCTCCTGCTGTTCACGGCGTTCCTCCGGTCGCTGCCCGAGGAGCTCGAGGAGAGCGCGCGGCTCGACGGCGCGTCCACCTGGCAGGTGTTCTGGCAGCTGGTGTTCCCGCTCCTCGCCCCGATGAGCGCCACGGTCGGCATCTTCGCCTTCCTCGCCTCCTGGAACGACTTCGCGATGCCGTCGCTCATCACCGCCGACCCGTCGCTGCAGACGCTGCCCGTGCTGCAGCAGATCTTCCAGACCCAGTTCAGCAACGACTACAACGTGGCCTTCGCCTCCTACCTCATGGCCATGGCCCCGGCGATCCTCGTCTACCTCTTCACCCAGCGATGGGTGATGGCGGGCGTGACCCAGGGCGCCATCAAGTAGGCGACGACGGCGGGCGCGCGACCCGCGCGACCCGCACCGACCCCCGATGCCCCCGAGAGGACCTCCATCACGATGACCGACACGCTCCCGAGCACCCCGAGCACCCCGAACGGCCCGTTCCTCGCTGGCGACGCCACCTGGTGGCGGCAGGCCGCGGTATACCAGATCTATCCCCGCAGCTTCGCCGACTCCGACGGGGACGGCATCGGCGACCTCCGCGGCATCACCGCCAAGGTGCCGTACCTGCGCGACCTCGGCATCGACGCCGTCTGGCTCAGTCCCTTCTACCCGTCGGCCCTCGCCGACGGCGGGTACGACGTCGACGACTACCGCGACGTCGACCCCCGGATCGGGACCCTCGCCGACTTCGACGACATGGTCGCGGCGCTCCACGGCGCCGGGATCCGCGTCATCGTCGACGTCGTGCCCAACCACTCCTCCGACCGGCACGTCTGGTTCCAGGAGGCCCTGGCCTCCCCCGCCGGTTCGCCCGCCCGGGCGCGGTACGTCTTCCGCGACGGCCTGGGCGAGGACGGCGAGCTGCCGCCCGCCGACTGGACCAGCATCTTCGGCGGGCCCGCATGGACCCGCACCGCCGACGGCCAGTGGTACCTGCACTCCTTCGCCCGCGAGCAGCCCGACTTCGACTGGACGAACGAGGAGGTCCGGGAGGACTTCCTCACGACCCTGCGCTTCTGGTCCGACCGCGGCGTCGACGGCTTCCGCGTCGACGTCGCCCACGGCCTCGCGAAGGACCTGCCCGACGTCCTCCCCTCCCAGGCGGAGCTCGACGCCGCACCGACCGACGACGGGCAGCACGCGCGCTGGGATCGCGACGAGGTGCACGAGATCTACGCGCGGCATGGCGGCAGGTCTTCGACTCCTACGACCCGCCCCGCATCGGCGTCGCCGAGGCCTGGGTCGACGCCTCCCGGCGGGCCGGCTACGCCAGCGCCGAGGGCCTCGGCCAGGCCTTCAACTTCGACCTCCTCGAGGCGGACTTCGACGCGGCGGCGTTCCGGGAGAGCATCTCCCACAACCTCGAGGCCGCCACCGAGACCGGGTCCTCCAGCACCTGGGTCCTCTCCAACCACGACGTCGTGCGCCACGCCACGCGCTACGGACTCCCGCCGGCGGCTGGCCGGGACATGCGCTCCGGCAACCGCTGGCTGCTCGACGGCGCGCCGTCCGACGCCATCGACGTGGAGCGGGGCCTGCGTCGCGCCCGCGCCGCGACGCTGCTCATGCTCGGCCTCCCCGGCTCGGCCTACGTCTACCAGGGCGAGGAGCTGGGCCTTTCCGAGGTCGCCGACATCCCCGCCTCCGAGCGCCAGGACCCGACGTTCCTCCGGAACCCCGGCGTCGACGTCGGACGCGACGGATGCCGGGTGCCGCTGCCGTGGACCCGCACCGGGCCCTCCTTCGGCTTCGGGCCCGCGGGCGCGCACCTGCCCCAGCCCGGCTGGTTCGGGGACGTGTCGGTGGAGTCCGAGGACGCGGATCCCACCTCGACCCTCTCCCTCTACCGTTCCGCCCTCGTGCTGCGCCGCGAGCTGCAGACGGACGAGCTGCTCACCTGGGAGGAGCCGACCGCAGGGGACGTCCTGCACTTCTCCCGCCCGGGCGGCTGGCACATCGTCGCCAACCTCGGCACGGGCCCCGTCCCCCTGCCCGCCGGCGAGGTCGTCGTGGCCAGCGGCCCGCTGGGCACGCCCGGCGAGCTGCCGGGCGAGACCACCGCGTGGGTGCGCACCAGCTGACCCGCGACGCGGACGGCGGCGGCTGACGGCGTGCGCCGCCGTCGGCCCGCCGGTGCCGGGCGCCTGGACCTCCTCGGGCGTCCGTCCGCTGCGCGGGTCGGCGCTCCCGCCGCCCGCCCCGCGAACGGGGGCGGAGAAGACGGATGCTCCGCCTTCATAGGAGGCGCATAGGGGCGCCATGGCGATCCCATCGAGCGGGTTCGTAGCGTCTCCCCATGATCACGGACACGAACACGACCAAGCGCCCGCGACGGAAGAGGATCCTCGCCGGCACGACCACCCTGCTCCTCGGCGGGCTCCTGCTCGCGGGCTGCGCGGCCGGCGGCGCCGGCACCTCCGGAGGGACGGCGGCGGCCTCGGGCACGACATCGGCGACCACGGTCTCGGCGGCGTCGGAGGCGGTCACCGGATCCACCGCCGCCACGACCGCGGAGACGATCGCGAACACGACCGCGGCTGTCCAGGCGTTCCTCGCGACCCTCTCCGACGAGCAGGTCGCCGCGGTCACCTACGACTACGACGACGAGACGAAGACCACCTCCTGGTCGAACTTCCCCGTCACCTTCGTCGAGCGCGCGGGACTCGACGTCGCGGACCTCACCGAGGAGCAGCAGGTCGCCGCGATGCAGGTGATGGAGGCCCTCCTCAGCGACGACGCATACGACACCGTCTCGAGCATCATCGGCGGCGACCAGTACCTGCTGGAGAACAGCAGCAGCACCGAGGACTCCCTCGGCCAGTACTACATCGCCCTCTTCGGCGACGCGTCCGACACCGGCGCGTACGAGGTCCAGTTCGGCGGCCACCACCTCGGCATCAACGCCACCCTCGACGGATCCGCCGACGCCATCACCTTCGCGCCCACCCACCTCGGAGTGCAGCCCGCCCAGTACACGGCCGCGGACGGCACCGATGTCGAGCCCTTCGACGGCATCTACACCGACGCCTTCGCCTTCTACGACTCCCTCAGCGCCGATCAGCAGGCGACCCTGACCTCGGGCGAGGTCACGTTCTGCGCCCCCGGCGACGTCTGCGACTTCAGCGCCGGCACCGGCCTCACGGGCGCCGACCTCACCGACGCGCAGCGCGCGCTGCTGCTGGACCTCATCGCGAACTGGTCCGGGATGGCCGACGAGGAGAGCGCCGCCGCGACCCGCGCCGAGATCGACGCGACCCTCGACACCACGGTCATCGCCTGGACGGGTGCGACCACCTACGACATGACCACCGGCGACGGCATCTCGTTCTCGATCTCGGGGCCGGACGTCTACGTCGGCTTCCAGGCCCAGGACGGATCCGCCGGAGCGGACGTCGACGGCGTGGTCACCTCCGGGTGGGGCCACGTGCACACCATCTACCGCGACCCCACGAACGACTACGCGGGCAGCGTCACCCAGCAGGCGGCGACCGGCGGCATGGCGGGCGGGGCACGCGGCGGTGGTGGCACGCCGCCCGGCGGCGGCACTCCCCCGACCGAGGGCTGACGCGGACGCGTCCGGTGGCGACGCACCTCCCGGGCGCGCCCGCCGGCGCCCTCCGTGCACCGTCGTGTCGGTGTCGGGCGGCTGTCGGGCCGCTGTCGGGTCGATGTCGTGGCCCGCGCGGGCGTGGTTCCCTAGCGTGGAGCCCATGAACGAGACACGGATCGTCGACCTCCGCACGCAGCGGGGCTGGACCCAGGAGCGGCTCGCCGACGCCAGCGGCATCACCGTCCGCACGGTGCAACGGCTCGAGGCCGGCAACGACGCGAGCCTCGACACGCTCTCCCGCGTGGCGAAGGCGCTCGATGTCCCGGTGCGGGACCTCTTCGCCACCGTCGACGAGAGCGACTTCGGACGCTCCGTCACCGCGCTCGACGACCGGGCGGCACGGCAGCAGGAGCGTCGGGACACGATCACGGACGGGCTCGAGGCCCTCTACTACGGCATCGGCGCGCTGTTCACGATCGCCGTCATCGTCGGCGTCGCCTCGAGCGCCCTCCCCAACCTCGCGGTGTTCCTCATCCCCGCCTACTGGATCGCCGGATGGCTGCTCTCGCTGTTCCTGTTCCTCGTCGTCCTCAGCCCGCGCCTGGACCGCCGGTACCCGCTGTCGCGCGACCGGAAGGAGCCGGCACCCGACGGTCGTCCGTGACCGGCGTCGACGGGATGCGAAGCGGTCGCGGAACCGGGGAGGAGATCGAGCCCAGGAGGACGGCGGTGCGGCCGGACCCGACCACCGGCCGGGTGGCGCTCGCCCCTCCTCGTCAGCGCTCCGCGGGCGGATCGCCCTTGCGCGCGCTCAGCTCGCGCCCGAGCTGGACGCCGCCCAGGACGACCAGCAGCAAGCCGGCCGCGAGGCTCAGGATCGTCACCCACAGCTCCGCCGAGCCGCCGAAGACGATCACCGGCGTCGCGAACACGAACGTCGCCGCGATGAAGCACCAGACCGCCCGTTGCGGCGGCGTGTCCGGTCTGCCCTGCGTCATGGTCATCCTCCTGTCCTCGCTCCCACGCTAGGACCGCGGCTCGCCGCGCGCGTCCGCCTCCCGACGGAACCCGGATCGGCAGACGACCCGTACCCGGGACGCCGACGTGGCCGCCTCGTGGACGAACAGGGGGCTGTCGCCCACTCCGGCGAGCCGCCAGAGTGGGCGCATGTCACCTCGCAGGATGTCCGCCGCCGCGGTCATGACCCTCATCGTGTCGCTCGCCGCGGCCGGCTGCTCCTCGCCTGCTGCGGGACTCAGCGACCTCGAGCGAGACGCGACGACGGACCACCCGGTGCCCGTGGAGGTGTCGGACGACGCCCTCGCGGACCTCGACCTCGACAGCATCCGCTGGGTGGGCGAGCACGACGGCACGGACCTCTGGCTGGCCTCGGGCGCGGAGGACCACGACGCCTGCCTGCTGATCTACCCGGACGCCACGGACTGGGTGATCGCCTGCGGCGTGGGGCCCATGCAGGAGCAGCACCGGCGCCGGCCGCACGTTCGCCGTCGTCCCCGACGGCGCGACCGCGCCGGCGGGCTTCGAGGCCGTGTCCCGGAACGTGTTCGCGTCCTCCTAGCGTTCCGGGGGCATCCGGCCCCGACGGTCGCGGACCGAGTACCGGGGAACCACCGGTTCCCCCTCGCGCTCTTGCGCCTCCGGGGGTGACGACGCCTACGATCGCCCATGGAGATGGTCAGGGTCAGCGCCGACGTCCGAGCCCCCGCACGCGTCGTGTGGGACACGATGCTCGCCCGGGACACCTACGAGCAGTGGACGGGCGCCTTCCACGAGGGATCGACGTACGAGGGCAGCTGGGACGAGGGCGCGGAGATCCGCTTCGTGGGCCCGGGTGAGGACGGCCATGCGGGCGGCCTCATCGGCACCGTCGTCGAGAGCAGGCGGGACGAGTTCGTCTCGATCCGCTACGACGGGGAGATCGACCGCGGCGTCGTGTCGCGCGAGAGCCCGATCGTCGGCCTCCACGAGTCCTACGCGTTCCGGGAGGCGGACGGGGTCACCACGGTCGACGTCGAGCTCGAGGTCCCCGACGAGTGGGCCCCGAGCATGCGCGAGATGTGGGGCGAGGCCGTCATCGCGCTGAAGCGGCTCGCGGAAGCCGCCTCGGCCTCGAGCGCCTCCGAGCGCTGACGACGGCGATCGAGACGGAGCCCCGGATGCCGCAGCACGAGATCAGGCCGCTCACGCCGGAGACCTACCCCGCCTGGCTCGCGCTGGCGCAGAAGCACAACGGGGTCTGGGGCGGCTGCTACTGCAGCTACTTCCACGGCGACACGGAGCGGACGGTCAAGCGGGAGCACGACGGCCCCGCCTTCAAGGAGCGGCTCGTCGCCGAGGGCGTCGCCCATGCCGCCCTGGTCTTCGACGGCGCCGTCGCCATCGCGTGGTGCGAGTACGGCACACCGCAGGAGCTGCCGAACATCTACCACCGCGCCGAGTACGACCGCGGCGAGACCCGCCCCGCCCCGTGGCGAATCACCTGCTTCTTCGTCGACCGCGACCACCGCCGGCAGGGCCTCGCCCGCGAGGCGCTCGACGGAGCCCTCCGGCTGATCGCCGATGCGGGGGGCGGCGAGGTGGTGTCGTTCGCCAACGAGCTCGTGCCCGGGAAGAGGACCTCCTCGTCGTTCCTCCACAACGGCACGCGGGCCATGTTCGAGAAGGCCGGCTTCGCCTTCGAACGCCACCTCGGCAAGCGGAAGACCGTGATGCGCATCACCGTGGCGCCCACCCGCGGCTGATCCGCGCAGGACCGCGCGAGCGGATCGTGCGCTACGGTCGCACTGCACCTCGTGCTGGTTCCGCGGCGTTCCCGCGTGATCGTCGAAGCCCAGGCCGACCTGTCTGCCGATCGATCACCATGCGCCGCGCCGGAGGCCTCGTCGATGACGGCTGCGCACCCTCTCCTGTCCGCGATCGGCGGCTCCGTCCGCTCCGTGACCACCCGGTACCGCGAGGTCCTGGTCCTGCCCGGGGCACGGGGCATCGTCGTCCCGGCCGCCGTCGCCCGACTCGGCGTGGCCATGACCGGGCTCGGCCTGCTGTTCTCCGTCCAGCACGCGTCGGGGTCCTACGCCTTCGCGGGAGCGGCGACCGGCGTCTTCGCCGCGACGGAGGCGGTCGTCGGTCCGCAGCTCGCCCGCCTCGTCGACCGCTGGGGTCAGGGCGCCACGGTCCCGGGCATCGTGGCCGTGCACGCGGCGGCGATGGTCGTCGCGCTGACCTCGGTCGGCTCGGTGCCGACGCTCCTGACGCTCGCCCTCGTCGCCGGTGCGGGCGCGACCGTCCCGCAGCCCGGAGCGCTGTCGGCCGCCCGATGGGTGCACCTCGTCGCGGATCCGGCGAGGCTCCGCACCGCGTTCGCGCTCGAGGCGAGCGTCAACGACGCCGCGTTCCTCTGCGGCCCGGTCCTCGTGACCGTCGCGAGCACGTCCCTCTCCCCGTGGGCCGGCTCGGTCGCCGCGGGCCTCCTGCTCGTCGTCGGGTGCGTCGTCCTCTCCTGCCGCCGGGGCACCGATCCCGGGCCGCGGCGTCGCGAGCGGCACCCGGGCCGACCACGGACGACGTCGCTGCGGACCCCGCGCTTCGTCGCGACGCTCGGGGTGAACGCCGGCCTCGGATGCTTCTTCGGGGCCGTCCCGCTCCTCGTCGCCGCCCGCGCGACGGACAGCGGCCTCGAGGCCCTCAGCGGCGTCATCCTCGCCCTCTCCAGCGCGGCCAGCATCGTCGCGGGGCTCGCGTACGGATCCCTGCGGCGGAGCCCCCGGCCCCCGGTCGTGCAGCTGGTGGCCGCGGTCGTCCTCGCGGGCGGCGCGGCGGTCGGCGCGCTGTGGCCGTCGCTCCCCGGGTCGGCGCTCATGCTCGTCGTGGGCGGGGCCGCGGTCGCGCCGCTGCTCGCGTCGTCGTCGCAGATCGTGCACGCCACGATCGCCCCCGCGGAGCTGACGCAGGGGTTCGCGTGGATCAACACGGCCTCCGCCTCGGGCATCGCCGCCTCCGCGGCGCTCACCGGCACCCTCATCGCCACCGCGGGCATCCGCGCCGCGACGGCCGCGCTCGTGGGGCTGGTGCTGATCGCCGTCGTCTCCGCGGCGCTCTCGGCGCGTGGTGGGAGGCCCGACGCCGTTCCCGCGGCGTCCCGGTGATCGATGCGCGACCACGCGCGGACGACCGATCGTCCTGACGGCTGACGCGGGGGGTCCGCACCGTCCGTAGCGTCGGAGCATGGTCATGATGCGACGGAACGTGCCGCTCGTCCTCGGTGCCGCCCTCACGCTCATCGGCGCGGCCGTGACGGTGCTCTACCTCTTCCAGCCGTGGCGGACGTGCCCCTACGACGACACGGCCGCCGGATGCGGGATGCTCGCCGGCGATGCGGCGGCGATGACGGCGGCCATGGCCGTCACGCTCGTCGGCGTGGTGCTGCTCCTCGCCGCTGCGCTCCGGTGGTGGTGGCGCGGCGTCCGCTGAGGGTCACCAGCCAGACGGCCAGCGTGAGCGGGATGAGCAGCTCGGTCAGCGACGGCCGGTCGGTGACGGTGAGGCCGTCCACGAGCCACGTGCAGGTGCGCCCGAGCGGGAACCAGCTCCATCCCGCGTCCCCGAGGACCGAGGAGCCGGGCGACAGCTCGCAGCCCGTCGTGTCGCCGAACAGCACCTTCTCGGCGAGGACCGAGCCGACCCAGGCGAGCGCCAGAACGCACCAGGGCAGGAATCGAAGGCGGGGATCTCGTGCGGCTCGCATCCCGCCAGCCTCGCAGCGACGCGGCGTCGGCACGTCCTCCCCGGTGATGATCGGCGGGTCGGCGAGCACCGATGCCTGCCGCGGCGGAGACCGAAGCCGTGACCCGGTAGCGTTCTCCGATGGTCTCCCGCCCGGCGGAGGAGACGCCGCCCGCGGGACGGGCTGGGCGCGGTGATCGGATCCGCTCGCGGGGACGCCGCTCGTGCTCGTCCCCGCCGTTGAGATCCGACCCCAGGAGAGAGGGAGGCGAATCCGATGGGAGACCTCGCGCGCTGGCTGTCCCCGCTCCTGCTCGGCGCCGCGTGGGGGAGCCTGTGGGCCGCCGTCGTCGCCGGGCGACAGGGCTCGTCGGACGCGGTGCCGATCCTCCTGGGCGCGGCGGCCGTCGTCGCGTGCCTCGCGCTCCCGGCGATCGCGATCGCGTCACGTCCCCGGGTGCGGTTCTTCCTCGTCTCCTCGCGGCGGACGTCCGGCGTCATCCTGATGGTCGTCCTCGCCGTCGGCGGGCCGCGCCTGCTGCTCTCGCGCGAGCCGGTGATCGACGCCATGATCCTCGTGGTCGTCTCCGTCTCGCTCGCGGCCGTCGCCGCCGCCGCGGCGCAGCACGCGCTGCGGCGGGAGACGCCCGACTCCCCCGACGGGCTCGACGGCGACGGCTGACGCCCGCGCGCCCGTGGTGCCCGCGACCGCAATCACGTGGACGCCCGGACCACCAGCTCGGTCGGCACCCGCTCGATGCCGGTGCGCGCCTGCCCGCCGATGGCGGCGAACAGCGCCGACACGGCCGCCCGCCCGACCGCCTCCAGGCGCATGTCGATCGTCGTGAGGGGCGGGCGGCTGCCGGTGGCCATCAGCTCCCAGTTGTCGAACCCGACGACGGCCACGTCGGTCGGCGCGCGCCGGCCGCGGTCCCGGAGCTGGTCGACGACGCCGCGGGCGAGCATGTCGCTCCCGCAGAAGATCGCATCGAAGTCCGTCCCCCGGTCGAGCAGGGCGTCGACGGCGTCGTGTCCCGTCGACTCCGCCCACGCTCCCTGGATGGGCTCCGCCGGGGGCCGCAGACCCGCCTCCTGCAGCGCCGCCCGCCAGGCCTGGGCGCGTCGCCCGGTCGCCGCGTACCAGTCGGGGCCCGTGACGTGCGCGATGCGCGTGCGCCCGTGGCTCACGAGGTGACGGACGGCGTCGCGCGCCCCGCCCTCCTCGTCGGGGACGACGGAGAAGTCGGCCGGACTCGTGGACGCGCCGTACGCGTACACGACAGGGACCCCCAGCGGCCCGAGCGACGGCTGGTCGTTGGTGTTGTCGGCGAGCACGATGAGGCCGTCGATCCCGTGCTCCAGCAGGGTGTTGAGCTGATAGGCCCCTCGCACGTCGTCGCCTCGGCTGTCGCACAGGAGCACCGACATCCGCTCCGTCCCGACCGCGTTCTCGGCGCCGAGCAGCACCGGCAGGCTGAGGCGCCCCACCCCGTCCTGCGTCAGCAGCCCCACCGCCCGGGTCGACCCGGACCGGGTGGGTCGACCGCTCCCCCGCGGCTGGTAGGACAGCTCGGCGGCCGTCCGACGGACGCGGATGCGCGTGTCCTCGCTGATCTCCTGGTTGCCGGACAGCGCCTTGGAGACGGTCGAGATGGAGACCTGCGCGCGCGCCGCGACATCCCGGATGGTCGCTCGTGGCATGGCCGGCCCGCTTTCGGAAGTTTTCGTCGGAGGTGCTTGTCGACGATCGTATCCCCCACCTAACTTTTCCCTACTGTTTCGCTGACATGGCGAGGCGGGACCCGCGGTACCCGACCGCACCGATCGAAGGAGATCCCATGTCCCACCGCACTCGAGCCCGCGGCCTCGCCGGCATCGCGGGCCTCGCCCTCGGCGCCGTCGTGCTGAGCGGCTGCCAGGCCGCAGCCGGCGGCGGTGGGGGCGACGCCGCCCCCGTCACCGCAACCGACGACGGCACCACCATCACCATGTGGACCCGCTCATCGACGAGCGACTTCACGACGGCCCTGGTGGACGCCTACAACGCGTCCCACGAGAACCAGGTCGACCTGACCGTCATCCCGTTCGACGCCTACCAGCAGAAGGTCGGCTCCGCCGCCGGCAGCGGTCAGCTGCCCGACGTCGTCTCCAGCGACGTCGTCTTCACGCCCAACTACATCCAGCAGGGCATCTTCCGCGACATCACGACCGAGGTCGACGCGCTCCCGTTCAAGGACGACCTCGCCCCCGGCCACATGTCCGTCGGCGAGCAGGACGGCAAGAACTACGCCGTCCCCCACGACCTCGACCTCTCCGCGATGTTCTACAACAAGGTCCTGTTCGAGGAGGCGGGCCTCGACCCCGAGACGCCTCCCACGACGCTCACCGGGTGGGTCGAGGCCGCAGAGAAGATCGACGCGCTCGGCGGCGACGTGAACGGCTTCTACTTCGGCGGCAACTGCGGCGGCTGCATGCTCTTCACCACCTGGCCCTCCGTCTGGGCCGGCGGTGGCGACGTGCTGAACGAGGACGGCACCGAGGCGGAGCTCGACTCCGACGACGCCGGCGACGTCTATGCCCTCTACCGCGAGATCTGGGAGAAGGGGCTCGCCCCGGAGGGCGCGCAGACCGAGACCGGCGCGACCTTCAACCAGGTCTTCGCGGACGGCTCCATCGGCATCCAGCCGCTCGGCGCGACGGCCTACGGGTCGTTCGAGCAGAGCGACGCCCTCGAGGTGGGCGTCGCGCCCATCCCCGGCGTCGACGGCGGCACCTCGACCTTCCTCGGCGGGGACACGCTCAGCATCTCCGCCACCAGCGAGGAGGCCGCCGCCGCGTGGGACTTCGTCTCGTGGACCCTGTCCGACGAGGCCCAGATCGAGGTGCTGGCCAAGGGCGGCTACCTGCCGGCCCGCACCGACCTCGCCGACAACCAGTACAGCCAGGCGGACCCGAACGTGGCCGCGATGACGGCGCTCGTCGAGGTGGGCGAGACGCCCAAGTCGAACGCCTTCGGCGCCACCTTCAACGACGCCAACGGCCCCTGGACGACGTACTTCCGCGACCAGGTGTTCGGCGACGCCGGCAAGCGCGCCGCCGACAACGACGCCATCACCTCCGCCCTCCAGTCGGGCCAGTAGCCCTCCCCCACGCGGCCGCCGCCTCCCCGGAGGCGGCGGCCGGTCACCCCCTCCCGGGAAGGCTCGACCATGACCACCACGACCCGGCTGCCCGCCGCCGCCCCGCGGCCGCAGCCCGCCACCCCGCGCTCCCGCCGTCCGCTCTCCCGCGACACGGCGCGCACCGGACTCCTGTTCGCGACCCCGACGGCCCTCGTCGTCGGCGTCGTGTTCGTCGTCCCCCTCGTCCTCCTCATCTGGATGGCGTTCAACGACTGGCCGCTCATCGGCGCCTCCTCGCCGAACTGGGGAGCCAACTTCACCGAGATCAGCGACCCGCTGTTCGTCACGGCCATCGGATTCACGGCGCTGTACACCGTCATCACCACCGTGCTCCTCAGCGCCGTCGCGCTCGGGCTCGCGCTCCTCGTGCAACAGTCCCGCCCGGGCACGGCGCTATACCGGACAGCGTTCTTCATCCCGGCCGCCATCGGCCTCGCCTCCACGAGCCTGCTGTTCTACGGGCTGTACACGCAGAAGGACAGCGGCCTCAACGAGCTGCTCGGACTCGTGGGCATCGGGCCGCTCAACTGGATCTCGACGCCCACCGGCGCGCTCTGGTCGACCGTGCTCCTCGTCGTCTGGCGCTTCTCCGGCTTCTACATGCTCATCCTGCTGACGGGCCTGCAGGCGATCCCGGACGAGGTCTACGAGGCCGCCCGCGTCGACGGGGCCTCCTGGTGGCGCACCTTCGTCTCGGTGACGCTGCCGCTGCTCCGCCCGTCGATCGCGCTCATGCTGATCCTCTCGGTGACCGGATCCGTGCTGGCGTTCGACCAGTTCTACATCCTCACCAGCGGCGGGCCCGACAACTCCACCGTCACCCTCGTCGTCGCCCTGTACCGCAAGGCGTTCGTGCAGTTCGACCTCGGCACCGCGGCCGCCCTGTCGCTCGTGGTGCTGGCGTTCCTGCTGGTGCTCAACCTGATCCAGTTCACGTTGCTCCGACGTGACAACACCGCGTGAGGCCGTCATGAAGCGAACCAAGACCCTGGGCATCGCCGCCCACCACGTCACCAGCACCGTCCTCGCGCTGCTGTTCCTGCTCCCGCTGCTGTGGACCCTGCACGGGTCGCTGTTCGGCACCGGCGCCTCCCCCGAGGGCGGCTTCGGCTTCGCCAACTACCAGAGCGTCGTCGAGTACGGCAGCGGCCTCGGCACCTACCTGCTGAACACCACGGCGGTCGCCCTCATGACCGTCGCGGGCGTGCTCGTCGTCTCCGCGTTCGGCGGGTACGCGTTCGCGCGGCTCCCGTTCCGCGGGCGGAACGTGCTCTTCATCCTCACGCTGGCGATCCTGATGGTGCCGTACGCCACGATCCTCATCCCCCTCTACGTGCTGCTCGGCTGGCTCGACCTGCAGGACTCCCTCGTCGGGCTCGCCCTGGTGATGGTCATGCTGCAGCTGCCGTTCAGCCTCTTCATGATGCGGAACTCCTTCGAGGCGCTGCCGAAGGAGCTCGACGAGGCCGCCCTCATGGACGGGTGCAGCGTCGCCGGGGCGTTCTTCCGCGTGCTGCTGCGCGGCACCGTGCCGGGGCTCGTGACGGTCGGCCTGTACGCGTTCCTGTCATCCTGGAACGAGTTCATCGCGCCGCTGATCTTCCTGACCAGCGGCGACCTCTTCACCCTCCCCGTGGCGCTGGTGAGCCTGCGCACCGGGGCGCTCGGCTCGGTGGACTACGGCGCGCTGCAGGCCGGCGTGATCGTGTCGGCCCTCCCCTGCCTGCTCCTGTTCCTCTTCCTGCAGCGCTACTACGTCCGCGGCTTCACCTCGGGCGCGCTCAAGGGATGACCACCCGCCGCGCCGCCGCCGATCCCCTCCCCACCGAAGGACACCCCATGGACGCACACCGCACGCACCGGGCGACGACGCCCGCCCCCCTCGCCGACGTCGACATCGCCGACTCCTTCTGGAGCCCCCGCATCGAGACCGTCCGCACCGAGACGATCCCCTTCCAGTACCACCAGCTCGAGACCATCGGGCACCTGGAGTCCCTCCGCCACCAGCAGGAGGACGGCGATCCCGTGCCCCACATCTTCTGGGACAGCGACATCGCCAAGTGGATCGAGGCGGCCAGCTACAGCCTCGTCTCCCACCCCGACCCAGAGCTCGACGCCCGCCTCGACGACGTGATCGCCCTCCTCGCCTCCGCCCAGGGCGACGACGGCTACCTCAACACGTACTTCACGGTCATCGCGCCCGAGGAGCGCTTCACCGACCTCCGCGACGCCCACGAGCTCTACTGCGCGGGGCACCTGATCGAGGCCGCCGTGGCGCACCACGCCGCGACCGGCAAGACGACCCTGCTCGACGTGATGCGCCGCTACGCGGACCTCATCGGGACGGTGTTCGGCCGGGGCGAGGGGCAGATCCGCGGCTACGACGGCCACGAGGAGATCGAGCTCGCCCTGGTGAAGCTCGCCGCGGCCACCGGCGAGCGCCGCTACCTCGACCTCGCGTCCTACTTCGTCGAGGAGCGCGGCACCGAGCCCTACTTCTTCGACCTCGAGGCGGAGCGCCGCGGGACCCCCGGGTACTTCGGCGACCAGTTCAGCGGCGAGGCCCACCCCGGCCGCAGTCGCGAGTACCTGCAGGCCCACGCCCCGGTGCGGGACCAGCACGAGGCGGTCGGCCACTCCGTCCGCGCCATGTACCTGTACTCCGCGATGGCGGACCTGGCGCGCGAGCAGGACGACGAGTCGCTCCTCGCGGCATGCCGGGGACTGTGGGAGCACCTGACCACGCGGCGCATGTACGTGACCGGCGGGATCGGCAGCTCCGCCGTCAACGAGGGATTCACCCGGGACTTCGACCTGCCCGACGAGACCGCGTACGCGGAGACGTGCGCCGCGATCGGGCTCATGATGTGGGCGCAGCGGATGCTCCGCATCGACCGGCACCGGCGCTACGGGGACGTGATGGAGCTCGCCCTCTACAACGGCGTGCTGGCCGGCCTGTCGGACGACGGCACGTGCTTCTTCTACGACAACCCCCTCGCGAGCCGCGGCGGCATCGAGCGGAGCGCCTGGTTCGACGTCGCATGCTGCCCCCGAACCTCGCCCGGCTCCTCACGTCACTCGGGTCCTACGCCTTCGCGACGGGCGACGCCGAGCTGGTGGTGCACGTGCCGGTGTCGGGGATCGTGCGCGTGCCCGTGGGCGACGCGGTGGCCGTCGTCGCGGTGGATGCGGACGTGCACGGCAGCGGCCGGGTCGCGCTCCGCGTGGTGGACGCCCCCGACGGCGAGCTCACGCTCCGCGTCCGCGTGCCCGCGTGGTCGGCGACGACGACGCTGCACCTCGACGGCCGGCCGCTCGACCTCGACGACGGCGACCTGCTCGGCGAGGACGGCTACGCGACCGTGACACGGCGCTGGCAGGACGGCGAGGAGCTCGTGCTGCAGCTCGACACCGCCCCGCGCCGCCTCCGCCCCGACCCCCGGCTGGTCGACCACGCCGGCCGGGTCGCGATCGCTCGCGGACCCATGGTGCACGCGCTCGAGGAGGCCGACAACGGCGCGATGCTGCACATGCTGTCCCTGCCGGCGGACGCGGACCTGTCCGCCCGTGACGCGGACGGGACGCACGTCGTGACCGCGCGCGGCCGCCGCGCCGACGTCGTCGGGGACGGCCTCTACCGCAGCGGCCCGGTCACCTCCGAGGACGCGGAGCTGGTCTTCGTGCCGTACTCCTCGTGGGCCAACCGGGGCGCCGGCGAGATGCGGGTGTGGACGCGGGAGGCCTGAGGCGCATCCGGTCGGGGTGGTCCGGCACGTCGTGGGCGGGACGGTGCGGACCCTCGTCGACGAGGTGGAGGCGCATCGGGAGCTGCCGTCCTCGATCGGTCGCGGGGACGCCTGATGCGCCCGGCCCAGACGTCGACGCGCGAGACGCCTCGCCGGTCCCGTCAGCGCAGGGGCCGGACCAGGATGAGGGTGGGCCCCGACCAGTCGAGGCCCGTGTGCTCCTCGAGCGGCAGGAACCCGAGGCGCCCGGAGAAGCGGCGCGTGCGCGCGTACGGCTCGTGGTCGAAGGACGGCCCGACCGTGTGGACGGAGAGGACGGCGCATCCGCTCGCCGCGAGATCGGCGCTCACGCGCTCGACGAGGAGCCGGCCGATGCCCCGCCCCTGCGCCTCCGGAGCGACGGCGATCAGGTGCAGCTCCGCGGCCTCCGGGAAGTGCCGGTGGACGAGGGCGACACCGAGCACCTGCGTGCCGTCGGATGCCAGGAGGCTGTCGTACCGGTCGCTCTCGGCGTCCACGACGTACGCGTCGATCGCGTCGGGGTCGCCGAACCAGTCCGGAAGGGCCTCCAGCACACGCCGGACGTCCGTGCCGCTGCGGCCGTGCCCGACGTCGATCTGCATGGGGCCATCGTGGCAGCCCCGGTGCGGAGGCCCCGTGCCGCGGGCCGGCGCGCCTCTCGCGGCAGCGGGTCCGCGCAGGGCTGGTGACCGCCCGCAACGCCTCGATCGGGACCGCCCCAGTGCGAGGGGTCTGCCGGGCAGGACCTGGCGTGCCCGCGGATCCGCGCCTAGCCTCGGCGAGGGATACCCGTCCCCATCCGTCGACGGAGGAGCGCCATGACCGAGACCACCAGGGTGGGACGCCGGGGCACCGAGGGCATCGCCCGCCACGGCCGCCTGCGGAGGCCGAGCGCCTCGCGCACGGTGGCCGCCGCGATCGGCGTGGTGACCGCGGTCGCCGTGGTCGGCAGCGGATCCGTCGCCGCGATCGCCGCGTGGGACATCGCCCGCACCGTCCAGGCCAACTCGGTCGACATCTCCGACGGGGACGCCCTGCCGCCCTCGATCGGCGCGATCGACGGCGGGGCCAACGTGCTCCTCGTCGGCGGCGACACCCGCGAGGGCCAGGGCGACGGCTTCGGCACGGGCGCCGGCGTCCAGACCGGCAACCTCAACGACGTCACGATGCTGCTCCACGTCAGCGAGGACCACACCCGCGCCACCGTCATCTCCTTCCCCCGCGACATGCTCATGACCATGCCCGCCTGCTGGAGCCAGGACGGCATCACGGAGGTGCCGGCGCAGGACGACGTGCAGATCAACGTCGCGCTCAAGAACGGCGGGCTCCCCTGCGTCGTGCGCGCCGTGGAGAGCATCACGGGCCTCGACATCCCCTACGGCGGCGTCATCCAGTTCACCGGCGTGATCGAGATGTCCAACGCCGTCGGCGGCGTCCCCGTCTGCCTGGCCAACCCGATCGACGACTGGCGGACCGAGCTCGACCTCCCCGCCGGCGTCGTGCCCCTCCAGGGCGAGGATGCGGTGCAGTTCCTCCGCCTCCGTCATGGCATCGGGGACAACAGCGACCTCTCCCGCATCAGCAACCAGCAGGTGTTCCTCAGCGCGCTGCTGCGGACCATCACCAGCTCCGACACCCTCACCAACCCGGCGAAGCTCTACGGCATCGCGCGCGCCGCCGTGGACAACATGAGCCTCTCCACCTCGCTCGACAGCCCCGCGGCGATCACGTCGCTCGCGCTCACCATCAAGGACATCCCGCTCGACGAGTTCGTGTTCGTGCAGTACCCGACCACGTACCTGGAGAGCGGCCGCGTCGCGCAGGACGTGGCGACCGGGGATCGGATGATGCGGCTCATCGCCTCCGACGCGGACTTCGCCCTCGCGCCCGACAGCACGGGTCAGGGTGTGGTGCTCGCCGAGCCGACGGATCCCGCGGCTGCTCCCCCGGCGGATCCGGCTCCGCCCGCGTCGGACGGCTCGGCCGCCCCTCCCCGCCGTGCTGCCGGAGGGCGTCACCGGCCAGACCGCGGCGACGGAGACCTGCTCGAACGGCTGACGGAGTCCGCGCGCGTCACGCGGGGGCGGGGGTGACGAGGGCGAGCAGCGGGAAGGCGCCCAGCCAGAGCACCGACGGGGACACGACGAGGAACACCGCGTCGACGACGAGCATCGCGATCGCGCGCCTCCTCCGACCCTCCCGCCGGGCCAGCGACATCACGGCGGACACGAGGCTGACCAGCGCGAGGATCCCGATCGGGACCCAGGCCACGAGGAACAGCGGGTAGAGGATCAGCCAGCCGGAGCCGAGCACGGCGGACGGGATCCACATCAGGCACCAGAGCAGCGCGAACGCGCCGAGGGCGATGAGCCCCGTGGTCACGGCGACCCTCCCGCGGGCGTCGTCCCGCGGAGCCGGTCGATCCTCCACCCGGTCCCCCAGCCGCTGCACCGCTCCAGCGTAGGGACGGGTGCCCGGCGCGAGGACGCGATGGCCGCTGCGGACCGGCGGCATCGCGGCCGTCCGCCGATCAGGGCATCCGTGCGTCTCCACGGTCCTCCGGCCAGAGCGGGGTCCTGATCACCGTCCGATCGGCCGCGACGAGGCGGGCGGCGAGGCACCGGGACGACAGGTCCCGCACGGCGCGGGAGCCGCGGACGACCGCCGCCGTGGACCAGGTGTTCGCGCCCACGCAGGTCGCGGACGCCACAGTGACCGAGCGCCACAGCGGGGCGGCCGGCACGCCCCAGCGGGGATCGAGGATGTGGTGCACGGGCGTGCCGTCGTGCTCCCACCTCCGGCGCCGCGTGCTCGAGGTCGCGACCGCCCAGCCGCTGCGCAGCGAGACGACCTGCGCGGGGTCCTCGTCCGTGTCCTGGACGAGGACCTGCCAGCCCTCCGCGGGACCGTCCCCCGCCGTGGCGATGTCGCCGCCGAGCGACACGAGGACCGCCGCGCCGGAGGCCGCCGCCGCGCCTTCCGCGGCGCGGTCGGCCGTCCACGCCTTGGCGGTCGCCCCCAGGTCGACCACGACGCCGGCGGGGATTCGCAGCCGCGTTCCCCGGAGCTCGACGTCCCGCCACCGCGGCGTGCGCTCGGCGCTCCCGCGCGGGAGATCGCTCGCCGCGCGCCGCCCGTCGCCATGCGCGACGGGGCGGGGTGCCGCGCCCCGCCGGTCGAGGTCGCAGCCGAGGCTGATCAGCTCGGCGCCGAGCGTGGGATCGACGTCGCCGTCGGTGGCCTCCGCGGCGCCCAGCGCCGTCCGCATGAGGTCGGCGAGGAGCGGCGAGACCGCGCACCCGCGCTCGAGGTCCGCGGCGCGCGCCATGAGCTCCGAGTCGGGCCGGAACCGGCTGCACGCCCGGTCGACCGCGGAGGTCACCCGGCGGACCGCGTCGACGGCCGCATCGAGGGCACGGGGATCCGGGCTCTGCACGACGACCTGCGCCGTCGTGGTCCAGAGGTCCCACGAGCGCTCCCCGCTCGCGGGCGGTCGATCGACCACGGTGCGCACGTCAGGACCCCGACGTCCGCGCCGAGGAGCCGGACCCGGTCCCGGCGCTCACGCCGGAGTCGGTCGTCCCCGAGCCGGTAGACGTGTCGGAGCCGGTAGACGTGCCGGAGCCGGTCGAGGTGTCGGAGCCGGTCGATCCGGAGCCCGTCGACCCGCCTCCCGAGCCCGTCGAGGGATCCACCGGGGTCGAGGTAGCGGCCGCGTCGTCGGTGCTCGGGTCCGCGGGGACGACGGCGGACGTCGTCGGGGCGCCGGCGTCGTCCGCGAGCACGGCCTGCGTCAGGTAGACGGTCGAGCCGAGCGCCCCGGCGCCCACGAGGGCGATGCCCGTCGTGAGCCCCGTGATCATGCGCCGCGTCCATGTGGTGTCCTCGTCGTGCATGCGTCCTTCTCCTTCGTGGGGGTGATGCGGTGCCGTCACCAGCTGAAGCGCTCGCGGTGGAGCTGTGCGCGCGGCAGCCCCGCGGCGCGTGCGTCGGCCTCGACGAGGTCCGCCCAGCGTGCGGGTCCGCAGACGTAGAGGTCCGAGCCGTCGAGGTCGGGGAAGACCGTGGCGATGCGGTGGCCCTGGCCGGCCTGCTCGTCGGCCAGCCACGCGCCGGGTCCGCTGCCGCGGGAGCCGACGCTGGTCAGGACGCGGTGACCGCGGGCGGCGGCCCACGCGATGACCTCGTCCCAGAGGTGCGTCTCCCGGGCATCGCGCGCGCGGAGCAGGATGGTCACCGATCCCGCCGGCGCGGAGACGTCCTCGAGGAACGCGCGGACGGGGGTGATCCCGATCCCCGCGGCGGCGACCGCGATGCGGGGGCGGGTGCGGCTGGCCGCCGTGAAGACGCCGTACGGTCCGGCGAACGACACGGGCGTCCCGGGCCGGAGCCGAGCGAGGCCGCCGCTGCCGCGCCCCAGGGCCCGCACCGTGAGCCGCAGGCCCGTGCCGTCGGGTGCGGCGGACAGCGAGAGCGGGTGCGCGTGCCACCAGGTCCCCGCTCCCCAGAACCGCCACATGAGGAACTGACCGCCCCGCGCGGGCAGGCGGTCGAGCAGGCGACCGCGGAGATGGAGGGACACCACGTCGTCGCCGAGCGGCTCGACGCGGTCCACGACCACCCGGTGCCGGAGGGACAGGAGGACGGGCGTGCCGAAGCGGAAGACCGCGATGCAGCCGAGCGCGATCGCGTACAGCGCGATCCAGTACGCCCGCTGCCACGACGTCTCCGCGAGGACCTGTCCCTGCTGCAGCTGGTGCGGGACGGCGAGGACCACCGCGGCATAGGACAGGAGATGCACGCCGTGCCACGCCTCGTACGGGAGCATGCGGCGCACGGCGATCACGGAGCTCACGACGACGGCCACGAGGGCGCCGAGGCCGAGGATCGCGAGCCGGACGTCGGTCGTCTCCCACAGCGCCACGACCATCGGCCCGATGCCCTCGCCGGAGTCGAGGGAGTAGCCGACCACCAGCAGCGCGCCGTGGGCGAGGAGGAGGTGGAGGGCGGGCTTTCCCAGGCGCCCGTGCAGCGCCATGGCCGCGTCATGGCCGACGAGGCGGTCGATCAGCGGCACGCGGGCCGCGAGGACGAGCATGACCAGGATCAGGTCGGTGCCGATGAGTCCCGCGATGATCCCGAGGACGATCAGGATCCGTCCGTCGCCGGTGATGCGTGCCGCGTCGGACGTCGCCCACAGCAGCACCGCCACCACGGCGGAGGCCCATGCCGCGGCACCGAGGAGCCGCGTCATGCGCGACCGCCGTCGTCCCGCCGCCCGCAGCGCCGCGTCGGCCCGCGGTGCGGGGGCGGAAGGTGCTGGTGCAGGTGCAGGTGCAGGTGCAGGTGCAGGTGCTGGTGCAGGTGGTGGCGGTGCATGCATCGGTGCGCTCATGCCCCGATTCAGCGGCATCGACGCATGAGCCGGCCCTGGCACGGCTATGGACCGGCCATGAACCCGGGCGAGGTGGGACGCCGCCCCGACGCGGCCGGTGGAGCGGTGGCGGCATCGACGGCTGCCGGCACGGGGCCGGGTTCCACCGCGTGCCGCCGGAAGACGAGCGTGCGCTGCACGGCGAAGCCGGCGACGAACAGGGCGGCTCCCGCGCCGATCTTGGCCAGGAGCAATGGGATGCCGGCCGTCGTGAGTGCTTCCAGGAGCACGACGTCGCCGAGCGCGACCAGCGACGCGAGCGCCGTGTACCGCAGCGCCTCCCCGAGGAGCAGACGGCGCTTCGCGCCGCTTTCCGCGGGGAGCGGCGCGGCCGGACCGCGGCCTGTGTGGACGAGGCGGCGGTTGGCGAGGAAGTTGACGGTGCCGCTGATCAGTCGTGCGCCGATCACGCCGATCAGGAGCTCTCCGGTCACGGCGACCAGGGCCCAGAGGGCGATGAGGTCGAGGACGAAGGACCCGATCGCGACCAGGGCATGCAGGATGAGCGGTGCGAGCACCCTCCACGAGTCCGTCATCGGGCGGAAGTGCGAGGACGCGTTGCCCTCGAGGTAGAGCGTCTCGATGGGGATCTCCTCCACCCGTCGCCCGTCGGCGTGCGCCCGCAGCAGCACCCGCAGCTCGTACTCGAACCGGTCCCCCGGCACGTCGAGCAGCCACGCCAGGGATCCCGCCGGGTAGCCGCGGAGCCCGGTCTGCGTGTCGTGGACGTTCCCCCCGGACGCCCGGCGGAGGAGTCCGCGGGACACCGCGTTGCCGAAGCGGCTGCGGAGCGGCACGTCGCCGTCGAACCTCCGCCCGCCGAGCACCATGGAGCCGGTGCGGCGGACGTGGTCGGCGACGCGGAGCACGTCGACGGCCGTGTGCTGCCCGTCGCTGTCGGCGCACACGACGTCCTCTCCGGGGTGGGCGGCTCCGGCGTACGCGATGCCGGTCCGCAGCGCGCGGCCCTTGCCGAGGTTCCGCGGATGGGTGAGGACGACGGCTCCGGCCGCCCGCGTCGCGTCGAAGGTCGCGGTGCGGCCGGGCCCGCTGCCGTCGTCGACGACGACCGGGATCACGTCGGGGCGGGCCTCGACGAGGGCGGTCACGAGCGCGGGGAGGCGGGCGTCGGGCTCGTAGGCGGGGATGAGGACGATCATGCGGCGCTCGTGGGGATGTAGAGGATGTCGGAGGTGCCGCGCTCGCTCGTCGTCCCGAGCGGCCGGTTCACGAGCTCGCCGTCGTGGACCATGGTCGAGGATCCGCCGCCGTCGATGTTGTACGCGGTCTCGCAGCCGAGGTCGAGCATGATCGCGGCGAGACCGGGCAGGGTGACGCCGGCGCTGTAGCCGGCGCTCCGTCCGTCGACGACGACCAGGGCGAGGTGGTTCGCGGCGATGACGCCGACGCAGGTGCGGGGCTGGCGGCCCTGGATGGAGTGGTTGCCGAAGTTCGTGTCGACCTCGACCTGGTCGATGCCGGCGACCTCGGCGCCGTCGCGGACGACGGCGGGACCGAACGAGAGGGTGTTCCAGACGCCCGCGGCGACCAGCGCATCCGCGCTGGTGGCGGTCTCGTCGTACACCTCCGCGTGACCGTCTCGGTAGAAGGCCAGCCCCTCGCGGGCGCCCGCGTCGCGGAACGCGACGCCGTTCCGGATGACGATGCCGGTGTCGCGGAAGCCGTAGTAGTCGCCGTTGATCGCGAACGCCGCGTCGTTCTGCGCGGCGATGCTCGAGGTCGTGTCGATGATGTTCTCCCCGAACGCGTCGTCCGCGAACGCGGACCGCAGCGCGGTGGCCTCCGTGAGGAGCAGGTCGGCGACGTAGTAGGTGACGAGGTCGTCGCCGGATCCCTGCGTCCGGGTGGTGACGGTGACGGTCGCTGTTCCGGTACTGGTCGAGGCGGTGTCGGTAGAGGCGTTCGCGGCCTCGAAGGCGTCGACGTCGTCGATCTCTACGTGCGGGACGACGAAGCGGTCAAGGGCCCAGCCAGTCCCCGTGGCAGCAAGGCCCAGGGCTGCGGCGCCGCCGAGGAGGAAGGTGCGGCGGGAGGGGCGTCGGGTCGGTTCGTGGGTCATGGGATCAGGGTGCAGAGCTGCATGATGACGATTCGATGAGGCGTCGATGACGCTCCTATGAGCGCGGATTCCCGTCGAGGAGCTCGGTGCGGGCGGGAGGGACGACGAAGGGGAGGCCCCGCGACTCGCCGGACCTCCCTTCCCTGCTGCCCGCGGGACCGCGGGCAGCTCCGGTGCTAGCGGCCGCCCATCCCGCCGGTCGCGGCCTCACCCGCGGTGACCGTGACGGAGGCGGCCGCTCCCGTGGCGTCGCCCGACGCCGCGAGGCCCCCGTGCTCGCACCGGAGACCGTGCCGCCGATCGCGACCGAGTAGCTCTCGCCCGTGGTGATCGCGTCGGAGGAGTAGACGATGTTGCCGAAGGACTTGCTCGCCTCGAACGATGCGACGACGGTCCCGTCCGCGTCCAGGATCTGCACGGTCGTGCCGGCGTCGTAGGTGCTGTCGAGCGTCGCGGAGATCCAGCCCTGGGTGCTCGTGGTCGCCGGGGAGACGACCATGCCGCTGCTGCCGGCCGCGAGGAGGGTGCCGGCGGAGACGTCGAGGGTGCCGTTCACGTCGAGCGCGCCGTTCCCGCTGCCCTCGGGACCGTTCACCACGACAGTGCCGCCGGAGATGGTGGCGGACCCGTTGGAGTCCAGGCCGTCGCCCTCCGCGTCGACGACGAGGGTGCCGCCGGTGATGGTCAGGGTCGATCCGTCATCACCGCTTCCGCCGCCGCCGGCCATGCCTCCGCCGCCCGTCCGCATCCCTCCTCCGGGGCGCCCCCCGGTCGGGGCCGTGCCGGCTGCAGGAGCGGTACCCGCCTCCGGTGCTGCGGCGCCGTCCGCCGCCGCGGCCGCGTCGCCCGTGCCGGTCGCGCTCTCCGTCGTGGTGGAGCCCACGGTCGCGTTCACGCCGTCGTCCTGGGTGACCAGGGACGTCTCCCCGCCGTTGACCGTGATGGCGGCGCTCTCGAGCCCCTCGACGGCGGTCGTGATGTCGAGGGTGCCGCCGTCGATCACGAGGGCGGTGTCGGCGTGCACACCGTCGTCTCCGGCGGCGGCGTCCACGGTGCCGGAGACGAGGTGGAATCCGCCCGTGGCGTTGATCGCGTCGTGCTGGGCGTCGATGGTGGTCGTCCCGCCCTCGATGACCGCGATGACGCCGGCGGTGATGCCCTGCGCGCTGGAGTCCGTCGCTGCGGCGGCCGCGTTCGCGGCGCCGCCGCCCGTGGTGACGTCGAGCGTGCCGCCCGTGATGATGACGTCGGTCGTGGCCGCGAGGCCGTCGTCGTCCGCGGTGACGGTCACGTCGCCGTCGGTGATGGAGATGAACCCGCGCGTCGGGTCCTCGTCGTCGTCGGACTTGAGGCCGTCGCCGCCGGCGGTGACGCTGACCGTCCCGCCCTGGATGACGAGGGCGTCCTTCCCGCGGATGCCGTCGTCGGCGGCGGTGACCGCGATGCTCCCGGAATCGATCACCAGGCCGTCCTGCGAGGCGATGCCGTCGTTCCCGTTCCCGGTCACCGCGAGCGAGCCGGTCCCGGTGATGGTGAGGTCGGTGGCGCTGTAGAGCGCCGCGTTCGCCTCGGCGGAGTCGTCGTAGGACGAGGCGTCGCTCAGCGCGTTCTCGGTGCCGGTGGCGAGCGAGATGATGGCGGCGTCCGCCTGCCGGATGTCGATCGCGGCCGTCGTGGTGGAGGAGATGCTCGCGCCGTCGAGGATCAGGGCGACGGTCCCGGTGTCGGCCGTGTCGACGACCACCTGGCCGTCGTCGAGCGTCCCGCTGATGCGGTAGGTGCCGGCCGCGGTGATGGTGACGGTGCTGCCGTCGACGGTCACGCCGTCCCCGGAGCTCGTCGCGGTGTCGCCGTCGAGGGCGACGTCGACGGCCGCCGACTCGTCGATGTCGCCGCTGGCATCCGTGACGGCGTCGTTCGCGGCCAGGACCTGCTCGGCGCTCTGGGTGGCGTCGACCTCGACCCCGGCCGAGGCCGTGGTCGAGGAGTCGGCGCCGGTCGTGGCGATGCCGCAGCCGGCGAGGAGGCCGACGCTCAGCAGGAGGGAGACGGCGATGGCGGTGGGATTGCGGAGGGAGCGCTTCGGGCTCATGGGGTGTCCTTCGGTGGGCGCGGGTCGGCGCGGGTGGCTCGGATGCCGCGCTCAGGCGGCGGAGGAGGTGGAGGTGGTGCGGCCGTCGGCGAAGTGGCGCCGGAGGACCCGGTTCCACTTGTTCGAGGGCAGGTCGTCGCGGAGGGCGGCGAGGCCCGTGCCGTACTTCGAGATGGTCGAGGGGCGGTGCCCGTGGCTCCAGAGGAGCCGGTCGACGGCGGACGGTCGGGAGCCGGACTTGGTCTCCACGATCGCCACGCGGGGGAGTTCGAGGCGGCGGTCGTCGAGGATCCAGGCGAGGGAGGTGTCGACGGTCGCGCGACTCTCATCGCTCGGGACGAACAGGGTCGTGCGGTCGTACTCGGTCACGAGCGTGGGCCGCAGCCGCTGGGGCGCGATGCCCCGGATGCCGGCCTCCTGCAGCGTCGCGTCGACGTGGGCGAGGCCCGCGTCGGTGAGCATCCGCTCGTCGCCGGCGACGTGGGCGACCCGGTCCTTGACGGTGCTGCTGCGGCCGCCGCGGGTCTTGACCTCGAGGTTGCACTCGCCGGAGTCGACGTAGCTGCGGGTCCGGACCTTGAAGCGGCGCCGCCGACCGTGCGCGGCCAGGTGGAAGCTCGCGAGCTCGGGGGTGTCGAAGTACACGCTCCGGTACGCCGATGCGCGGCGGCCGTCGATCTCCAGGGCTCGCGTCCCCGGCTCCAGTCCCGCGAGGGCCGCGTCGAGCTCGTGCATCGGCAC